>NZ_CP085442.1:1975178-2288214 GCF_023824195.1 Priestia megaterium
GCTCAGCGCTTCCCCTGGAAAGCGAAGTCTTGCACGGGAATCAATAAATGATATGTTTGTGTGTTAATAATGGTAAAAAACTGCTCTGTAATTTCTGCTATTTTATAGATGATTCAAATGACTCGTATTAATTAATAGATAACATGTGTAAAAGAAATGACTTTTAACGATTATTTTCTTAGCAATTTATTACCTAAATGTCGATATGGGAAGTGTAGGGGAAGTTATATAAAAGAATTATAAAAACATTTGTCTTTGTAAGCGTTTTATTATCTTTTTTAATGAAGAGCAAAAAAAGGATGTTTTTCTCTAAAATTTTACCATTGAATATTTTGAATAAAGTTCATAAAATAAACTTGTAAGCGTTTTAAAAGATTAGAAAGTATGTATCTTGAAAGTTGAATAGAGATTTATTTATGAAGAAAATAAATGTGATTTTTTTGCTTTTGATCATCGTTTCCGAGTAGACCTTAACAAGTAGCAGCAAAACGTTCATTTAATGAAATAAAGAAATAGATAGGAGTAGAGAAAAATGTACATCGGTGTCGATTATTACCCTGAACATTGGCCAGAGAATATGATAGAAGAAGATATCCAAGGCATTAAAGAGCTAGGATCAAACATGGTGAGAATAGGAGAGTTTGCTTGGCATCTAATGGAGCCTAAAGAAGGTGAATATGACTTTTCCTTTTTTGATAGCGTTATCAAAAAGCTTAAAAACCAGAATATTGATGTTATGTTTGGTACGCCTACTGCCACTTTTCCGGCTTGGCTTGCGAAGCAATATCCTTCTATTTTATCAAAAGATGAAAATGGGGCGGTCAGGGCATTTGGAGGAAGACGTCAATATTGTTTTAATTCTCCTATTTACCGGCAGTATAGCGCTCAGATTACAGAACAACTAGTAAAGCACTACTGCTTAGAAGAAGCAATCGTAGCATGGCAGGTTGACAATGAATTTGGCCATGAAGGCAGTGACATGTGTTACTGTGAACAATGCCATAAAGAGTTTCAGCAGTTTTTGGAAAGAAAATATAAAGATATTAATGAGCTAAATGAAAAGTATGGCACTATTTTCTGGGGACAAACATATAACGACTTTACCGAAGTGCCTATGCCTGTAAAAACAATTACAACACACAGCCCTTCGTTAAAGCTAGACTGGGCGCGCTTTCGCTCTTTTTCATTAAACAGATATGCTCACGAACAAACAGCGATTGTGAAGAAATATAAAGGTGATCATCAGCTGTTGACAACGAACGTATCAGGAGGCTTTTTTGATAAATGGTTCGATCACGAAGAAAACCTCGAAGTAATGGACTTTGTATCCTATGACAATTATCCGGTATGGGGCGGTCAAACTGAGCCGATCACCCCGGCTCATATTGCACTGGGACATGATTTTAATAGAGGCTTGTTACATAAAAACTTCTGGATTGTAGAGGAATTAATGGGTGCTCAAGGTCATGATGTCATCGGTTATCTTCCGCGACCTAATCAGGCAAAAATGTGGTCTTATCAAGCGTTTGCTCATGGATGTACGAATATGCTGTATTTCCGTTGGCGCGGAATGACAAGAGGAGCTGAGCAATACTGCTATGGAGTTGTAGGTCACGATAATCACTATGGAAGACGCTACAAAGAAGTTCAGTCGTTATTTAGTGAAATCGTTACTTACGAACATGTACTTGAGTCTGATATTAAATCCAATGTTGCCGTTTTGTATGACTATGAAAATATATGGTCATGGCGCTTTCAGCAGCAAAGTGAAGGGTTTGACTTTACGCAAGAGCTTCTTAGAGGATATACACCGTTTTATAAGTTGAATACACCTATTGATGTTATTCCTGCTGCGAGAGATTTTTCAAGCTATAAAGTACTGGTTGTTCCGGCTTTGCAAATCATTGATGAAGAACTAGGTAGAAAATTTACTGAATTTACTGAAAACGGAGGCGTCATCGTTTTTACTTTTAGAACCGGCATTAAAAACAAACAAAATAACATTCATTTTAAACAGACGCTGCCGGGATATGTAAAAGAAATAACAGGAATTGAAATTCATGAAGTGGAAGCACTGTCTTCTACTCAAAAAGCAGCTATTAAAGGAAAAGGACAGTATGAAGGAGAACAAGCAAGTGCTTCCGTGTGGAGAGATATTATCACGCCAGTAACAGCTGAAGTGCTGTATGAGTATGATGATCCATTTTATAGTCAAGCGGCTGTAACGAAAAATCAGTTTGGTCGCGGAACGGTTTATTATGTTGGATGTGGAATTGAGGAGCAGATTTTTGAAAAAATTGCGCTTGATATTGTAAAACAACAGCATATTGAGCATACGGAAAGTGAAGATGGAATTGAAGTATATCCTCGTAAGCTTGGAGAGAAGAGTTATTACTTCCTCATGAATCATACGCAAGAAGTAAAAGTATTTAAAGATATTGTTCTGCAGCCTTACGAAAGTCGAGTTGTGGAAAATATGCAGCCGTAATAGAAGGCTAGAATCTCATAAAGCAATGAGATTCTAGTCACCAATGATATAAAAGCGTTTTATAGGAGAAGGGAGTTAAGTTATATGAGCATGGGGGTACAGTCAAAAGTTTCTCTAAAAACCGTATTATCATACGGAATGGGGAGTTTTGGAAACAATATTATTTATGCGTTAACAAGTACATATTTAATGATTTTTTATACGGATAGTGTAGGATTAAATGCCGCAGCTGTAGGAACTTTATTTCTTATTGCTAGGATATGGGATGGAATTGCAGACATTATTATCGGAATGATTGTTGACAATACAGAAACGAGATTTGGTAAGTTTAGGCCTTATCTTTTAATAGGCGGATTTTTTGCAGCCGTTGCTACAGTCGCGTGTTTTATTAGTCCTGATCTTTCTCATACAGGAAAATTAATTTATGCTTATATCACCTATATCGCGTGGGGAACAAGTTTTGCCATCATGGATATTCCCTATTGGTCGCTTTCGGCAACGATTACACAAGATGTAAAAGAACGAAATAAAGTAGTGGCTTTTCCTAGAACCATTGCAGCAGTAGGCTCTTTATTTGCTAGTTTATTAACTCTTCCACTAGCTCATTATTTTGGAAATTGGTTTATGCTTAGTCTTATTTATGCGTGTATCTTAATGATTACAATGATTATTACATTTTCAGGAGTAAAAGAAACCTATACCGTAAAAAGACAGGAAAAGCAGACGCCAAAAGCAGTTTGGAACTTATTTATTCAAAATAAACCGCTGCGCTACCTGATTTTCTCGATGCTTTTAGTTGAAACGATTTTAACGATTCGAACTACTTTTTCTATTTACTATTTTAAATACAATTTAAATGCAGAGAATATCGCGTCTCTTTATTTAACCTTATTTTTTACAGCACAAATTTTAGGAGCGATCGCGTCTCCTTTTATTTCAAATAAATTTGGAAAGAAACGTGCAGCAATATGGGGAATTGCCCTAAATGCTGTAGCTACTCTTACAATGTTTGTAACTGGTTTTCACGTTATGCCGGTGATGGTTTTAAGCTTTTTAGCTTCTTTCGGCGGTGGAGTTAGCAACATTGCTCAAACATCTATGCTTGCTGACTGTGTAGAATATGGCGAATGGAAAACCGGAAACCGAGCGGAAGGAATGGTGTTCTCTACGAATATCTTCAAAACGAAGGTTGCTTCAGCAGTGGGCGGAGCAGTAGGGGGGTATATTCTTTCAGCAGTAGGATATGTGCCAAATCAAATTCAGTCACACAGCACGCTCATTTGGATCGCTTTAATCTTTACGATGATTCCAGGTATTCTCTGCTTGTTATCACTTGTCCCACTCGCAAAATATGAGTTGACTGAAAAGAGATATTTAGAGATTTTACAGGATATGAAAAAGCGCTCAAGCGGCATAAAAGAAAAACCGGCTATGAAAGTGTCTAGCTAATTCAAATCAGCACAAACATTGTACACAAAAATAACAAGAAAAAAAGACTGCATTTTCTCAGCTCCTCTTGCTATGATGTCAGGTAGACAGATATCAATGTAAAGAGGAGTTTTGTTTATGTTTATTAATTTTTCAAAAGAAGATAAAGATAAAATGCTGAATGAAATTCAAACGTTTTTTTATAACGAACGAGATGAAGAAATCAGTGAATTTGCAGCAGAAAATGTATTAGAGTTTATTAAAGAACATATCGGCCCTCACTTTTATAATCAAGCAATTAAAGATGCGGAAGATATTATGAACCAAGTCATGCTTTCTGCAGAAGAAAATTTACATGCATTAAAAAAACCAATCGAAAAGTAGTTCAAAAAAGGAAATTTGAAGTAGGACAAAAGCGTTTTATGTACAAAAACATAAAGCGCTTTTGTTTGTCTATGAAACAAATTATTTGTTCGCATAAGTGATATATGATACATTCGTTTTAAGATAATATTAACGTTAACGTAAAGGTTATATTTAAAGTGTTTTGCTTTAACTCGATGAGGGCATAACTTCAGCAAGCAGGGACATAATGAGGTAATTGTAGAGGTAATTATATTAGGAAAGAAGGGACTATACGTGAGCGACATTACTAAAGGTCAGCTAACAAAATCTATTGTGAAAGCAAATGAAAATCGTTTAACGGATAATAGTGATTTTGATATCTATCAAGAGTTAGAAAATGTGCTTCAAGGAGTCGGCTTATCAGCAAAAGACAGCGGAGGAAACATTACGTTTTACGGAGAAGATCCGATTGTTCCTAGTACGCTGCGCCTTGCCTCAGCAGCAGCTATTGCACTAGTTGCTAAATCAGTAGCTGTCTCAAAAATTTGGAGAATACGCGGAGGAAAAGGTCAAGATATTCATATGGATTTACGAAAAGCTATTCGAAGATTATCACCTTTTTACGATAAAAAATGGGAAAAGCTTAATGGGTACGCACCAAGTAAAGCAAATGATCCATATAACCCATTAGGCTTTCGCTTTTATCAAACAAAAGATGACAAATGGGTGATGCCGCTGAATCCATATCCACGCTCTAAGCATGAAACGCTAAAGCTGTTAAATTGTATAGAAGACCCTGATGCAGTGGCAAAAGCAATTCGCGGATGGAATGCAGAAGAATTAGAAAAAGCTGCAGCGGAGCGAGCAGTTATCATGCCTGTTGTGCGGACAATTGAAGAGTTTATGAATGAGTCCGTGTATGAAGAAGTAGCGCAACTTCCTTTAATTGAAATTGAAAAGATTGGAGAAAGTGAGCCGATTCCTTTTTCAAAAGATCCTAAAACGCCGCTAGATGGTATTCGAGCATTAGGGCTTGGTCATGTTATTGCAGGAGCAGGATTTGGTAGAGCTCTCGCTTTACACGGTGCGGACGTCTTAAATATTTGGAAGCCAACCGATTGGGAGCATGATACGATTTACGCTACGTCTAATGTCGGTATGCGCTCTTCAACGCTGGATATCGGTGAAAAAGAAGGAAAAGAAAAAATGGTTGAACTTCTAAAAGGAGCCGATATCTTTTTTGCGAACCGTCGATACGGGTTTCTAGAGAGATACGGTCTAACAGCTGAAGAGTGTGCAGAACTAAAACCAGGAATCATTCACTGCACGGTTAACCTGCACGGAACGCAAGGAGAGTGGGCAAAAAGAAATGGGTTTGATCAAACAGCGGGAAGTGTAACGGGAGTCATGGCGTTAGAAGGATCGCCAGAAAATCCTAAGCTGCCTCCTATCGTAGTTGTAAATGATTATGCGGTTTCTTGGTTGCTTGAAGTCGGTGCTTTAATGGCACTGGAAAGAAGAGCAAAAGAAGGAGGCAGCTACCGTGTGCGTGTATCATTGGATCGCGTATCTTTATGGATTTTATCAATGGGCATCTATGACAAAGCGTACGCTCATCAAACAGCTGGTTCGTCAGAGAAGCACGAGTACATTGCACCGGATCTCTTTACAGCCCAAACACCTTTAGGATTGTACCAAGGGCTTACAGAACAAATCGAGATGTCGGAAACTCCAGGGGAATATAAGACGGTTCTCGTTCCTCGAGGTTCTTCACGACCAGAGTGGTTGTGATAACAAGAGGCTGAGACAAAAGTATTTTAGTCAAAGTACAAAACGAACTAATAATCGAAATTATTGATTGTTAGTTCGTTTTTTTGTTGTTATGGTGAACGTAGGTTTCATCTGTTTAGTTGCTTTTAGCTGGTGATCGGAGGGCAAGGCGAAGACTCCTGCGGGAAAAGCGGAACAGATGAGACGCCGCAGGAGCGTAAGCGACGAGGAGGCTCATCGGCCGCCCGCTGAAAGCAAAGTCTTGCACGGAAATCAACAGCGGTATAAAAAGTCATCGATACTAGCTCCTTTATCTCATTTGTTCATCTTTAGATTGGATTGATTTCGTGATGTCTCAATCTCGTTTTTTGGAGGTCAAATTTAAAATGAAAAATAAGAAAAAATATTTGAATAATTATATGATTTCTTATATAATAGCGAAAAGGATGAGGAGTTGACTTGTAATGGAAAACTATACGTCCCGCAAAATGACACAAGAAGAAGTAAAAGTATCAGACGCGACAGCAGCTCAACTAGTGCTAAACAAATCTCTTCGTGACTTTAAAAAAGCACAGCTTTTACTGCAAATTGATCAGTCTTTAGAAAAAAGAGATAAAGAAACTTTTTTACGTTTAACTGAAGAGTTAAAAGAAGTTTGTTAAATAACCTACTAACATAAACAATCAGCCTTTGCTTTTAGTGAGCAAAGGCTTTTTATATGGAAAAAAACGGATAAATGTTTTGTTTTTTCTGAAAGCGGTAAAAGTATAGTATGGATGATAAAGCAAAAACCAGGAAGTCTCTTACTTTATTATTTTTTGCTTTATCATCTACAGCATCTAGATAGTAATACATCACGAAAGAACAAAAAAAAGAGAGGGTTCTTTATATGTATAATAAAATCTTAGTCGCCTTTGACGGTTCCGCACCTTCTATTCGTGCTCTTCAACATGCAAGTAAACTAGCTAAAAGCGTAAATGCTAATAAGCTGACAATTGTACATATTAAGGAAAGAATTCACTTGCAGCAGCCTGTTTTTAGCGTTGACTTAGATGCACTGATAGAAGAAGAAAACCGCGATATTTTATCTGAAGCTCACAATCATTTAACTCAATCAGGTATTCCATATGAGGCATACGGTTTAGAGGGCACCGCTTCAAAGAAGATTATCGAATACGCACATGACAATCAACAAGACGTCATTGTAATAGGAAGTCAAGGAAAGGGCTTTGTTAAAGAGACATTTTTAGGAAGTGTAAGTCACGAAGTTGCTCAATCCGCAGAATGTCCTGTTATCATTGTTAAATAAAAAGCATGTTCTCCTTGGAGAACATGCTTTTTGTTATGAGTTAATCTGTGTCGCCTTTTAAATCGTCTAGTGCTTTAGCTGGTTGGAAATTTTCAATACGGTAAAAACTCCAAGCAATACACTACTTTTATTAGAAAGCTTTAAGAAAATGAAAAAATACATGTCTAAATAACTAATAAGACGAGATAAGACCTAGAAGAAGATATAGCTGTAAAGCCTTACACTTCCATAAGTTATCTCTAAATTCGATAAATTAGCATATATACCGCTTGATTTACTTCTGTTATCCTTTTGTTTGCAGAAAAACTTATAGTGTCAGACGCACAGGGGTATAAAAGTTTTCGCTCTTTTGAGTATATGACTTTTTACAAAAACAACGCGATCTCTACACTTTTTTCTCCTAACAAAGTAAAAGGTGTAGAGAAAGTGATAAAAATACGTAGAGGATATAAAAACAGAGGTAGAAACGTTTTTTCCTTTATATCATAGCTAAAAAGGATAGAAAGCAGGTATGCATGTGCAAACAACACGATTCAACAAAAAGAACAGGCGAGGTGAGAAGACGGCTGGTTCGCACACGGACAAAAGTAAGAAAAAATTCATTTTTGAGACTAGTTCTCTAAAACGATGGCATATCATTATAAGTCTATTTATACTCGTAATCATTTTTACTCTTTTTTCAGCTTTCGTTTCAGGCTTAAGTCTTCACTTTAATCCGGTCTTGCCAACATGGGGGACTGAAGAAAAGAATGAATTTTCGACTATTTATCCGTCCGATAACGATAGCGGCCAGCTCTCTTCTTTTTCAGAAGATGAGTCTCATAAAAAGTTTTTAGAAAACCGGATTGTGAACAAAGATGATTTTTATGCGTTCTATGTTAATTGGGATAAAAATAGTGAACGTTCATTAAAAAATAATATTGACCAAATTGACGTTCTTGTACCTCAATGGTTTTCATTAAATTCGAACTTGGAATTAAAAAGCAGTGTTCAAAAAGGTATCGGAGATTTTGCTAAAAAGCATCATACAAAGGTTTTACCGTTGCTGACAAATGAGTCAAATGGAAAATGGGATGAGCAAACGGTTCACCGCTTGCTGCAATCTCCTCAGGAACAATCCAAACTCATACATAATTTACATCATCAAATTAAAGAAAATGGATATGATGGGGTAAATATAGATTTTGAAAATATCAAAAGCAGCGACAGAGATTTACTAACAGACTTTATGAAGAAACTTTATACAGCCTTCCATGAAGATGGGTTAATGGTAACTATGGATGTGCCTCCAGCTAATAAAGCATTCGATTATAGCCGTTTAGAACAGTATAATGACCGTATGATTTTAATGATGTACGACGAGCACTTTCAAAGCCCGGGTCCTATTGCTTCATTTTCTTGGTATCAAAACAATTTATCAAAATCGTTAAAAGATAAGATGATTGTTAGTCTTGGAAACTATGGATATGACTGGGATGAAAAGAGCAAGCAAGGCGGAGAGGTTGTATCATTTGAAGACGTCATGCGAATGGCTCAAAAAGCCCACTTGAATGTAGAGTGGGATGATAAAAGCAAAACGCCGTATGTAAATTATAAAGACGGAACGGGTACGCATGAGCTATGGTTTTTGGACAGCGTGACATTTTATAACCAGTGGAAAGCTGCTTCATCAAGCGGTGCCAAAGGAGTTGCTTTATGGAGACTGGGAACGGAAGACCCGTCTGTGTGGGATGTAGTAAAAGGACATAAAGTAAGTGAGATTCAGACTGTCAAAAATGGAGAAATTGCTTACAATTATGGAGAAGGAAGCATACTTCATGCAAAAACAGAGGCTTCTTCAGGAGAAAGACGTTTTGCTTTTGATTCGAAAGGATTTATTTCAGGGGAAGAGTACACAGCAATGCCGCAAGCTCCTGAGATTGAGCGGCTGAGCAAAATATTTAACAAAGAAATTGTTTTGACATTTGATGATGGGCCAGATCCTGAATACACAGAGAAAATTTTAAAAATTTTAAAAGCCCATGATGTAAAAGCTACTTTCTTTATGATTGGTGAAAATGCAGTATTTCATCAAGATATTGTTAAACAAGTATATGAAGATGGTCATGAAATTGGAAATCATACATTTTTCCATCCAAATACAATCAATATTTCTAAAAATCAGCTAAAGTATGAAGTAAATGCAACAGAACGAGTCATTCAAGGTATAACTGGTCATTCATCTATTTTATATCGGCCTCCGTATGGAGATAATCAAAACACTTATAATGGTTACGATGAAACGGTATATGACCCAGCTTCATTTCAAAAAATGGCGGATACGACGAAGATGGGATATATAACTGTTAACTACGATATTGATTCGAGTGACTGGAAAGCTAAAAATAGTAAAGAAATTGTAAACCGTGTGATGAAGCAAGCAGAGAACGGTGATATTATCTTACTTCATGATGGAGGAGGAAACCGAGAAGCAACAGTAGAAGCACTGCCTCAAATCATTGAAAAGCTGCAGGCGCAAGGGTATACATTTGTAACAGCAGGGGATTTGACGAACAAAAGCAGGGAAAGTACAATGCCCGCCGTTTTAAAAGCAGAGAATCCGATTATTCAAAACATCAAATTGATTCTAGCGAATATTGCTGCGCTACATACTGTTTTTTTCGTTTTGTTTTATGGAACATTAATTGTATTTACACTGCGTTTGCTTATTGTATTTTATCTTGCTCTTAAACATAAAAGAAAAGCTGATAAACTGCAGTTTGATGCTTCATATCAGCCTTTAGTCAGCGTAGTTGTCGCTGCATACAACGAAGAGAATGTCATAAACAGGACAATTAAATCGGTGTTGAAGAGTTCATATCAAAACCTTGAGATTATTATGGTTGATGATGGTTCAACAGATGGCACATCAAAGGCTGTTACTGAAGCTTTTAAAAACAATGACAAGTTTCATCTTCTTCGAAAGAAAAACGGAGGAAAGGCTGCGGCGATCAATTTGGGTATCCAAAAAGCACAAGGAGATATTATTGTGTCAATTGATGCCGATACCATTATTTCACCTGAAGCTATATCGCTTATGGTGAGACACTTTAACGATGAAAAAGTAGGAGCGGTATCTGGGAACATCAAAGTAGGAAATGTCCGTAATTTATTAACAATATGGCAGCATATTGAATATGTGTCAGGTTTTAATTTAGAGAAACGTGCTTTTTCCATGCTTAATTGCGTGACGGTTGTTCCAGGCGCAATAGGAGCATGGCGAAAAAAACTTGTTCAAGAATTAGGATATTTTACGGCCGATACATTAGCTGAAGATACAGACATGTCTCTGCGTATATTGCGCAGCGGTTATAAAATTTCAATTGAAGAGAAAGCAAGTGCATATACAGAAGCACCGGAAAAGCGTAAAGATTTTCTCAAACAGCGCCATCGCTGGAACTTTGGGACTTTACAGTGCTTGTGGAAGCACAAAAGAGCTTTTGGAGGGCGCAAGCATAAAGCATTAGGTTTTATGGCTCTTCCTAATATGCTGCTGTTTCAATTCATTTTTCCTTTATTTGCACCATTTTTAGACCTTTTATTTGTTTTGAGGCTATGTACTGGAGATGTGAAACATTCGGTTCTTCTATACGGGTGCTACTTTATTGTTGATTTTCTTGTTTGCTTAGTGGCCTTTAGATTAGAGCGAATAAGCAGTAAAGCATTGATTGCTCTAGTGATACAAAGAATTGTGTATCGCTACTTATTACTATGGGTAGCTTGGAAGGCAGTTTTAGCTGCATTAAAAGGAACAAGAGTAGGGTGGAACAAATTAAAACGCTCCGGAAATTTGCAGGTAACAAGAGACAGTTCAGCTGAGAGAACTGGGTGAAATTGCACTATTTAACGAGGTTAATTAGCTTTTGCTGATTAACCTTTTTTTATTAGAAAAACAGTAAAGAGTTCGCTTAATAATGATAGTTAAAAGAACCTTCATTTTTACACGTATCAATAGGGATCATTCACATTCCTTTCTTGTTCATTGAAATGCTGTTCTGCGTACGTACGTATCCGTGTACCTATGGTAAAATGTCAGAGAATAACGCTTATTTGACCAATTCAGTACAGTTGTATCTACAGAGGAACCTTTTTATTGGGGGAATTTTCGTATTATAAAGATAATTATTTTGTGGCGCATTTGTATTCTGCACAGTTTCTTCAACTATTACTTCTATAATGAAAGCAAAGGATGTGAATAAATGAATAGAATTTCTATTAAGCTTGGACTCTTATTTTTAATGTTCATTTTACTAATTGAAGCCGCTCTCTTTTTTTACTTATATAGCGGTCTTGCCAACACACGAATTTCAGAGGAATTAGAAAGTTTGCGTTTAAGAGGAAACAGTCACCGGGAAGTATTAGAGAAGCATCATGATTCGGCTACGCTTAACCATGTTGCACTGATGGAATCTGAAGCAGAAACTGATGTTGTCATAACAGATAAAACAGGAAAAATTATCAGTTCGTCCAGGCCTTTAATTCAAGGTGCAAGAAAAGCAGTAGAGAAATGGAAAGGAAAGTCTCTTACATACAAAGGTGAAATTATGCAAGGCGACTGGAAAAGCAAACCTTATATCGCCACAGCATCACCTATTAAAAAAGGCCGTCAGCAGTTCGGAACCGTTTATATGTTCAAAAACACAAATGATATTCACGAAATGATTGCGAGACTACAGCATCATTTTTACGTAGCGGGAGCTGTTTCCATTTTATTTTCGATTGTGACTATTTTTGCTCTGTCTAAATTTATAACCGCTCCTTTAATCAAGATGAAAAAAGCAACCGAGAAGCTGAGTCAAGGAGATTTGTCTGTAAAGCTTGGTGCTCATTCAAGAGATGAACTCGGACAATTAGGAATGTCCATTCAGTCGCTAGCGAATGAGCTGCAGCGGTTACGAAAAGAGAGAAATGAATTTTTAAGCAGCATTTCACATGAACTTCAAACTCCTTTGATGTATTTAAAGGGCTATGCGGACGTAGCAAGAAGGCCTTCTAATACAACAGAAGAACGTGATAAATATCTTGCTATTGTGGAAGAAGAAGCGGAAAGAATTTCACAGTTAGTCAAAGATTTGTTTCAGCTGGCGCAGCTGGATCAGCATACATTTTTTATTCAAAAACAAAAAGTAGAACTGGCTACATATTTGCACACCATATGCGCGCATTTTAATTTAGCTTTAAAAGAAAAAGAGATGGAGCTGGACATAAGCTGCCCTCAAGGTCTTTACATTTCACTAGATCCTGAAAGATTTCAGCAAGTGATTATCAATTTACTTGATAACGCAATGAAATATTCAAAAGAAGGGACTAAAATTGATTTAATTGTAAAAAAATCAGCTGAATCATTGACAATAACTCTTAAAGATCAAGGAATAGGCATTCCAGAAAAAGATCTGCCTTACGTATTTGACAAGCTGTATCGAGTGGAAAAATCCCGCTCGAGAAAAAGCGGAGGTTACGGATTAGGCTTATCAATTATAAAAGAGATAATAGAGGCTCATGGAGGGGAAATAACAATCACAAGCGAGATGGAAAAAGGAACGACTGTAGAGATTGTATTAAGAGAGGATGGATAGGATGGCAACTATTTTATTAGTGGATGATGAAGCAAGGATGCTGGATTTACTAAAACTTTATCTGCTGCCAAACGGATTTACATGTATAAAATTTGAAAAGGGCACAGAAGCGCTACGCTATCTTTATGAAGGTAACAAAGCAGATTTGATGTTATTAGATATTATGATGCCAAGCAAAGACGGGTGGGAAATTTGCCAAGAAGTAAGAAAAATGTCTGATATACCAGTCATTATGCTCACAGCCCGCAGCCAAACGTTAGATGTAGTAAAAGGATTAAATATAGGGGCAGACGACTATATTACTAAACCGTTTAGCGAAGAAGAATTGGTTGCACGCATCAGTGCGGTTCTTAGACGTTCCTTAAAAGAAAAGAATGAAATCACCTATAAAGGGTTAGTATGGAGCAAGGAAGACCACGTATTACAATATAAAAATCAGCACATTCAAGTGACGCCTAAAGAGTTTGAATTAGTAGGGTTACTTCTTCAGCATTTAAATCGTGTGTTCAGCCGAGACGACTTGCTTGTGTTAGTGTGGGGATATGAGGCGGAGATTGGAGATCGTACTATTGACTCCCATGTGCGAAATGTTCGGGATAAGCTTAGAAAAGCGGGTTTTCCTGTAGACGAATACCTGCAAACCGTATGGGGAATAGGCTATAAGTGGGTTGATGTTAGTTGAAAATGATATGAGCATAGCTATCGAAATTGGTGAAAAGATAAAGTAAGCAGAAGTCACCTTTTCTCTTTACATAGGGTAGGGGGGTATAGTATGATGAAGTCATGAAGGGAGGATGTTAGATGGTCGAAGCGAATCACATGAATAGTGAAGAAAAATGTTGTACGATAAATAGTGAAAGAAAAAGTCACCATTCTCCAGAAGTGAAAAAAAATCTAACAAGCCGATTAAATCGAATTGAAGGACAAATTCGAGGAATTAAAGGATTAATTGAAAAAGATACGTATTGTGACGACGTGATTACTCAAATCGCAGCTGCGCAGTCTGCTTTAAATAGTGTAAGTAAAATTTTGCTTGAAGGTCACTTGAAGCATTGCATTGTAGAACGTGTGCAAGATGGTGATGAAGAAGTAGTAGATGAATTATTAACAACCATTAAACGATTAATGAAATAAAGGAGATGCTAGAAATGGAAAACGTAACATTATCAGTACAAGGAATGTCTTGCGGTCATTGTGTCAAAGCTGTTGAAGGCGGCGTAGGCGAACTTAATGGCGTTAAAAGCGTAGAAGTAAGCTTAGAAGATGCAAAAGTAACAGTTGCATTTGATCCAAGTCAAGTAACGGTCGAAGATATTAAAGAGGCTATTGATGACCAAGGTTATGACGTAGCATAAACAGCATCGCGTGCGAATACCTCCGCACGCTTGATTTAGGAAAAATATATACCCCTTATAGGTATATAACAGGAGGCGAAACGTGATGAGTGACAAACAAAAAGAAGCCACCTTGCAAATTACGGGTATGACATGTGCAGCGTGTTCTAACCGAATTGAAAAAGGATTAAAAAAAATAGAAGGTGTAAAAGAAGCAAACGTGAATTTGGCTTTGGAAAGATCTACTATCATATTTGATCCGGATAAAACAAATCCACAGGCATTTGAAGAAAAAATCGAAAAGCTTGGGTACGGAGTTGTAAGTGAAAAAGCCGAATTTGCTATTACGGGCATGACGTGCGCCGCTTGTTCGACTCGTATTGAAAAAGGATTAAACAAATTAGAAGGCGTGACAAAGGCAAGCGTTAACCTTGCTTTAGAAACGGCTTCTGTTGAATACAGCCCTTCTCAAATAGCTCCGCAAGATATAATGCAGCGAGTTGAAAAGCTTGGATACGGAGCAAAGCTAAAGTCGGAAGAAAAAGAAGAAGAGCAAAGCTACAGAGAAAAAGAACTGAGTAAACAAAAAGGAAAATTTTGGTTTTCGTTTATTTTAAGCGTACCGTTATTATGGGCAATGGTTAGCCATTTTACGTTTACGTCGTTTATTCCTTTACCTCATATGCTGATGAATCCATGGGTTCAGCTCGCTTTAGCTACGCCTGTTCAATTCGTGGTAGGGAAGCAATTTTATGTAGGCGCATTTAAAGCTCTGCGTAACAAAAGCGCCAACATGGATGTTTTAGTAGCACTAGGCACAAGCGCAGCTTATTTCTACAGTCTATACTCTTCTCTTAAATCGCTTGGGTCATCTGCTCATACGGATCAGCTTTACTATGAAACGAGCGCTATATTGATTACGCTTATTCTTTTAGGAAAATTATTTGAAGTAAACGCCAAAGGCCGTTCTTCAGAAGCAATTAAAAAGATGATGGGCTTACAGGCTAAAACGGCCGTTGTAATAAGAGACGGAGCGGAAGTTGAAATTCCAGTGGAAGAAGTGCAAAAAGGCGAAGTTATTTTTATTAAACCTGGTGAAAAAGTACCTGTAGACGGAGAGATTATTGAAGGGCAATCAGCTTTAGATGAGTCTATGCTGACAGGTGAAAGCGTACCGGTAGATAAAAACATTGGAGATAAAGTAATCGGAGCCACACTCAATAAAAATGGTTTTCTAAAAATAAAAGCTACAAACGTTGGCAGAGAGACGGCGCTTGCGCAAATTATTAAAGTAGTAGAAGAAGCGCAGGGGTCTAAAGCGCCTATTCAGCGATTAGCTGACTATATTTCAGGTATATTCGTGCCAATTGTAGTTGGAATTGCTCTTCTTACTTTCTTTGTTTGGTATATTTGGATTGCGCCTGGCGAATTTGCACCGGCTTTAGAAAAGCTTATTGCCGTACTAGTGATCGCATGTCCATGCGCTTTAGGCTTAGCTACTCCAACTTCCATTATGGCGGGGTCGGGCCGCGCAGCAGAATTTGGTATTTTATTCAAAGGCGGCGAGCATTTAGAAGCAACGCATAAAATCGATACGATTCTTTTAGATAAAACGGGAACTGTTACAAATGGAACCCCTGAGTTAACCGATGTACGTATTGCACAAGGCTACGAAGAAAATGAGCTATTACAGTTAGTTGCATCGGCTGAGCGTTTATCGGAGCATCCTCTAGCTCAAGCACTCGTAGCAGGTATAAAAAATAAAGGTATAGAGATTCAAGATCCGTTATCTTTTGAAGCTATTCCAGGGTATGGAGTAAAAGCAACTGTACAAGAGCGAGAGCTGTTAGTGGGAACAAGAAAGCTTATGAACCAGTATAAAGTGAATATTGATACAGCCTTAGAAGAAATGACAAATTTAGAACGAGAAGGAAAAACAGCTATGCTCGTTGCTCTTGACGGAAAATATGCCGGCATGCTTGCTGTTGCAGATACCATTAAAGCGACTTCTAAAGAAGCAGTTTCCACGTTAAAAGAAATGGGCTTAGAAGTGATGATGATTACAGGTGATAATCGTCAAACAGCTCAGGCTATTGCGATGCAAGCGGGTATTGAGCACGTTATAGCAGAAGTGTTGCCAGAAGGCAAAGCAGAAGAAGTGAAAAAGCTTCAGCAGCAAGGTAAAAAAGTCGCAATGGTAGGAGACGGTATTAATGATGCTCCTGCACTTGCGTTAGCTGATATTGGAATGGCCATCGGAACAGGAACGGATGTAGCGATGGAAGCCGCTGATATTACCCTGATGCGAGGAGACTTGATGAGCATTGCAGATGCGATTGAAATGAGTAGAAAAACGATTTCTAATATTAAGCAAAACTTATTCTGGGCAATGGGCTACAACACGCTTGGTATTCCAATTGCAGCAGTTGGGCTGTTAGCCCCTTGGGTCGCTGGAGCTGCGATGGCCTTTAGTTCTGTATCGGTTGTATTAAATGCACTGCGATTGCAGAGAGTGAGGCTATAAGATATGAAAAAGTGGATCGTCTCAGCTATTTTGTACGTGCTCGCAGTCATAGCAGTATATGCTATGTGGGCAATATAAACTAAAAAATATTGGAGTCATCGAGCCACTCTCGGTGAAAGTGATCCAAAAGCAAAACTGCTAAAGAATATTCTTTAGCAGTTTTGTTAGGTACAAGGAATTTTTTTGATTCAATTCATACCCTTTAAGATGAAGGTCTTCTGGATGCTTTTGCTGAGCAATTAACACATCACGTCCATCATCCATAATCCAAATGAAATAATGACGGCTAGAACCATCTCCATAGGTAATGGTCATTTTACAATCGATGCTCCCAGCAGATTCTTCATCTAAGAGAATTTTCATATGCTGTGCCTTTTTTATACTATTGGTGAATGCATTCATATCTTGTTCATCGATAAATGTTTTGAGCGTTTTCATTTTAATGGACGTTACTTCTATCTTTTGTACGCTAGATGAGAGCGTGGAGTGTGCGGAAGCAAAGGGGGCTCCCATCACCAAGCTAACTGCAAGTAAGAGTGAGGACAGAGCAAAGCGTATTTTTAGCATGTTTCTTTCCTCCTTTTATTTTTATACTTTCTCCTTGTGGTAAGTGATTCATACGCAGGTCTTTTTAGGCAAAGGAATTCTTTTTACCAAACTGCTCGTATCTTCACAAAATCTGCACAAAGTCTGGCTACAATAAAGAAAAGGATATCGATCATTTCCATAGATTAGAGAGTTCTTTAACAAAAATTTATAATGTAGAAAAGAGGGACTGTTATGAAAAAACAGCTATTTATTCTTGGTGCATCTGTCATTATTGGACTAAGCGGATGCGGAAACGATTCTAGTCATGAAAAGCCTTCAGCTGACAAAAACGAATCCATGCACGATCACTCAGAAATGAATCACTCTAGTTCAGGAGAGGTTCCAAAAGGATTAAAGCAAGCTGAGAATCCAACATATAAAGTTGGAGATAAAGCCGTTATAAAAGCAGATCATATGAAAGGCATGAACGGGGCTGAAGCAACGATTGTTGGTGCTTACGACACTACGGCCTATACCGTTTCGTATACGCCAAAGACTGGCGGAAAAAAAGTAAAAAATCATAAGTGGGTTATTCAAGAAGAAATAAAAGATGCGGGTAACGAGCAGTTAAAGCCAGGTAGCGAAGTAACGCTTGAAGCAGATCATATGAAAGGTATGAAAGGGGCAAAAGCAACGATTGATTCAGCCGAAAAAACAACGGTGTACATGGTAGACTACACGCCGAGTAACGGCGGAGAGAAAGTGAAAAATCACAAGTGGGTAACCGAAAGTGAACTTTCAACCAAATAGACTGTTAGCGAAAAAAGAGGCTAGTACAAAAGTATTTTAGGTGAAGGAAGATCCGAACGATGAATCGAGATTCTTGATTGAGAATCCAACTCGTTCGGATTTTTTCATTGTTATGGTGAACGCAGGTTTCATGTAGGTGGTGGCTTCTAGCGGTATAACCAGTGATTCATACGATCTCCTTTCCCCTATCTGTTTGTCTGTAGTTTGGATTGATTTAGTTATGACTCAATCTCTTTTTGTTTACTTCTTGTTTTATGTTTTATCATGAGAGATTTCTTGCATGATGGATGAAGAAAACGTATGTTCCTTTCAAAAGAAGTTGTGGTATTAAGTAGAATGCTACGGTAATAAAACGAACAAACTACTGATGAAAGGAGCTAGTTATGAGTGAACATACAGTAAAGCGAACAGGACGCACACGATGGTTCATTTCATCTTTGTTAAGCAGTATGATTATTTTAAATTATTTTGATCGTGTAGCGGTGTCAGTGGCCGCTCCTGCAATACAAGATGCATTTCACTTAACGGGAACAGAGCTCGGAATTGTCTTTTCTATTTATACGTATTCTTATACGATCATGCAAATACCTGCCGGAAGCTTGCTTGATCGATTCGGAGTGGCATGGGTAACAAGAGTTGGTATGGTGATTTGGAGTTTATTAACGATGTCGATGGCTTTTTTGCAAGGAAAACTTCTTCTCTATATCGTCCGGTTTTTAATAGGAATAATGAGTGCTTCAGCATTTCCAGCAGCGTCAAAAGCTACGTCTCTATGGTTTCCTCCAAACGAAAGAAGCTTGCCAAATTCTTTGTTTGATTCAGCGGCCAAATTTTCAAATGTACTTGGCGCGCCTCTTGTAGCGTTTCTCATCACCAAATTTGATTGGCGCACAGCATTTTTATCCATTGGAATTATAAACGTGCTGTTTACGCTGCTGTTTTGGTTTTATTACGAAAAACCGGAAAAGCATAGACGCATATCAGATGATGAGTTGAAGTATATTCAAGAAAATAATCTAAATGCGAACGATGAACAAACATCAAAATTTTTACATACCTTAAAAGTATTATTTACGAATCGAAAAGTTTGGGGGCTAATGATTGGGTTTACAGGCTATGGATATACGTTTAATTTACTGTTAACGTGGCTGCCAACTTTTTTAAAAGAAAAATACGGTATGGATATCATGTCATCGGGTCTGCTTACGGCAGTACCTTGGCTAATTGCTACATTTGCTGGCATTTTAGTTGGCGGTTGGCTTGTTGATTACCTCATAAAAAAGGGATATAACAGTCAAAAAGTATATCGCACGATCATTGTTGTAGGATTATGCTTAGGGTTTGTTTTTTTAGGCTCTATTTTCACCAATAGTGTTGTAGTAGCGATGATTTGTATCTCGATTGGACTGGCAGGTATATCTGCAACGGCACCAATCGGCTGGTCAATTTCTGCTGAAATTGCGCCTGCAGGCTCTATTTCTCTTCTCAGTTCTATTGTTAATTTAGCTAATAATTTGTTTGGTGGAATTATAGCTACAGCTTTAACGGGATATCTTTTGGATAAAACTGGTTCTTTTAATCTAAGCTTTATTGTAGCAGGAATTGTATTGTTGCTAGGCTTAATTTTTTATATTTATGTGCTGGGAGATATTAAACAAATTAAAATTCCAAAAAACCAACGTACGAAGTAAAACCCCATGACTCGTTATGGGGTTTTACTTTTGATTATAAATAACGACCTTGCTCATGCACTTAGTGATGTGAAAAAGTCTAGTCTTCTGATCTGACGCTATTAAAAGGAGAAACAAGGTGAATTTGTTTGAAACATATGATAGGGACTTCTTTTAAAATAGAATTGTTAGTATAGCATGTTCTTAAAAAGGTTAAGATGGTTTTTATGAAGAAATTCTGTGTCTATTTTTGTGATTTCAGCAGAAGTAGATATGAACCGCACTATAAAAAATAGAAAGGCAGAGGAACATGAATCATAAAGAAAGTGAAAACAATACTGAGTTAAATCAAAGTCATTTGTTAAAGGAGCCTCAACGTATAGAATTATCTAAGTATCAAATTTTAAAAGCACTGATACCTGTTATTATACTTGGGATTGTCGTTTTAGTTGCCGTATTACAAAACGATGGTCTTCTTAATTGGATTTAGGCATGTAAAAGGGGCCTGTAACGTACAAACAGACGTCGCAATCAGTAAATGGATTGCAACTTATTTAGGCATGCAATAAAAAGAAACTGCATATAGTATAATTCAAATCGCTTGTACACAGTAGAGGGAAAGAGGGAGATACATGCCAAGAGTAACCGTTTTAGGATACGGAAGTTTTGAAGTGGCAAAAGGAAAAAAGCTTGTCTTGGCACTCGAAGACAACGGTATAAATATTCTTCATCGATGCGGCGGGAAAGCTAAATGCACGACTTGCAGGGTAGAAGTGCTTGAAGGTGAATATTGTGATTTAACACACGCAGAGAAAAATGCATACTCAGAAAGTTCAATTGAAGATCACTTGCGCTTATCATGTCAAATTCGTGTAAATGAAGATATCACCGTTCGACCAATACTAACGGTAGAGAGCTCAGGACGAGAAGCAGGACCTCGACCTGCAGAGTAGTCCTGTAATCGCAAAAAGCAGCGTGTGGAATGTTCAGCATGCTGCTTTTTTCATTTTTATTAAAAAATAACAAGAACAGCTGCGGGGAGAAAAAGCTGTTCTTGTTCAAGTAAAATACCTACGGAATGATTCCTTTAAATTTTAGCATTCTGTAAGAGAAGTAGTAAATCACTCAAAAGAGTGATTATGAAGGCTTTTTTCGAACCGTTATTTGTAAATAGGTTTAATTGGATGCTTCAATCACATCTCCATTTTTGTAAATATGATACCACCCTATGGTACCTGATCCGCCCTGATCCATCCAGTCTTTGTTTTTTGCTACGAATCTGTAGTAAGCTTTATCGTTGTTATCTTTCCGTAAGCGGTCGTCTGTACTGAAGACAATGTTGTCACCGAGTTCTTTTTTACCGAATGTAATAGCTGTGCTGACAGGAAATTGCTTTCTTTCTACCTTGTTCTCATCTAAAGCTGCCCATGTTAAGGGACCAACAATACCATCTGGAGACAAGCTGTGGTCGATTTGAAATTCTTTTACTACGTTTTGTGTTCGCGTACCGAAAATTCCATCAACTGATGTGTTATACTTCACATCTTTTAAGCTTTGCTGTAAGTCTTTTACGTAGCTAGAGTGAGAACCTTTACGAAGCGTAGGCCTCGTTTCTGCTTTAGTTTCAATTTTTTGTGAGTAGGTATCTTTAGCAGCTGTTTCAGTAGTTGGAGTGCTGAATGCTACGCATGTTGTTACAAGCGTGAGAGTAGAAAGCATGACAAGTGTTTTTTTCGTTAACATGAAATAACCTCCTTGTTTGTAGCAACTATTTGTCGCTTTTCATGAGTTTTATAACTAATCAGTAGCTATAAAGTCAATTTATTATAGCGCAGACAGTTTTCTATTTGTTTTTATATTCCTATGATTATATAAGATAGTCATAAAAAACTAGTGAAGTAGATAAATCGTTCTATGTTTTCACTATAATTTCATTTTTCTCTGGTACAGTACGGAATGAAAAAACAGTAGGTTTGAGCGTCTTGTGTACCTGCAGTATGTCTTGCTGTATAACGCTCATAATAAACGAATGAAAAGACTGTAAAGGGGCTTAGATCTCTTTGCAGTCTCTTCATGTTCAAAAGCTCTGCGTTCAATTGATAACCAGAAAGGAAAGTATTTATGTCTACTTTGTATTCTCAGCATATAAGGAACTTTTTTTCAAAAGTAAAGTCCAATAAATCATCACGCAAACAAATCTTTCTCTACATATTAGGAATTTGCTGTTTGTGTATAGCGCTGATTGTAACAAACCACAATTATTCTTTTTATAAAAAACCAATAGCTGAGGTAGTGAAGACGAATGTTGTAGAAAAAAACAAATCTGCTGATTTAAATCATAATAAAGATACCGTGTATTCTCAGGAAATTGTTGCTAAAATCATGAACGGAAAACATAAAGGGAAAATTATCCATTTAGAGAATTCGTACTCATACTCAGGTGCTTATGATCAAAAGTACAATGTAGGGACAGATCTTTTTGTCTCCCTAGAAAAGAATTCAAACCATACTCTAAATGGAACGATTGAAGGAGTAAAAAGGGACAAACAGGTTACCGCTGTTGCGGGTTTATTTGTATTAATTTTGCTGGCTATTGGAAGAAAACAAGGTTTTTATTCAATCATCAGCTTACTTATTAATATTGTCCTTTTAATAGGGGCCCTCAATGTATATTTAGCGCTAGGGAATGTGAGCTTGCTAGCTGTATGTATTGTAGCTGTCGTTCTCTTTACCGTTATTTCTTTATTATTAGTAAGCGGTAATAAGGAAAAAACCCATGTAGCAATTATTTCAACTTTGATAGGTACATTTGTTTCTCTTTTAATTGCGTATGGTGTCATGCAGCTAACAGATTCTAATGGCCTTCATTATGAAGGAATGGAGTTTGTGACGATTCCTCCTCAAAAAATATTTATGAGTGAGGTATTAATAGGATCTTTAGGAGCTGTTATGGATGTCGCGATTACGATTACTTCTTCTGTCTATGAACTATATGAAAAGAATAAAGAGATAGCGCACAAAGACTTACTGAAATCTGGCAAGGAAATTGGCGGAGACATTATGGGAGCGATGACGAATATTTTATTTTTTTCGTATATAAGCGGAACGATCCCAATGGTTCTTCTTTATTTGAAAAATGGCTCTCCTTTAGGATACACGTTTTCGATGAATTTCTCTTTGGAGGTAATCCGTGCTCTTACCGGCAGCATTGGCATTGTTTTAACGATTCCAATTACACTCTATCTTTCGATTCTTTTTATTTTTAGGAAGGGGAACAGAAAGTGAACGTTTTACTATTGCTTGCTCTTATTTTATTTATTCTTATGAGTATTGTGGGCGGGAAAAAAGGAATTAGATCTTTCCTTGCTTTGTTCCTGAATTTTGGCGTTATTTTTCTAACCATTCTCTTTATGCTGTCTATAAAAAATACGATTATTGTTACGTTGATCGCTTGCACAATCATTAGCTGCATCAATTTATTTTACATCAATAAATTCAATCATAAAACGCTTGCTGCGTTTGTTTCAACCATTCTTACCTTGGCCATGTTAGTACTCTTTATTTTTACCATTGAACATCATGCAATGATTCAAGGATTTGGAGAAGAACAGGAAGAAGAAATTAACGCTTTTTCACTTTATGTTGGAATTGACTTTGCTAAAATAGCCATTTGTACAATTATTATGGGGGCCATAGGAGCAATCATTGATATTTCGTTATCTATTTCATCTTCTATGAACGAATTATTTCTTCATAATCCGTCCATAACTAAAAAAAATCTCTTCAATTCTGGTTTAAAAATCGGAAGAGATATTTTGGGCACCACAACCAATACACTGTATTTTGCTTTTGTAGGCGGTTATTTGACTTTAATTATATGGTTTAAGAGATTGTCGTACTCGTTTGGAGATATCATCAATTCAAAAACCTTTTGTGCAGAAGTCATTTCTATTTTAAGCGGAGGTATTGGTGTAGCCATTATTATTCCGATTACTTCTTGGATTAGTGCCTCTGTTTTTTTACAAAAGAGAGAAAAAGCGAAGCGAGTTCTAAAATAAGCCGATTAATTAAAAAGCTACGCCTTAGTTGCTAGTTATAGTCTAACAGTTAAGGTGTAGCTTTTTGTAACAAAGTTTACATGAAAAGACAGCTTAACAAGAATTCGGGAATTTTAAAAGGACATGATAGTATAAAAGGACACTGGCGGGAGCTGTCAATATAACTTTTATGATAAAGATCGAGGATAATTATCCACTATATAAGTTGTATCTAGTAACATAAAGTCCAAGAACCCATCATTAATCGTCCTGTTTAATCCACTTCACTTCTCTAAAAGAGTTGTAAATAATGTAGAAATCAATTATAGTAATGAACGTTAATACATAAGTACATTATTATATATCAATTGAAATGAAGCAGGAGGCGTTCATCGATGAGTACAAAATCTGTAGATAGTATAGAAAAAGCAGCCCAAATTTTAAAGCTGTTAGGAGACAAGACAAGACTTTCGATGCTGAAACTAATAGAGAACAATGAATGCTGTGTATGTGAGTTTGTGGATATCTATCAAGCTAGCCAACCTTCAATTAGTCAGCATTTACGAAAGTTAAGAGATGCTGAACTTGTGAAAGAAAGAAGAAAAGGACAGTGGATTTTTTATTCTCTTAATAAAGAAAGCCAGTACTATGAGTTTGTTCTTAGCATACTTGAATCTGTACCAAGTCAGGACGAGCGTTTAAAAGAGCTAGAAAAACAAGGACTACGTATTAGTTGTTGTGAATAATTGGAGGTTTAAAAAGTGGCATCAGTTATACTAGCATCATTGATTTTTTTAGTAACATTAATTTTTGTTATTTGGCAGCCGAAGAATTTATCAATTGGTTGGTCGGCTTGCGGGGGAGCTATTCTTGCTTTACTGGCAGGCGTTGTTGATTTTCAAGACGTTTTTGAAGTCACTAGTATTGTGTGGAATGCAACTCTTACGTTTATCGCTATTATTATTATTTCTTTAATTTTAGATGAAATTGGTTTCTTTGAATGGGCAGCTCTTCATATGGCCAGAGCTGCAGGTGGGAACGGCGTGCGTATGTTTGTTTACGTGTCTCTTCTTGGAGCTGTTGTAGCAGCGCTATTTGCTAATGACGGAGCAGCCTTGATTTTAACACCTATTGTCTTAGCTATGGTTCGGGCATTAAAGTTCGACGATAAAATGGTTTTTCCGTTTGTTATCGCAAGTGGCTTTATTGCGGATACAACCTCTTTGCCCCTTGTTGTTAGTAACTTAGTCAATATCGTATCGGCCGACTTCTTTGGTATTAGCTTTTCTGAATTTGCATCACGTATGATTGTTCCAGATTTGGTTTCTTTGTTTGCAAGTATTATGGTCTTGTATGTGTATTTCCTTAAGAGGATTCCTAAGAAATACAATGTGGCAGATTTACGGAAGCCGGTAGATGCCATCAAAGATGAAAAAATGTTTCGTTTATCCGGAATTGTCTTAGTTTTGTTAGTACTAGGCTATTTAATTGGAGAATTTTTTAGCGTTCCTGTTTCTATTATCGCAGGCATTATCGCTATCTTGTTTTTAATGATGGCTAAAAAGAGCCGAGCGGTTCATACAAAAAAAGTGTTACAGGGGGCTCCATGGGCGATTGTCTTTTTCTCGATCGGCATGTATGTCGTTGTATACGGCTTGCGTAATGCTGGTTTAACGGAAATTTTGTCTGATGTGATCCAAGCAGCGGCTAGTCATGGACTGTTTGCAGCAACAATTGGTATGGGATTCACTGCCGCTATTCTTTCATCGATTATGAACAATATGCCAACCGTTATGATTGATGCACTAGCAATCGATGCAACACACGCAGCTGGAACAATCAAGGAAGCGTTGATTTATGCAAATGTCATTGGATCGGATTTAGGCCCGAAAATTACTCCGATTGGCTCTTTAGCCACGCTTTTATGGCTTCATGTTCTTTCAACAAAAGGCGTGAAGATTTCGTGGGGAACGTATCTTAAAACAGGTATTATCTTAACTATCCCAACATTATTTATCACGCTTGTTGGATTGTATATTTGGTTACTCATTATTTCATAACATATCAAAAGGAGATTTGACACATGTCTAAAAAAACACTTTATTTCTTATGTACAGGCAATTCTTGTCGTAGTCAAATGGCAGAAGGATGGGCGAAAAAGTACCTTGATAACAATGAATGGGATGTACGCAGTGCCGGTCTTGAAGCACATGGCCTAAACCTTAACGTTGTTAAGGCAATGAAAGAAGCGGGCGTTGACATTTCACACCAAACGTCAGATATCATTGACCCTGCTATTTTAAACAATGCAAATTTAGTGGTTACGTTATGCGGACATGCAGCGGATCATTGTCCAGTAACACCACCTCATGTGAAACGTGAACACTGGGGTTTTGATGACCCGGCAAAAGCTGAAGGAACAGATGAAGAGAAATGGGCCTTCTTCCAACGTGTACGCGATGAAATTGGTGAACGTATTCAACGCTTTGCCGAAACAGGCAAATGATACGTAAAGTCAGATGAGCCGGGAGAATTAGTTCTGGCTTTTTTTAGTGGGAGTATAACAAGAAAGGATATACCTTTAAATTGAACCATGTAACTCTCTCATCAAAACTACTTTTTCCCCATTCATGCTTCAACAGCTCTTTCTATGATAAAATAATAAAACTGACTAAGTTTCACATGGAAATTTGAAATGTAAGGTGATTAAATATATGAAGTTAATTATTGCAGAAAAGCCGGATCAAGGATCGACGCTCGCTTCACAGTTTAAGCCAAAGCGTCACGACGGCTATTTAGAGATTCCACCGAATGAAGTGTTTACAGACGGAGCGTATGTGACGTGGGCAGTGGGGCATTTATGTCAGCTTGTGAGTCCGGAAGATTATAAGCCGGAGTGGAAAAAGTGGTCAATTGACACGCTGCCGATGATTCCAGACCGTTTTCAATATGAAGTGACGCGCTCAAAAGCGAAGCAGTTTCAAGTGGTAAAAAAGCTGCTTAAAAAGCCCACGGTCACAGAAATTATACATGCGGGAGATGCGGGGCGTGAAGGGGAATTAATTGTTCGTAATATCATTCAGCTGTCAGGTGTGCATAAGCCGATGAAACGATTGTGGATTTCTTCTTTAACGCCAAAAGCCATTTATGATGGGTTTCAACAGTTAAAAGACGAAAGCGATACGCGTAACCTTTATTATGAAGCATATACAAGAGCATGTGCAGATTGGGTCGTTGGGATGAATGCTTCACGGGTGTATAGCATTTTGTTAAAAAAGCATGGCATGTCAGATGTTTTTTCAGCAGGACGAGTTCAGACGCCAACTCTTGCTTTGATCGTGAAGCGTGAAAAAGAAATTGATAACTTTAAATCAGAGCCTTTTTGGGAAGTGCTTGCTAAGTTTGATATTGAAGGAAAGAAGTATGAAGGTAAATGGCATCAAGATGGAGAATCGCGTCTTAAAGAAAAAGAAATGGCCTATAAAATTGCTCAGTTTTGCGAAGGAAAAGAAGCGGAAGTTCATGAACTCGTAACGGAGCGAAAAGAGTTCCAGCCGCCGCTATTATTTAACCTATCATCACTTCAAGCAACGGCGAATAAAGCGTTTAAGTTTTCTCCTAAAAAGACGCTTGATGTGCTGCAAGGGCTGTATCAGAAAGGAATTGTTTCTTATCCACGAAGTTTATCTATAAAAAATAGTTGTACATAAATAGTGATAAAGATACAAACTTTGATATTATTGGAATACTAATATGTTAAGTTTGTGTTCATAAATTTAAAGTGTACATAAATAGTTATCTTAGATTCAATCACCAATAAAAATTTAAGCTTCTAATTAACTCCTCTAGTTATATGCCTTCTGTCTGCATTTTTAACCCTAAAACAAATATTGGAATTCTTAAAAAGATATTTTTAAACAAATTATTGTTTTTAGAGCTATATGTTGAGGGCTACTTATCTACTTTTCATATAAAACATAATAAGTAAAAAATATTTAATTCTTTTTGCTTATTTAATGTTAATTTATTGTATAATTAGTATATAAAAGAAATAGTTCTAAAATCACACTCTTGCAAGTTATCTTCTTTATAAAAATCAGAATAGTCAATTATTTTTAAGCTTTATATTGTTACTATAACTTTTTAAAGGGGAAAGATAATGTCTTCAATTGAAAATTTACTAAGGGATAAAATGGGTGAAAGGTCAGGAAAGTACCCTAATTTAGAAACTAGATTAAAACAAATTAACTACTCGTGGGAGCACAATCATATTGAGCTAGAAGGGTACTTTTATTATTTAACATTTAAAGATAGAAACCCTACTATAGATGAGTTTGTACAGCTAATGTATGATCGCATTGCTGACTTTTGCTTGCCTGAAAGAATAAAAAAGGAATATATGGAGAAATTCCTAGAGAAAATGGATGAAAGACATATATACGCTATGAGAGATGAAGCCTGTGATTTGTTTATTAAGGCTAAAGAACAACAAAAGAAAACTGGAGAGCCAGGAGAATTAGCTTTGTTTCTTTTACTAGAATTAGGATTACATGCACCCCAAATTGCTTCAAAAATGTTTTTGAAAACTAATGTAAACATGCCTGTTCATGGATCAGATGGAGTTCATGCAAGGTTTAACAATAACACTGGATTTTTAAATTTGATTTGGGGAGAATCTAAGCTATACCAACAATTGCCTAGTGCTTTAGATGAAATTTGTTCTTCAATTTCAAATTTTATTAATCATGAACAGGATGGATCTATTCCAAAAGAAAGAGACATTAAAATCATTAAAGGGCATCTATCTATTGATGATGAGGATTTGAAAAAGGTATTATTAAAATATTTTGATCCGTATGAAGATGAAAGTAATGAGATAGAAGAATACTTCGCTTGTTTTGTTGGATTTAACTATTCTTTTCTGCGAAACACTCAACGTTTTACAAGAGAAGAAATAGTGCAGAAATTCGAAGAGCAATATCTTCAGAGAATCAAAACAGCTTGTGATTTATTTAAAGAGAAAATAGAGAATCAAGGGATTAAACATTTAAAATTTATATTCTTTTTATTGCCTTTTAAAGATGTTTCAGAAGTTCGTACGAAATTTTATAGAAAGTTAAAGGGTGGTTTTGATGAATAAAGAGCTCTCTGATAAAATTTGGAAAAAGGAAGAATTTATAAAAGATTATGAGTTACTTTTGTCAGAAGGGTTCAAAAAATCTTTTTCTTTATTTAAAGAAGATTCACAGTTATCTTTGCTGTCTTTAAAGCGTTTATTGGAAAGTGCAACGATATTTTCAACTACAGAAGAGAAAGAGTATAAAGAAGCAGCCTATAAAATAGCAATTAATTCATTATTATTATTTAAAGATAATCTTGAAAATTTACATGAATTAATAGAATTTATAATGTTAAGGTTGGGGAATTTTCCTGCAATTGATTTAATGAGCAAAAAAGGGTTAAAAAGCGATGCTCATGATAAAACCTTGCCTTTTCTTTCTGTTGTAGAGTCCATTCAAAAAACACAAGAAAATACCTTGCAAATAAAAGATAATAGTTTTAAATTAACTGATTTCCAAAAAGAATTATGGGGATATTTAGGGTTAGGTCTAACAGTTTCTTTAAGTGCGCCTACTTCAGCAGGGAAGTCTTTTATCTTACAAAATTTTATTATGGATAAACTAATTACTAATAATAGATTTAATGCTATTTATGTAGTCCCTTCTAGAGCTCTGATTACACAAGTTTCTAATACATTAATGAAATCCATGAAAGATAATAATTTAACCAATGTTTCAATAAGTACCGTTCCAAACATTTCAAAAGATAATCATTATGAAAAAGAAGTTTATGTATTGACCCAAGAGAGATTACAGATTTTGCTAAAAGATCATCCGGAAAAAGTTTTTGATCTTGTAATCGTGGATGAATCTCAGTTAATATCGGATGATGATAGAGGGGTTATTTTACAATTTGTATTAGAAAATTTATTAAATATCCATAAAGAGACTCAAATAATTTTTGCTTCTCCTCTTACAGAAAATCCACAGTTATTACCTAAAATTTTCGGGATTGAAAAGTTTAAAAGCATTAAGGAAGAAGAAAGTTCTGTTTCACAAAATTTAATATTTTTAAACGTAGAGAATAATCAAATACAATTAGAAACGCAAATCAATCAAAACAAGGTATTACTTGGAACAGAAACACTAAGCTTTAATGATAGAGAAGCGTCCTTGCTGTCAAAGATAGCAGTTCAATTTGGAATGGGGCATAATAATTTAGTTTACGCTGGTGGACAAGCAAAAAGTGAATTAATCGCAAAAGAAATTTCGAATTTGTTGACAGAAGAAACTGAAGATGAAACAATCTTACATTTTATTGATTTTATAAAAGATTATATCCATGAAGAATACGAACTGGTTCACTCATTAAAGAAAGGGGTAGCCTTTCATTACGGAAATATCCCTGCAATAATTAGATCAACAATAGAAGATTTATATAGTCAAGGTAAACTAAAGTATTTAGTTAGCACCAGCACTCTCCTACATGGAATTAATTTACCAATACAAAATTTATTTTTAGAAAACCCAACAAAAGGTTCTAAAAATACCTCTGAAGGAAGAAAGGACATTCCCATAGCCCCTTTAGAGTTTTGGAATTTAGCTGGAAGGGCAGGGAGGATGGGAATAGACTTTCAGGGGAATGTTTTTATTATAAATATAAAGGATTGGATAGAGAATCCTTTGAACAATCAATTAGATAAAAATGTTGAAATAAAGCCAGCATTTCAGAGACATTTGGTTGAAGATAGTAGTCAACTAATTTCTTTTATAAAAGATAAAGGTCATACTTCAGGTAACCCGGATTCTCAAGGTCTTGAAACAACCTTCGTTAAACTTTATACACATTTTTTGAGTGATACTTTAAATCAAACTTTTGATAACTTAGATTCCCCAGTTAGCGAAACTGTAAGGAATGATATAAGTAGTGCTCTTAAAGAAATGTATAAAGAACTTGAGATTCCGGGTTCGCTAGTGAGAAACAATATCTCTATTTCACCGTATAGGCAAGAACAAATGTTACAATACTTAATAAAAAAAATAGACAAAGAAGGTCCTACAAAATTTATTCCGTTGCATCCTTTAAGAGACTGGAAAGAGGTTTATGATAACTACCTTTGGACGTTCAAAAGAATTCATACAAATCTTCAAAAGATACCTGGTAAAGATCGTTCTCATTTTTACTTTGCTCCTTTAGCTATTAGGTGGATGAGGGGAGAATCATTTTCTGGACTAATCCAAGATGCCTATGATTTTAAAAATAAAAACATGAAAGGAACCCCAAATATATCTACAGTAATTAGAGAAGTAATGTCTAATATAGAAAAACAGTTAAGATTTCGATATGTAAAATATTTTAGTTGCTATTTAGATATCTTAAAATTTGCATTAGATCAAACAGGTAACTCATCATGGAAGGAGAATATCCCTAATATTTCATTATATTTAGAGTTGGGCGCTAGTTCTAGGACTATGATTAGCTTTATGGAATTAGGCTTGTCTAGGGCTACAGCAAGTATATTAACGATAGTAGTAAAGAACAATAATTTAAATACTGAAGATGTAAAGAAGTGGTTATCTAAAGTTGATTTAGAGAAATTGTCACTTCCACTTGTTTGCAAAGAAGAGATAATTAATTTGTTTATATATAATAAACTAACGCGACCTTAAATAAAGCGTATTTCAAATAGTTCATTTCATAGTTCTATCAAGTACTTTTGTTTGTTACATTACAAACTAATCAAAACTATCCCAATAGAGTAAACCCTATTGGGATAGTTCTGTTTTCACGAAATTGCTATAATTAGAGTGTCCCATATGACTTATCCCAAAATGGAGGTGGGAAAATGCGTAAAATAGGGTATTGTCGAGTAAGTTCATCAGATCAAAATCCTAAAAGACAAATTATACAGCTGCAAGAAATAGGCTGTGAAATTATTTATCAAGAACATACCTCTGGAGCTTCAACAAACCGTCCTGAATTACAAAAAATGTTAAGTGATTTGAAAGAAGATGACACTATTCATGTTACAGATTTGACCCGTATAACTAGAAGTACAAAAGATCTATTTGAGCTTATAGATTATATAAAGGAAAAGAGAGCTAACCTTAATTCTTTAAAGGATAATTGGCTTAACCTTTCGGAAAATAATCCTTATAGTCACTTTCTTATTACAGTAATGGCTGGTGTAAATCAATTGGAAAGAGATTTGATAAGGATGAGGCAAAGAGAAGGAATTGAGCTTGCTAAGGAAGAAGGAAAGTATCAGGGAAGATTGAGAAAATATCATGAAAAGCATGCTGGAATGAATTACGCAATAAAACTTTATAATGAAGGAAATATGACTGTAAAACAAATATGCGATATCACCAATGTATCTAGATCAGCTTTATATAGAAATATAAAAAATAATAAATCAAGTTTATTGAAATGATTTATTAAAAAACTTGTTATAAACACTTATAAGGGGAAACATGTTAACACTGTTTCCCTTATAAGCCTTTCATTTCTTAAGCTGTCTTTACTTCTAGTTAAGTACAATACTCGTCATTAAACCTAGATAAATACTTATAAGAAAACAGAATCCAAAAAAAACGGCTAATACGGGAATTGTTTTCTTATAAAAGCTAAGAAAAATCATAAAAAGAAACAGAATCCCAAAGGAAAAAGCAACTATCCCTTGTAATGAAGCTATTATTTCTAAATTGACTGGCGTTTTAATAGAGCTCCCAAGTAAATCTATAACCCACCTCGCTGCACCTTCAGATTTGACTGTAAGATTAATATCATGTGGTGGGGAAATGTGCCTAAAATTCCTGTGAAAAAGAAAACCACTAGGATACTTATGCACTCTGCTTTTACCCAAGGTTTGGGATAGGGGAAAAAGCCAATTGGTGGTTAGCTACTACTTGCAGTTTTCCTGTGCTGTAATTTACTTTTACGTCTTGTATATCTTTTAAAGTCTTTAGAATTTTTTCAATAGTAGCAGCACAAGCAGGACAATCCATTCCATATACTCGATATTCGTTTTTTTCTCCTGTTCCATCTGAAACATGTTCTTCCTCTTCAGATGCTGAACTGTAACTACAACAACTTGACTTAAGTTGTAGATGTTCTTCTTTAGTTAAGGCAATACTATCTGAGCTGCAGCAACTATCTATCTTTATTTCACTTGACGTGTTGCTGCTACAATAAGTTGATTGTTGTTCTTTAGGTTTTTCCTCAACTACCTTAGAGCTGCTTAAACTACAACAGCTTGATTTCTTCTGATAATCTTCCTCTTTTAATAAAGCAATACTATTTGAACTACAGCAACTATCGCTTTTCACTTCATTTTCTAATTTTGTTGAAGGGTTGCTACTGCAACAACTTATATTTGATTCATCTTGTTCATTTTTGTGTGCCATTTCTTCCAACTCCTCATATAGTAAGAAAAGCTTAAATCGTAATTTCTTCCTTCTCAGTAAACAGGACTTGAATCAACTGCTTAATATGTTCATCATTCAAAGAATAAAAAGCTAGTTTTCCTTCTTTACGGTAGCTTGCAATTCCCATATTACGAAGAAGTCTCAAATGATGAGAAGCTGTTGCTACTGTAGACCCAACAATATTAGCTACGTCACAAACACATAATTCTTCTCCCTTATACAAAGCAAGGACAAGCTTCAATCTTGTTTCATCTGCTAAAGCTTTTAAGGTCTTCGTTACACCTTGAGCTTTCTCAACATCTATAGAAGACTTAATACGATTAACTTTTTCTTCGTTATAACAATAAATATCGCAACGGTCTTTTGCCATAATTTCCTCCTTATATTCAAACATTCAAATGTGTATTTGTTTATAATGTATGCCATTTTCAAAGAGTGTTCAAATGTTTATTTGATTATTTTTTGAAACAAGAACTAAATTGATTATAAAAAAACATATGCTGGGTAACAGAGGATAGTTTAAGGTTGATGCAAAAAGGGGGAAAGACATGAAATGTCTTAAAGCATTGAAAGTATTTTATGTACTTTTAGCTGTAGTGGGAGCCATTCTAGCTATCGTTTCTTACTTTCAGCATTCACTTTACTTGAAGTCATTTGGCCTTGTTTTGTTAGGAGCATCGCTCATTTTTAATGGTTACGCTACTCATTTAGAGTGGAAAGGAAAAGGGCCCTTTCTATACATGGGCATAGGTCTAATAGTGATTGTGATAGCTATAGGTGGATTCACTGAGGCATGGTAACTATTAATGTTAATGAAGAAAAGTATATATAGTTAAACTATATATAGAATGTTTTAAATTCTAACATCTAAGAACAACCTAACTATCCTCATTTCTAATAAAGTTGTCTTTCCAAGTTTTATCTCTTATTTATGTAGTAGGTTCTTATTTAGCTGCTCGTTATATAACGAAAAGAAAAGCAATGAAAAAGAAATGAGCACAAACAGCATAAGATTTAAGCAATAAAAAAGGGCAAACCTTTTGGATTTGCTCTTTTTTATGAGTGGATACTCTTCTTTCTATTGAACATCTTTAAAACCTAGGTATGATTGCTTTTTCTTCGAATAGGTTAATTGTAAATACCAATATAGCCGAAAGGAAGTAACAGTTATGCATATAGAAATGAATTTGTTATTCACTATAGGTTCATTACTTGGCTTGTTAGTAGGTGGTGGCCTCCTTAAAATAGTAAGCTATGTAGTTCAGGGAAGGATCCAGTTTATGTATGCCATTTGTGGAGGAATATTATTAGGATTATTGTTCTTCGATATCCTTCCTTCTACTTGGCATATATACGACCTACAAGGAGTGCTATTAGGAATTGTTGTAGGATATATCATCATGCTATGTATTGACCTCTTTTTGCATAAACAAAATAGTGAAATTTCACCTTTACAGGCACTCATTTTATTAACAGTAGCTATATTCTTTCATAATGTAATTACTGGTATTACATTCGGTATAACCGATATACACCAGTCAACTTCTGTGTTTGTAGCCACCATTTTACACCAGATTCCAGAGGGCATGGCAATCATGACTGTTCTTTCTGTAGCAAAAGTACCGCAATTATTCTTTTTACTAATTATAATCTTCTTATCTCTATCCTTAGGTGGTAGTTTATTAATTGGAGAAAGCGTACAAGCTTCCTCACTTAAATTACAAGCTTTATCGACTGGGGGAGCAATCGGTACATTGTCCTTCGTTATCTTTCATGAAGTAATAGGCAAGGCTATAACTCATTTTAGACGTCTACATGTATGGATGCTTATAGGCTTAGGGGTATTAATTATTTACTTTTATCAGTATTCCCTTTCACTGTTTCACGGTCATTAAAGGGATTTTGTTATGAGTTGTTTTAAAAACGACAAGAATGATGGATATACCTTGTAGGTTGAACTTTTCCTTACTATTATAGAGTTAGTTACTAATATAATAGTAGGAAAGGGTGTCTTAGTTGCATAAAAAGTCTTTAGTTGTATTAATCATGTTAATAGTAAGCATAGTTTCTACAGCTTGTTCAAGTTCAAGTACAAGTGAAGAAACGGCTAGTAAGGAAAAAACAAATGCTACAGAGAAAGAGCATCAACAACATTCCGAACACGTTAGTGGTGACATTAGGGAAGAAACAGCAAGCAATGAAATCTTGCCTGAATTTTTAAAGAATAAATCAGAAGATATGCAGGTTATTTATGCAAGTGTTGCCCAAAATAAAGAACTATTAGAGAATATTCCATGCTATTGTGGATGTGGAGAATCGGCAGGACATAAAAATAACTATGATTGCTTTATCTATGAGAATAAAGAAAATGGAAAGGTAGTATGGGATGACCATGGAACAAAATGTGGGGTTTGTCTTGAAATTGCAGCACAGTCAGTTTCTGATTTAAAGTCAGGAAAATCAATCAAACAAATCCGTCAATCAATTGATGAAAAATATAAAAGTGGATATGCAAAACCAACACCTACTCCTGAAATTTAAGTTCGAGTTCCTCAATAATAAACAATATTATGATTTATCATAAAAGAATCCCCAGACAATATTGCTGCCTGGGGATTCTTTTATTCAGGTTTGTTATTTGCATTTGAATCTGGTGTGAAAGAAGGTTTATACCCCTTATATTTTACTGCTGTGACCATTCCGGCCGAAGCATGATGTAAATCATGACAGTGAAACATCCAGTTTCCAGGACTGTCAGCCTTGAATGCCACAACATATTCTTCACCTGGTTTAACATTCAGCGTATCTTTCATTAGTGGTGAACCTTCTATCGGCTTTCCGTTTTTACTCAACACTTGAAAGAAATGTCCATGTAAATGCATTGGATGATCAGCTGATTTAGATGTGTTTTTCAACGTTACTTTAACTACATCACCTTCTTTTACATTTAAAGGTTCAGTATTAGGATAGGTTCTATTGTTGATTGTATAAACCATACTATTGTCTTTCATAGCTGTACCAAGATTCATTTTATATTCAACGTCGTATTTACTATCAAGAGAAAATTCACTTTTTGTAGTTTTACCATATTTAGTGATATCTACATTTGGTATAGATTCTTCTGGATTTAGTTTATCATTAGCTTTCTTTGAGTTATCATAAACGATTTTAGCAACCATATTTTTAGTAGCATCGGTATCATCATGAGATTCAATATATGATGTACCAGGGTTGTTAGCTTTGAATACTAAATCGTATCGTTCACCTGGAGCAACTGTCACCGTTTGATCTTTTATAATAGCAGGATTGTTAATTGGTTGCCCATCTGTTGAGACAATTTTAAATTCATATCCATGTAAGTGTATCTTATGAGAGATATATCCTGCATTGACTAAGCGAATTTTTACTGTATCTCCTTCAGTAACTTTTAGGGTTTCCATATTATTTGCACTTTTTCCATTAATGGTATAAAGATCATACATGCTCATATCATCTTCCATATCCATATTCATATTCATTCCATCCATGCTTTCGGTTGAGTTATCTGTATCGTTCTTATTTTCTTCACTTGTCATGGATCCATGATCCATACCTTCCATGCTACTCTCACCGGACGAAATCCATTCATCTAAAACAAGTGTATAATCTTTATCTACTTTTTCTTCATTTTTTCCTTCTACAATCAGCGTTCCATATAAACCTTTGTCTATTTGATTGACGCTATCCTGATGTGAATGATACCAATATGTTCCCGGAACAGAAGCTGTAAATTCATAAATGAATGTTTTACCCGGCTGTACAGCATTCATAGTGACTCCAGGAATCCCATCTTGACTATTTGGAACAGGAAGTCCATGCCAGTGGATTGTTACAGGTTCAGATAATTCATTTTTTAAGTTGATTTTAACCTTATCTCCTTGTTTGACTCGAATTTGGGATCCAGGGACAGAACCATCATATGTCCAAACAGGTAATTTCGTTCCATTACCAAAATCATGTGTAGCTTCTTTAGCAGTTAGAGTGAATTCCTTTCCTGTCTTTACTTGTGTTGTTCGAGTAGAAGGGAATTTTTCTTTTTTACTTTGTTCTCCCTTGTTTGTATTATCCATGTTAGACATATCGTGATTGTTCCTGTCTTCTTCTTTCATGTTAGACATATCATGCCCTTTCATACTGTCTTCACTATTAGAGCAAGCAACTCCAATGACAACTAACAATGCTAAAATTAAAGTAAGCCATAACTTTTTCACTACAGCACCTCCATATTAATTTAAATATGTCTACAATGTAATTTATAATTGTGCAGAATGTTTGCAGATACTGTAAATAATTAATGGCTTACGAAATTTGTCTAAAGATAATTTTGAATTATTACCCAATCTGCACACTTTCTTCACATATTTTTTCTAAAATTTGTTGAAGGCTAAGTTAAAGGACGTGAAAACATGAATAGACTCTCATTAAAACTTGGCTTATTGTTTCTAGCTTTCATTCTATTGATTGAGGTTGGCTTATTTTTTTATCTATATACTGGGCTGGCTGGCACGAGAATTTCAGAGGAATTAGAAAGTTTAAGACTACGAGGGAACAGTCATCGTGAGGTATTAGAGAAACACCATGATTCTGCTCCCCTAAGCCATGTCGCTTTGATGGAATCAGAAGCAGAGACAGATGTAATTATTACAGATAAAGATGGAAAAATTATACGGACTTCTAGTCCTTTAGTAAAAGGAGCTAGAAAAGCTGTAGAACAATGGCAAGGCTATTCTCTTAGGTATAAAGGGGAAATTATGCAAGGGGATTGGAAAAACAAACCCTATATTGCAACTGCCTCTCCCATTAGAATAAACCAAAAAAACGTCGGAACTGTGTACATGTTTGAAAATACTAAAGATATACAAGATATGATAGCTAGGCTTCAACATCATTTTTATATAGTCGGAGTTATTTCAGTGTTATTTTCAATTATCACTGTTTTTGCGCTTTCTAAATTTATAACACTCCCTCTTATAAGAATGAAACAAGCAACTCAAAAGCTTAGTCAAGGAGATTTTTCTGTAAAGCTGGGTGCACATTCAAGAGATGAATTGGGCCAGTTAGGAACATCTATTCAAATCCTTGCTAATGAACTACATCGTTTAAAGGAAGAACGTAACGAATTTTTAAGTAGCATATCACATGAACTACAAACCCCTCTTATGTACTTAAAAGGGTATGCTGATGTAGCGAAACGCCAATCAAACAGTGAAATGGAAAGAAATAAATACCTTAATATCATTGAAGAGGAAGCTCAAAGGCTATCTCAACTAGTTAAAGATCTATTTCAACTTGCTCAACTTGATCAACATACATTTTTAATTCAAAAACAGAATGTAAAATTATACTCCTATTTACATCATATAACTCAGCATTTTGATCTGGCCTTAAAAGAAAAAGATATTCAACTACATTTAAATTGCCCACGAGAAATTGAGGCGAATATTGACCCTGAAAGATTCCAGCAAGTTGTTGTTAACTTATTAGATAATGCATTGAAGTATTCTGATAATGGATCCGAAATTTTAGTAATAGTGCGAGAACTACCTAAAAAAGTTACGATCACCTTTAAAGATCAAGGAGGAGGAATTCCTTCAAAAGATCTTCCCTATGTCTTTGATAAATTATATAGAGTAGAAAAATCACGATCAAGGAAAAGTGGGGGTTATGGTTTAGGATTATCTATTGTAAAAGAAATTGTGGAAGCTCATGGAGGAGAAGTCACAATAGAAAGTGGAGTAGGAAAAGGCACTATGGTTGAAATCTTGTTAAGAGAGGATGGTTAGAATGCCAACTATTTTGTTAGTTGATGACGAATTAAGGATGTTAGATTTACTTGAACTTTATCTTACTCCAAATGGTTTTACATGTATTAAATTTGATTCTGGAGTTGAAGCGTTAAACTATCTAGAAGAAGGAAATGAAGCTGATTTAATGCTTTTGGATATTATGATGCCCGATAAAGATGGATGGGAGATATGCCAGGAAGTTAGAAGTAGTTCCAAGATTCCAGTAATAATGCTAACCGCGCGTAATCAAACCGTTGATATAATAAAGGGTTTGAATACAGGAGCTGATGATTATATCGTTAAACCTTTTAGTGAAGGAGAACTGATTGCTCGTCTTAGAGCAGTATTAAGGAGAGCTTCAACGGAAAATCAGGAGATTAACTATAAAGGGTTATTATGGAGTCGAGAAAATCACCTGTTAAAATATGAAGATCAAGAAATACAAGTGACTCCAAAAGAGTTTAAATTAGTAGGATTACTCTTACAATACCCAAATAGAGTGTTTAGTCGTGAAGATTTATTAACCTCAGTATGGGGGTACGATGCTGAAATTGAAGGAAGAACAATTGATTCACATGTGCGAAATGTAAGAGATAAACTACGTAAAGCCAACTTTCCTGTAGATAACCACCTTCAAACTGTGTGGGGATTAGGCTATAAATGGGTAGACAGCAATTAGAGCAAGTTGTTGTTGAGTGGTTATCTACCAATGAACTTATAGCCATATTAATTAGTCTATCCCTTAACATAGTCATAAGTATTTTAGGCATTATACCTAGTATATTTCTTACGGCTGCAAACTTGAAAATATTTGGTTTTTGGGAAGGGACTGTCATTTCATTTTTTGGAGAAGTTATAGGAACTAGTGTATCTTTTTGGTTATATAAAAAGGGATTTAAATCATTTTTAAGAGACAAGACGCGAAATCATCCTAAACTAGATAAACTCTTATCAACTACAGGGAAAGATGCTTTTTTTCTAGTTATAGGTCTGCGTCTATTGCCTTTTATACCTTCCGGATTGGTTACATTCCTTGCTGCTGTTGGAAATATGAGCTTTTTAATATTCTTCTTAGCTAGTACTTTGGGAAAGATCCCTGCCATCGTCTTAGAATCCTATTCAACATATCAAGTAGTAAATCTAACGTTAGAAGGAAAATTAATTTTAGCTGGGGCAGCTCTGTTTTTAATTCTCTATACTGTAAGGCGTAAAAAATCTAACAAATAAAATATTATTGCTCCTTAGATTAACAGAACAATCCGAATGTATGGAGGATGTTCATGAAAAATAGACGGGAAAGAAGGCCATCTAATCAGCCGGATCGGTATACGAAACGATCAGTATTTGCTTTTGTTATGATTTGTTTATTCCTTATAGCCATATTAATTCTAAATCCAGCTTCAAGTAGTTATATTTATACCAACCCTCTAAATCAGTGGTTAAGAAGTTATCCGGCGGAATCCATGATGTACGTAATGGGGACTGAAAATAAGCATTTTAGACAAGTACTTCCAAAAGGGGTTGAGCCCCCTAACGTTTTATCCGTTACTGTTGAGATGTTTACAGGTATTCAGCCACAGCGAATCGCTACCCTTCTTTTAGATGAAGTCCCTGGTTTTAAAACGTTTGATACAAAAATAATAGTGGCAGGTGAAGGAACAAACTACAGCAACCTTCCTATCGAATCTTCTCCACCTATGGATGTGTTATTAAAAGAAAGAGAATTATCTAAAGAAAATCTACAGGAATTAGAAAAGACTGAACAAAGTACGGAACATAAACACGAAGAGCCTTCAAAGAGTACAGAAGGTAAGAAAGTAGCCTTCATTTATCATACACATAGCCGTGAATCTTTTTTGCCTTATTTAAAGGGAGAAGATAATCCAGATAACGCCCATGACTCTAAAGTGAATATTATGTTGGTAGGTAAAAAATTAGGTGAACAGTTAGAGCAAAAAGGAATTGGAACTGAAGTAAATACAACTGATGTAGTAAAAGAGTTAGAATCAAAAGGATTAGATTATCGTAGCTCCTATAAGATGACCAGAGAAATTTTACAAACATCTACTAATCAAAATAGAAATTTAACTTTCTTTTTTGACTTACATCGAGATTCTCAAAGAAGAGCTATTACAACAAAAGAAATTAAGGGTAAAGATTATGCCAGATTATTTTTTATTATTGGTACCGAATATAAGAATTATGAAAAAAACTTACAGTTCGCAAAAGGGTTAAATAATCTTTTGGAGAAGAATTATCCTGGCATATCTAGAGGTATATTTGAAAAAAATAAAAGTCAAGGAAATGGCGTGTACAATCAGGACTTATCAACACATTCCATTATTATAGAAGTTGGTGGAGTTGATAATACGATGGAAGAAATGTACCGGACAACAGATGCGTTAGCAGAAGTAATAGCAGAATATTACTGGCAAGCAGAAGCAGTAACAAATCAATAAATAGACAATCTTTCATAGAAATAAATTTTTAAACGAACCCCACAATATTTTCTGCCTTTTGTGGGGAATTTCTTAATTTTTTTAAAAAAAGGGCTTTTTACCCTTCACATAGGGTAGGGGGGTACCGTATAATGTAATTAAGAAAGGAGGAAATTAAATGGATGAATTAGAAAAAATCACTGACAATGATAGTTGTTGTTCTATAAATAATGAACGTAGAAGTCATCACTCTCCAGAAGTGAAGAAAAATCTAACCAGTAGATTGAATCGTATCGAAGGACAAATTCGAGGGATTAAAGGATTAATTGAGAAAGATACTTATTGTGACGATGTAATTACTCAAATTGCAGCTGTACAATCTGCTTTAAACGGTGTAAGTAAGATATTACTTGAAGGACACCTTAAACACTGTATAGTTGAGCGTGTTCAAGAAGGCGATAAAGAAGTAGTAGATGAATTATTGACAACAATTAAACGACTAATGAAATAAAAAAGGAGATGTTAAGAATGGAAAAAGTAACGTTAACAGTTAGAGGAATGTCTTGTGGTCATTGTGTGAAATCTATTGAAGGAAGTGTTGGTGAACTTAACGGTGTACAACATGTAGAGGTAAATCTAAATGAAGCAAAGGTAACCGTTGAATTTGATCAAAACAAAGTATCGTTAGAATCAATTAAAGAAGCTATTGATGACCAAGGTTATGAAGTAGCCTAAATAAAATAGCGTGCGAATTTTTCCGCACGCTTCCTTTAGGAATCGAATATACCTAATAGGGGTATAATAGGAGGTTATAAAATGAGCGAACAGCAAAAAGAAACCACTTTACAAATTAGTGGCATGACCTGTGCAGCTTGTGCAAACCGTATCGAAAAAGGATTAAAGAAAATTGATGGTGTTCAGGATGCTAACGTAAATTTTGCATTAGAAAGATCAACCATTGTATACGATCCATCAAAAACAACTACTCAAGATTTTGAACAAAAAATTCAAAAATTAGGTTATGACATTGTAAATGAAAAAGATGAATTTAGTATTACAGGCATGACTTGCGCAGCTTGTGCAAACCGAATTGAAAAAGGATTGAATAAATTAGAGGGAGTCTCAAAGGCCACAGTCAATTTCGCATTAGAAACAGCAACAGTAGAATATACCCCCTCCCAGGTAAGTACAATAGAAATGATTCAGCGCGTAGAGAAACTGGGATATGGAGCTACATTAAAGTCAGAAGAAAAAGAAGAAGACATGAATCATAGAGAAAGGGAAATCGAAAAGCAAAAAGGGAAGTTTTGGTTTTCACTCATTCTAAGTTTTCCTTTGTTATGGGCAATGGTTAGTCACTTTTCTTTTACTTCGTTTATTCCATTACCATCCATGCTAATGAACCCTTGGGTTCAATTGGCTCTAGCAACTCCAGTGCAGTTTATTGTAGGTAAACAATTTTACGTAGGTGCTTTCAAAGCACTTCGTAATAAAAGTGCCAATATGGATGTTCTCGTAGCTTTAGGAACGAGTGCAGCGTATTTCTATAGTTTATATGTTTCAATTAAATCAATAGGCTCAAACGCTCCAATGATTGAACTATATTATGAAACAAGTGCCGTATTACTCACACTTATTATATTAGGTAAGTTATTTGAAGCAAATGCTAAGGGGCGTTCTTCCGAAGCCATCAAAAAACTTATGGGATTACAGGCAAAAACAGCAACTGTTTTACGAAATGGTGAAGAAGTTGAGATTCCCATTGAAGAAGTACAATCAGGAGATATTGTTTATGTAAAACCGGGTGAAAAGGTGCCTGTGGATGGGGAAATAGTAGAAGGTCAATCAGCTTTAGACGAATCCATGTTAACAGGAGAAAGTGTTCCAGTAGACAAAACTATTGGAGACGCAGTTATTGGAGCAACAATTAATAAAAACGGATTTTTAAAAGTGAAAGCAACAAAAGTCGGAAGAGATACAGCTCTAGCACAAATTATTAAAGTAGTAGAAGAAGCTCAGGGTTCAAAAGCACCTATTCAGCGATTAGCTGATCAAATTTCGGGCATATTTGTTCCAATTGTAGTGGGTATAGCTGTTGTTACCTTCTTAGTTTGGTATATCTGGGTTCAACCAGGTGATTTTGCTTCAGCCCTAGAGAAATTAATTGCCGTATTGGTAATTGCTTGTCCATGTGCATTAGGGTTAGCAACTCCTACTTCTATTATGGCCGGGTCAGGTCGTGCAGCAGAGTTTGGTATCTTGTTTAAAGGTGGAGAACACTTAGAAACTACTCATAGAATTAATACCATTATCTTAGATAAAACAGGTACAGTTACAAACGGTACTCCTGAACTGACCGACGTATTTGTAGCAAGTGGAATTGAAGAACAGGAATTTTTAGAATTAGTAGGTTCAGCTGAACGACAGTCTGAGCATCCTCTTGCTCAGGCAATTGTTGAAGGAATAAAGGCAAAAGGAACTGAACTCGTTAGCCCTTCATCATTTGAAGCCATTCCTGGCTTTGGAATTAAGGCTACTGTAAATGAGAAAGAGTTATTAATTGGAACACGTAAACTAATGAATCAAAACAATATCCAAATTGATAATGATTTAGAAAAAATGATTGAGTTAGAACGTGAAGGAAAAACAGCTATGCTGGTTTCTATAAATGGTCAATATGCAGGATTAATTGCTGTAGCTGATACCATCAAGGAAACTTCTAAAGAAGCTGTAGCTCGATTAAAAGAGATGGGCCTAGAGGTTATTATGATTACAGGTGATAACAAGCAGACTGCCCAAGCAATTGCTCAACAGGTAGGTATTGAACACGTGATTGCTGAAGTATTGCCTGAAGGTAAAGCAGAAGAAGTAAAGAAACTTCAACAGCAAGGTAAAAAAGTAGCGATGGTCGGAGACGGGATTAATGATGCACCTGCTTTAGCATTAGCAGATATCGGAATGGCTATTGGTACCGGTACAGATGTAGCAATGGAGGCTGCTGATATTACCTTAATGCGTGGTGATTTAAACAGCATTGCTGATGCTATCTATATGAGTAAAAAGACAATCCAAAATATTAAACAAAATTTATTCTGGGCATTTGGTTATAACACGTTAGGTATACCGATTGCTGCGATTGGTTTATTAGCTCCCTGGTTAGCAGGCGCAGCAATGGCTTTTAGTTCTGTTTCTGTCGTTCTGAATGCACTAAGATTGCAAAGAGTTAAATTATAAAGGAGTGTAAGAAAATGAAAAAATGGATTATTTCAGCTGTTTTATACCTCCTTATCGTTGTAGCCGCTTATACTATCTGGGCGAGTTTCAATGAGAGTCCAAAAAATGAACACCAAAATCATCAATCGATCTCTTATCCAATGTCGATTGAAAAAAGTTATAACGATAGGGTGCGATAGAGATGGATATGCAGGGAGTCCAAAAACATGTGTTAATCTGTAATGGAAAAAGCTGCGTTAAAAATGGCGGAGAACAAGTCGCAGAAGCGATTCGTGACGAGATAAAGAAAAGTGGTTGTACTAAATTCATTCATACAACTAAGACACTATGTAACGGTCAGTGTAAAAATGGAGCTATTACAATTCTATATCCAGACGGTATCTGGTATAAAGAAATGGACGAAGATTCTGGAAGAAAGCTTATTAAAGAGATAAACAATCCTATTCCTTTAGAGCAAAAGGTCCTATTGGATTATAAAGATCACCAATTTTTTAAAAAGGAAACAGAATAGCAATAGGAGTTTAGCTTTTCTCTGGCTAAACTCTTTTTTTGTACAATAAAGTTAGGAATTTGTCATAAAAACAAATATTTTAATGGAATAATGCAGGTATCTTCAAACTTTCTCCACAATTTCATGGTTTAAATAAGAAGTAAGGTTTTCAGCAAGAGATAAGGAGTGTAGTGATGAAAAATATTTTGATTGTCGAAGATGAGGAGTATATGCTAGATCTACTTAAAATACATCTTTCAGATGAATATAATATTACCGAAGCAAAAGATGGACAAATTGCTCTAGATTATATAGAAAATCAGGTGTTTGATCTCGTTGTTCTAGATATAATGTTACCTCATGTAGATGGATGGACTGTCTGTGAAAGAATACTGAAAAAAGGCAATACTCCTATTATCATGTTAACCGCGAGAAGTGAACTATACGATAAAGTTAAAGGATTAGAATTAGGAGCAGATGATTATTTAATTAAACCATTTGAGTTTGAAGAATTAAAAGCAAGAATAAAGGCTTTACTACGGAGATATGATCGTATTCAAAAAAGAGATGAAGATAGTAACCAAATTACATTTCTAAATGGTCGCTTTGTAATAGACAATGAGAGTAGACAGTTAACTGTTAATAATCAATTAGTAGAATTAACAGCTAAAGAGTTCTCCTTACTTTCTTTACTCTCTTCTCAACCCCAACGAGTATTTACGAGAGAGATTTTACTTGATAATATTTGGGAAATGTATGAATCACGCGATCTACGGACAGTAGATACACACGTTAAAAATATTCGTATCAAGCTTAAAAAGATAGATAACGAAATGAACTTGATCAAAACTGTATGGGGAATAGGTTATAAATTAAATATTCAAGAGGACATAAAATGAACGTCAAAAGTATTGTGTGGAAACTAGGTTTAACAATTATGATTTTATTTTTGATTGTATTGTTACCTTTTGGTTTTTCCATATATCGTATCTTTTCAGGAGTATATTCTACGCAAGTTCATGAAAATGTGAACGAGTTATCAATTAATTTATCTAAAACTTCTATGGATCCTGACAGGAACCAAGAAAATTCTTATGAATACTTAAGCACTATTACAGACAAAGACATTGTTTTAGTTGATAAAAATGGGAAGGTTTTATCAACTAATCACTTATCTCAGTTTAAAAAGGGAGCACCTATACCAAGAGATTTATATCTACGTTTAAGAGAAAGTAAGCATTTTGAAAGAGGGTATACAGATCCTAAAACCAAAGAATATTTCTTTACAGTAGGACGTCCTATATTGGAAAATGGAACATTTAAAGGTGGTATTTTGGTCTTTGCTTCAATTGATGATATTCATCGTTCCCTTCACAATGTGAGAAATTGGATCTTAATCGCGATTATTGGATCTATCTTTTTAGCATTAGGATTTACTTTGTTTGTTTCAAAAAAGCTTTCTAATCCATTAATAAAGATGGAAAAAGCAACAAGAGCAATTGCGCGAGGAAACTTGGAAACAAAGGTCAATATTACCTCTAAAGATGAAGTCGGATCTCTAGCACAAGCAATTAATGATCTTAGTATTGAACTTAATAATTACAGAAGAAATAGAAGTGAGTTCTTAGCAAATATTTCTCATGAACTTAGGACACCAACTTCTTATTTAAAGGGATATGCTCAACTTTTGAAAAAACATCAATATAAAAATAAAGAAGAGTTAGAATCTTATTCAGGAATTATTGAAAGTGAGGCTGAACGCCTTGCGAAGCTTATCCAGGACTTGTTTGAACTTTCAAAGATGGAAGAAGGACGTTTAGAATTATATTTACAACATGTCGATTTAGAAGAAATTATTGAACAATCGGTAAAGAAAGTGATGCTAAAAGCAAAGGAAAAGAATTTAGACCTTAGTTATAATATCGAGGATGAGCTACCTTTAATTTTTTCAGATGGATCACGTATAGAACAAGTGCTATTTAACTTGCTAGAAAATGCTGTGAACTATACAGAAAAAGGAAGTGTTTATTTAAGTACATGGTTAGAAAAAGACCATGTTTGTATATTGATCCAAGATACAGGTATAGGTATACCAGAAGATGAGCTTCCGTTTATATTTGATCGTTTTCATCGAGTAGAAAAATCAAGATCAAGGAAAATGGGTGGAACTGGATTAGGATTATCCATTGTATCCGAAATTATCAAGTTATTGAAAGGAAGTATTGAAGTTCAAAGTAAAAGTGAAAATGGTACATCTTTTCTTATTAGTTTACCATTAGATTCAACAATAGAGGGAAGTAAAGATGAAACATAATAGTTATATTGCTCCTATACTCTTTATCCTTATAGGCTTATCTTGTATGGGGTATTCCCTGGCTTCTGCTTCAGGCTTCCATACCCATTCTGATATATGGTTTAAAGAATATTCTTCCCCTTTAATTTTGTTTATAGTTATTACTATTTCACTAATATGTATATGTCTGTTAAAGAGGAAGCAACAAGTTAAGAATAAGCAAAAATAAAACCAATGGCTTTATAAGCCATTGGTTTTATTTTAGTTAAAGGCTATTCCCTTTTGTTTCGTTGGATAATCAAAAGCAAAATCATACTCCTGTTCAACAAAAACTTGATACCATAATAGAAATATTAATACTGTCCATATCTTTCTACTGTTATCAAACTTACCTAATGCATGTTGTTCAATAAGTGTCATGATAACTTCTTTATTAAGTAAATGCTCCGTATTGCTATTGGTTACTAAGTCTATAGCCCAATCATAAAGTTCATGTTTTAACCAATGACGAATAGGGACCGGAAAACCTAATTTGCGACGTGTGAGAACATGATCTGGAACGATACCTTCAGCTGCTTTACGCAGAATATACTTAGTCGTATTATTAGCAATCTTTAAATTTGTGGGGATTTTGTTTGCAACATCGAAAACTTTAGTATCAAGAAATGGAACACGTAACTCTAATGAATGTGCCATAGTCATTTTATCGGCCTTTAATAAGATATCTCCTCTTAACCAAGTATGAACGTCTATAAACTGCATTTTACTTACATCATCGTAATCATGAGCTTTGGCATAATACGGAGATGTTATATCTGTGAACTCTATATATTCTTTATAGGAAGAAATAATTTTTGATTTTTCAAGTTCAGTGAAGATCTTTGCATTCCCAATATAACGCTGTTGAAGTGGCGTAGTTCCACGCTCTAACAGACTTTTTCCTTTTATGCCTTGGGGAATGATATTACTTATTTGATTTAGGGTTTCATGAAGCCCTGAAGGAATGTATTTAAAGAATCGTAGTGAATGGGGCTCTCTATATATGTTGTAGCCTCCAAACAACTCATCTGCACCTTCCCCGGAAAGGACAACCTTTACATGCTTTCTTGCTTCACGTGCTAAAAAGTATAAAGGAACAGCTGACGGATCCGCGAGAGGATCATCTAAATGCCATACAATCTTTGGGAGTTCATGCAAAAATTCATCTGATGTTATTGTATATTGAATATTTTCTACCCCGAGTTTCTCTGCTGTTTCTTTCGCGATATCCATTTCACTATATCCTTCTGCTTCAAACCCCACAGAAAATGTTTTTAAATCTGGATGGAACTCTTTCGCAATGGATGCAATTAAACTTGAATCAATTCCTCCAGAAAGGAATGAACCTACTGGGACATCACTTCTCATATGCATTTTTACGGAATCAGTTAAAACCTCTCGTATTTCTTTGATAAATTGATCTTCTACATTATGCTTTGGAGAAAAATAAGCTTCACAATATTGCTGAATCTTTAGAGTCTGATTTAACTTTTTCGTAAAGTAATGACCGGGTTGCAACTTCTTAATATTAACATCCATTGTTTCGGGTTCCGGAACATATTGATAGCTAAGGTAATGCTGCAAGGATGTTGGAGAAATTATAGGCATTGTCTTTGTTTCCAAGAGGCTCTTTTTCTCTGAGCTAAAGAACAATTTGTCATCTCTCTCAAGATAATAAAAAGGCTTGATTCCAAATGGATCTCTTGCCCCAAACAAAAGTTGTTCGCGCTTATCCCAAATTACAAATGAAAACATTCCTCTCAGGTGTTTTAAAGCCTTTTCTTTTTGGTCCTTATATAAAGCTAATAAAACTTCAGTATCTGAAGAAGTTTGAAACTCATATCCTTTTCCAATTAAGTGTTCTTTAATTTCTACATAGTTGTATATTTCACCGTTAAATACGATCCAGTAATTTTCATCGTCATAAGAAAGAGGTTGGTTACCCTGTTCTAAATCAATAATACTTAATCGACTAAATCCAAAATACACATAGTCATCTTTATAATAACCTTGGTTGTCAGGACCTCGGTGGTAAATCATTGAATTTAGTTGTTTTATATTTACGTTATGTGAAATCTTCTTAAATGATGGAGAAGAAGTTAATACATATCCAACATATCCACACATTTGGCTCACCTACTTTTATAAAATTTCATATAAGGTGGGATTTGAAGATGTACCACCTTATATGAAATTTAACAATTAAATTTGTAGAATGTATGGAGTAGAGAAAAATCATAATATTAAAATTCTTTGCATAGACAAACAGACTAAAAAGAAGTTTGTACACATATACATGAATAAACTTCTTTTTAGTCTGAGGTGAAAATAGTGAATATATCATTTTATATCATGATAATAATTGTTATCTTATTAGCCGGATATACCTCTTTTCTAAGCAATAGGCACAAACATACTATAGAGAAAATGACAAGTATGACTCTTGGAATGAGCATAGGAATGATAGCTAGTCTCTTAATTGGGACACTTCTAGGCGTTATTTTAAAAGGGAATTTATTTATGTCTACCATTCTAAGTATGGGAATAAGCATTGTGTTTATTTATATCATAACGGGATCTTTAGGAATACTTACTATGATAGAAAGTATTATGTCAGCAATGATGGGTGGAATGATGGGAGCTATGCTTGGTGATATGGTAGCGACTCAATATGCAGACTCACTCATTAAAATTATGTTTACACTATATGTCTTTACCATTAGTATCGTCGTATGTTATGTTTTTCATCTAAAGTCAAAGAGAATACGTTATCTTCAAAATCCCTTGATTTATGCAATAATTATGGCCAGTTTCTTTATTGCATTTCACCAGTTGGGTCCCATAGTTAGTTTAGAAAATGATAACTCAAATAACAGCCATCAATTACATCAAAATCAGATCAGTAATTCTAATGCAATGGTTATATCAACCGCAGAGTATCAGTATACCCCATATAATTTATCCATTAAAAAAGGACAAACTGTTACTCTGCGATTAGAAAACAACGGAAAAATCGAGCACGATTTGGAATTTAAACGTGCAAAAGGAATTAAAATTCAGAATGGAAATGTTCATCAACATGAAGGTAATAATGCCCTGCACCTCCATGCAACACCAGGTAAAACAAGCCAAATAACTGTAACTTTTACTCAAGATGGAACTTACGACTTCTATTGCACCTTACCAAGTCATGAACAATTAGGTATGAAAGGGACCATAACAGTGGACTCTTGAATCCATTGTTATAGAAGCATCTTTAGCGAAAGTAATTCTAACTTCTATGTTGGATTAAATTTAAACTGTAAAAAATTTCAAATCTCCTTATTTCCTCCATACTTTTGTAAAACATTCTTAACCATCAAATCCTGTCGAATGGTGGTATGATAACAATAGTTTAAGAGGAAGAATATTCAGGAGGTTCCATATAGATGAAAAAAATCATAGCAACTATGACTGTCGCAAGCGCCTTGTTTGCAAGTCCAATGGTAAGTAATGCAGCTTTTGGTGATCAAACCCTAAGAAGTGGAATGAAAAACAACGATGTAAAACAGTTACAACAAGTATTAAAACAAAAAGGTTATTTTAAAAATAACACAACAACAACTTATTTTGGATCTATTACAAAACAGTCTGTTGTTAACTTTCAAAAAGCCAATAGATTAGCAGTAGACGGTGTAGTTGGACCAGCTACTTTTAAGTCGTTAAAGGTAGCTGGTAGTAATCAAAGTTCAAATACAGCTACTGCTGGTAGTAAAGTATTAAAGCAAGGAATGACAGGTTCCGATGTTCAAAAATTACAGCAAATCTTAAAACAAAAAGGCTATTTTAAAAATAGTGCAACAACAACTTATTTTGGATCAGCTACAAAACAAGCTGTTGTTAACTTTCAAAAAGCCAATAGATTAGTAGCAGATGGGATTGTAGGTCCAGCTACGTGGAAAGCACTTGGAAACTCGGATTCAGCTTCTACTACATCTAAGCCTTCATCAAGCACTAATACTGCATCTAGCGCTTCAAAATTAATTAATACAGGTAAGAAATACTTAGGTGTAAAATATGTTTGGGGAGGAACTACACCAAGTGGTTTTGATTGTAGTGGATTCCTTGATTATGTATATAAAGAGGCCCTTGGAGTTAAACTTCCACGTACAGTAGCAGATATTTATAAGGTTGGAGTATCTGTTAAATCTCCAAGTGTTGGAGATCTTGTGTTTTTTGAAACATATAAGCCAGGAGCATCACACGCCGGTATCTATCTGGGCAACGGAAAGTTCTTACATAGCTCCTCTTCAAAAGGGGTAGGAATTAGTGAAATGAGCAATAGCTATTGGTCACAGAGATATCTAGGTGCTAAAAAAATTAATTATTAATTTTAAAAAGGAGCCTATTAGCTCCTTTTTAAGTGGCTTACTTTAACCTGCTTTTAAAATATCAAATATTATTTTGAATTAAAATAACAAAGAATTCAAAACAGAAATACCACTCATATGAGTGGTATTTTTGTTTAAAGGATAATCGTTATTTCTTATTCATTCACATCTTCGAAAAGAAAAAGCATTAATTTATCATAAATTTCATAAAAACTGCACAGAATCTGCACAAACTTTATTTATGCTAGAGAAACAATGTGAAAGATGAGCTTTTTATAAAAATTAGTTAACTATATTGGATATAAATTAATGAATGTAAGGGGAATGTAAGAAAAGATAAATAAAATCCATATATTTTTCTTTTAGCCTTACATTTGCCAATGTATATCTTTATTAAAGAGCAAATTCTGTTGCTCAGAAAGAGGGATGAAGATGAAAATGAAAAAGCAACTTTTTATTCTTGGTGTAGCTACAATTATAGGACTAAGTGGATGTGGAAATAATTCTAGTGGTAATGATTCAGATTCTAAAAAGGAGTCAAATCAGTCTGAAATGGATCATTCTAATATGAATAAATCTGAAATGGACCACTCGAAAATGAACCATTCTACTACAGGTGAAGTTCCCGAAGGCTTGCAAGAAGCTAAGGATCCAAAATATAAAGTGGGAAGCCAAGCGATTATTAAAGCAGATCATATGGAGGGTATGAATGGCGCGGAAGCAACAATTATTGGAGCTTACGATACGACAGTTTATACAGTTTCTTATACACCAACGACTGGTGGAGAAAAGGTAACAAATCATAAATGGGTCATTAAAGAGGAAATTAAGGATGCAGATGATAAAGCGTTTAAATCAGGAGATGAAGTTACTCTAGAAGCAGATCATATGGAAGGTATGAAAGGTGCAAAGGCCACTATTGATTCAGCTGAAAAGACTACTGTTTATATGGTTGATTATACGCCAACAACTGGTGGAGAAAAAGTAACAAATCATCAGTGGGTCACAGAAAGTGAACTTTCAGATAAATAAATTTAAGCAAATAAAAAAAGAGCAAACTATAGTTTGCTCTTTTTTATCTATTTTAAGCAGTTAACTTCCTGCACTCTTCTGCACATTTTAAGCAAGCATCTGCACAATTTTGACAGTGATCGTGATTATGTTTTTTACACTCATTTCCACATCTTTCGCAAATTTCAGCACACACTTGAGCCAATTCAGCAACAAAAGGTGTTCCTCGTCCTAAAGCTTGTTCCAAATATGCACAAATATCTGCGCATTCACGATCTAGACGTATACAATCAACCATCATTTTAACATCCTCTTCTTTTAAACAAGCATCATAACAATGATTACATGCAGTCATACATTCATGTAATGTGTTGATAACTGATTGATAATTTTCATGTGACATAAAAATCCTCCTTTATGTTTGCTTCCTTTATTACAATAGACTAACCTTCCTCTTTTTAAACATACTCATGTATATCAGTCCTCTGAAAGCTACCTTAATCATACTTTCTACATATTTTTTAGTTATGCTTGTATTAAGCAAGGTTCCTGTAAGAGCTATTATGGTGCGACAAGAAGTCGCTTTTATATAGTGTGGCTTACGCCACTGGTTTAGACGCAAAAACTATCCCCGTCCAAAATTGCGGGCCTGGTAACGGGCTCGTGGGTTGCATGCGGAAATGCGGAAACAGAGAGTCAGTGCACGACTCGGAACACTGCTAGGGGAAGATGAGTATGGTGAACATTAGTGAAGGTTTGTAAGCTTCGTAACTCTTAGCTCAAGATAGTGCACAGATTTGCTTGGGTATTGGCAAGAGGAAAAGCAGAATCATAATGCTGCTGTGACGCGTCCCGCATCTTGCCCGGAGTAAAGAACCCACCTAACCTCGTCGTATCTATAAGATGCGGAACTTGGTAAGCCCTTTGTCATCTGTGCAAACAGTAGGATGGTTGTAAAGTCAAACGATGTGGCAGAGGGTAAAGGATACGAGAGAAAGCGAATGCCGTTATCTCGAAAGAGAACAGGAAAGCAGGAAACTGTATAACTGAACGGATACTATCGTCCTTACGGACAAAGCCATAATAGGCCCGAAAGGGAGCTGACTTCTCGTTGGTCTCTCGTAGGCACATAAGGTTGTGGCTATCTTCTGACGAAAGAAACGTACCGTTATGTATACCTCCATTTGGAGCGTCGGCGTACGTTTTACTCACTGTTATGGTGTGTGATGAAGATACGACAGCAAATGGACCTGCAATGGGAGGCTTGAGCCGATGTGTCTTGAAAGGGACTCGCACGGTTCTTAGGGGAGGCAGGGGCAGTGATGCCCCTAACTTACCCGACTTAACTAAATATGTATAACACACATTAGAAAAAAGTAAAAAACTACCTTTTTATTATACAGATAGTTTTTTATAATGATCCTCTATTCTTTTGTTAAGCTTATAACCTTTCTAGCTGTCTCCACCAATTATTGATAAGCCCATGCCAATTATAAAAAAGCGTGCTTCGTGGAGCTCTTGAAATTCGACCAAAATCACTTTCATTAAAGACTTCACTACCTATCACATGAATGGCATCATGAAGAGAAGAAGTTTGTAAAAAGCGTCCTAACTCATCGGACGAATTGAAGGATGACAAGTTTCTAACAATTCGATTTTCAGCATTTTGAAGTTCTCTGGTCCATCCAGGATGTCTTTTTATTGCGGTAGGAATTGAACGCCAAGGTTCTACTAATCTCGGGTTTAACCCTTCAGTATCATACCATTCTAAAGCTTCTTGTATAAAATTACGGTGAAATGAAAGAAATTCTACTCCATCACCTGAACGCAATTGACCCATGTTCATATGTTGCCTATGCCATCTATCATGTTCAATGAGCAAACTTTGAGGGAAGTTCTGAATTCTAGCCATTGTTATCTCCTTTATATAATAATTTTCTATATAATATGCAATTTTTATATAAAAGTTTGGATTGTTGTCTTAACAGGGAGAACAAATCATATCTTCCTATTTAAATTTTCGGATCAACTTCTACAGATGGTTTTTATTCTGTCTAAAGAAATAAATTGTTTATACAATTAGAATTTAAATAAAGACAATAAAGATTGTTCTGTTTAAGTCTAACCGTTCGCAAAAGTGTATTAATTAAAAAAGACGTTCGTAATTAAAATTAAAACCTAAACGAACGACAAAATTGATAGATTTCATATTCGAAAGGAAAGTCCGTAAACGTATACTTTTATGGACAATATATTTAAATCTATTACAAGATGTTAAAGTAATTATTATCGTTAACAAAATAAAAAGCCACCCAGTATGAACTGAACCCAAAAAGTTAGACCCTTTATCTAAGCAGCGAATTGGAGATGGTACGATAAACTGGACACTAAATTAAGAGAAAAAGGTGATTCAGTTTATGGGTAGAAAAGTTTATGATCGTCAATTTAAAATGGCTGCAGTTCAGTTGGTGCTAGAAGAGAACCTATTTGTAAAAGAGGTTGCGAAAGAATTATCTATTCATCCTAATACGCTATATCGTTGGATAAGTGAATATGAAGAATATGGGGAAAGTGCGTTTCCAGGCCGTGGGAGCGCACTTTATAATTCCCAGTATGAAATGAAAAAGCTCAAGCGTGAGAATGAAGAACTTAGAAAAGAGCTTGATTTATTAAAAAAGTTCCGGGTCTTCTTGAAGAAAAAGAATGTGTAAGGTTTCAATTCTTAAAAGAAAATAAACACAACTATAACATCAAGAAGGCTTGTAAAACATTAAACATCTCACGATCAGGTTACTATGAATATTTACAGAGAAAACCTTCTAAAAGGGCTTTAGAGAATGAAGTGTTACGTGCGGAAATACAGGAGATATTTAAGGAACATAAGGGCTGGTATGGATCCTTAAGAATTACAAAGGTTCTTGAGAAGAAGGGAATCAAGGTAAATCGAAAAAGAGTAGGAAAACTGATGCGTCAAATGAACCTGTATGCGAAAGGAAGTCGGTATCGCTATAAACGTTATAATAAAAAATCACCTTCTATAGAAAGACCCAACCTCTTAAATCAAGTTTTTCATACAGACGAACGAAATAAAATATGGGTCGGTGACATTACCTATATCCCTACTCAAAAGGGCACTTTATACCTTGCGGTATTTGTAGATATGTACTCGAGAAAAGTGAGTGGCTGGTCTATGAGTACACGGATGAAAGATTCTCTTGTGATAGACGCTTTTTTACAAGGGTATAAGAAAGAACATCCTCCAACAGGATTAATTATCCATACAGACCAGGGTTCCCAATATACAGGTAGTAATTTTCAGGCCATACTGAAAAAGTATGGTGCTGTCTCAAGTGTCAGTAGAAAAGGAAATCCTTATGATAATGCGTTAATGGAATCTTTTTATAAGACCATAAAAAGAGAGCTCATTCATGGTGCAAAATTTACGACACCAGAACAAGCTCGAAAAGAAGTATTTAAATATATAGAGCTCTATTACAATACCAAAAGAATGCATTCTTCTCTGCATTATCTCTCCCCTATTGAATATGAAAAAGCCTATTCATCATAGTAGCCTAACTTAGTGTCCAGTAAATATTGACAAGTCCAGAATCATTAGAGTTTCTTTGTCTAACAATTGGGGTGCAGTTCAATTAGCAAAGGTAGTTTTTCCGATAAGAATTGAGATTTTATAAGGGATACTTTTCAGCATCTTAAGTAGCTTGCTCAAATAGTTGGATGCTATTCAACATGGAGAATTTACTTAATTAACGTTCAATTGCTGGTGATTCTGTTTTCTTTGTTTTTCTATTACTCTTAAAATTGCACGTATTCATAAAGATACCAGCGCATATCAAAAATGATCCAATCACAATACTAATCGTTATGTTTTCTCCAAGTTGTAGCCATCCAAATATAATACCCAGTATGGGAACAAACATTAATGCCATAGAGGCTTTCGAAGCGTTGATTTTTTTAAGTACCCAAAACCAAACTACAAATGTAAAGGCTGTCGAAAACAAACCATTAAACAATAATGATAACAGTGCTTTATTAGACCACTCGATTGAATAGTTTGGTTCTAATATCAAAGAGAGAATAAATAAAAATAATGCTCCTATAATAAGTTGCCAAGCATTCATATGAATAACATCTATATTTTTAAATCTAATTTTGCTAAAAACATTGGCTAATCCCCAACTAAGGGCTGAAAATAAAATTAATAATTCTCCGAATATCACTTTTGTATCAGGATTAGTAATTTCTAGTCCTAAAATAAATAAAAGACCTAGTAGGCCAAAAATTAATCCCACCATTTTATAAATATTAATTTTCTCACCTAATTTGAAGTGACTAAGGATTGTGACAAATATAGGCATTGTATATACTAAAACAGACGTTTTTCCTGAATCTACAAATTGCATACCATAAGTAAGAATAGCCATATATCCTAATGACATTAATAAACTCATTATGAGATATCTCTTGAAATTTTCTTTATCTACAAAGAGTCTTTTTCTTTGAATAATTAAAATGATAAATAAAGGAATTGCCCCTATTAATAAACGTAAAGATGAAAATAAAAACGGGGGGATGTCGCTAATTGCTATTTTCATTGTAACCCATGTATATCCCCAAATAAGAGTAACAGAGATGATTCCTAAAAAAACTTTAAACATAATATGTTCTCCTTTCTTTTATATGTAATTACATAGTATGGTACAATTTCATATAACTCTAATACATTATTTTTAATAAGGTGATAACTAAATGGTTATGAACATGAACAATCTAGAATTATTTATGAAAGTCGCAGAAAAAATGAGTATTACAGAAGCTTCTAAAGAACTATTTATTTCACAACCAGCAGTAAGTAAAGCAGTAAAGAGTTTAGAAACAGACTTAAATGTCAAATTATTTATCAGGGATAAAAAAAATGGATTAATGCTTACTGAAGTAGGAAAAGAAATTTTGGTATTGGCTAGACAAATGAAAGGTATTGAGAACAAAATATATCAAGTCGCTAATCAGGAAAATAAACTTCTTAGTGGGAAAATTAAAGTGGGTTCTTTTCCAGCTGCATCAACAAACATGTTACCTAAAACTTTTGCATTATTTAGGGCAAAATATCCACTTGTAAATATAGAATTAATAGAAGGGACTTCTAATCAAATTAAAAAATGGGTAGGGGACCGAACTATTGATATGGGGATAGTTGCATCTCCTTTTGAACCATATGAATACAAAATACTAAACAAAGATCATATGGTTGCAATAATTCCTGATAACCATAGCTTAAATCAAGAAAAAAGTGTTAATTTGAGAAAACATCAGGACGATATCATTTTTTGTAAAGGAGGACACGAGATTGCTATTTCAGAAGCATTCGAAACAAATAATATTAAGTTTAAAGAAAGCTTAACAGTTCAAAGTGCTGAAACTTTAATTAGTATGGTTAAAAATAATTTAGGTATAGGGATTATTTCAAACTTCACACTCTCTTCTGTATCTCATAATTTAATCATAAAAGAGATTAGTCCAAGAATAACTCGCCATATTGGTATAATTACACACTCTTTTAATGAAGTAACACCTGCAACCAAGGAATTCATTAACATTATGGTCTCTTCCTAAAATCCCCATTATGTTAAATAGATTCGTAGGGGATATACTTATAAATCTTCCATATTGAAAGGTCAAGTTAGTTCTGCATGAGCTAGAGGTGTAAGAAAAAAATGAATGTTCACTAATCCATAACTGAGTTATATAAATAAACATCATTCATATATATTTAATGATTTCTCTAAAATTCATTATGAAATAAAATATAAATCAATTTCTTAAAGCCAAAAGAGCTTTTTATGAAATAAATTGATAAAAGAGTAAATAGGAGGAGTAAAATGAATATGAAACTAAAGATTGGAATCACATGCTATCCAACAGTGGGTGGCTCAGGAGTAGTCGCAACCGAGTTGGGAAAAATGTTAGCTGAAAAAGGACATAAAATTCATTTTATCTCTTCTAGTCTCCCTTTTCGATTAAAGGAAAGAAATTGTAATATTTATTATCATCAGGTTGAAGTCAGTCAATATTCTGTATTTCAATACCCACCTTATGATATTGCATTAGCCAATAAAATGGCTGAGGTTATTAATAGAGAAGAATTAGACATTTTACATGTTCATTATGCTGTTCCTCATGCAGTTTGTGCTATATTAGCTAAGCAAATAAGTGGGAGAAATGTGAAAATCGTGACAACTTTACATGGCACAGATATTACTGTTTTAGGAGAGGATCCATCTCTAACAGATGCTATTAGATTTGGAATTGAAAAATCCGATACTGTAACAGCTGTTTCTAAATCATTAATCTCCCAAACTTATGATCTAATTAAGCCTGATAAGCCCATTGAAACTATATATAATTTCATTGATGAACGAGTTTATCAAAAAATAGATTCAACTTATTTGAAAGCAGAATATGGTATCCCACAAGAAGAGAAAGTCATTATTCATGTGTCAAATTTTAGAGCAGTAAAGCGTGTTACTGATGTTATAAAAACCTTTGCAAAAATTGCAGAGAGCATACCAGCTAAGCTTTTACTTGTTGGAGACGGACCAGAAGTGACGATTATTTGTGACCTCGTTAGTGAACTAAACTTAAGAGGTAAGGTTCTATTCCTTGGTAAGCAAAGTAACGTGGAAGAACTATATTCTATGAGTGATTTAATGCTACTTCTTTCTCAAAAAGAAAGTTTCGGACTCGTTGCTTTAGAAGCGATGGCTTGTGGGGTTCCTTGCATAGGTACCAATATTGGAGGAATACCAGAGGTTATTATTGATGGAGAAACTGGGTTTATTTGTGAGCTAGGCGATATAAATACCATTGCCGATAAAGCCATTTATATTTTAACGAATGACAATATACATAAGTGTTTTTCAAATCGATCTATTCAAGTTGCAAATGAAAAATTTAGAGCCGACCTCATCGTAAAGCAATATGAAGATCTTTATTTCAACTTAATTAGACGAAGTGAACAAGTATAATAGTTTTTCTGAAAAAGCAACGCCTCTTTAGTTTGAAGAGGAAGAGCTAATAGTGTGAAAGAAATTGCATTAAAGTTTTAAAAAATAAAAAGAAGTAGCTTCCAGTAGCTGCTTCTTTTTATTTTATTAATAAGCCGTCAGTTTGAATTTTATTTTTTCTGTAAAAGATTCTCTACATCTTTTACTATTTTATATGGTTTCACTTCTAATACATTTGAAATGGAAAACAATGTATTAATGGTAGGCTTTCTTTTTCCTCTCTCTAAAAGACTTATGAAAGTACGGTCTAAATCTGATCCAAAAGCCAACTTTTCCTGACTCATGGAACGTTCTAGACGATATTTCTTTATTACGATTCCAAATGCTTGCTCAATGTCCAAGAAACCACGCTCCTAAAAGTCTATAAAACTATTCTTAAAGAGCAGTAAGCTTTGTTCTACAGACTATAGTCTACATAGGCGTTTTTTTATAAAATATATGTAATAGAAGGGGGTTAGTAGAGTGCACCTTTATAGAAAAATGAAAGAAGCCATTAATTATTTTCAGGAAAGATTTTTAACTGAGAAAACAGCCAAGGATTTAATTAGATACGAGCTAAACATTGCAAAAAATAAACTTAGTCAGGTAGAAATAGAGAATGAAAAATTAAAAGAAGACGTTAGTAATATAGAGAAGGAATATGAAAAAGTAAACAAAAGTTTAACTATATATAAAGTAGAAAATGAAAATTTTATAGAGCAATTAAATGGATTAAAATATCAAAATAATCATTTAATTAATTTAAATCGTTCGTATGTTGAAAGAATTAACAATCAAGGAAAAGATTTATCGAGGTTAATGGTTCTTACTGAGTATTACAGTTCAAGTAAAAATGATTTTAAATATAAACATAGAAAATACATAATAAACATTGTGGAAAAGGCCCTATTACTGATTAAGAAATTACTCGTTATGGGAAACCAAAAGGTTAGAAGAGTGAAGATCATTTATGAGATTAAAGAGAAGTTAGCCGAATACGAAAGTTGTTTCTATAAAAACAATTTTAAATTAGATTTTGATGCAAGGAGAATTCTTGAAAAGATTGGTTTGTATCTTGAAAAATGGCAGAATTTTTATGAAGGGTATAGCTGGAATGCAAGAGCTGTTGAGGTTGGAGATGTGAGATATATTGAAGGTCTTCTACAGGAATTGCACTATGTTAGCTTATATAAGCGTTTTGAAAAGTACAACGAAAGAATTGTAGAGGTTGGGACTCTTTATCAAATATTAAAAAATAAAAAGAAAATACAAAGAAATTATTCATTTAGGAAATTTCATAATGAGATGAAAGTAATGGCTAAACAAAATTATATTAATTTCGAAAAATATATTATCAATAGAGTTTTTCCTGGTGAAATTTATACGATGCTTAGGTCATTTAATAAGATAGAGTATAACTTTAAATTAATAAAGACACATGGTATGTATCATCTTTTATATGTGTATGGCAGCCCTGAAAATAACACGGTTAAAGTAGGGGTCACCAAACAGAATTTAGCCAATAGATATCTAAAAGCTACAGAAAGTTATAATGAGCATTTTCCTACGAAAAAGCTTAATGAAATAAAAGTAATAGAGAGCTTAAATGCTCTTAACTTGGAATCATATCTAAAAAGAAAATTCAAACAACAACGCCACCCACTTTTTAATTCTACAGAATGATTTTTACTTACAAAATCTGAATTGAAGTATTTTACGAATAATGAGTACGAACAAGATGCTGATTTTATGAAAATACTTAATTACAAATTAGATGTGTAAGTACCTCACCTAGAGCACTTTGCTACCCATTTATATTGCAACAGGCTTTTATATGATAAAATAATAAAATTGAGTCAGTTTATTTTGGAAATTTTAAATGTAAGGTGATTAATTAGATGAAGTTAATTATTGCAGAAAAGCCATCCGTATCAAAGAATATTGCGGATGCATTAAAAATAAAAGGTCGACAAGACGGTTACTTTGAGGGAAATGGTTATATTGTTACATGGGCATTTGGCCATTTACTTCAATTATACGATGCAAAAGATTATGACGATAAAATGTCTACGTGGAAAATGGAGAACTTCCCTTTTATTCCTCAAGTCTTTAAGTATAAAGTTAAAAGTAATCCTCGTGATAGAGAAAAGCCTGATACAGGCGCCAAAAAACAGCTGAAAATTATCCAAAGTCTAATGAGGAGGCAGGATGTGGATGGAATTATCTCAGCTTGTGACTATGATCGTGAAGGTCAAGTCATAGGTGATAGTATCATCTATAACCTTAAGACAGATAAAACGGTCTATAGGCTATTATTAAACGAATGGACGCCTGCTGAGGTTATGAATGGATTAGAAAATATTAAGCTGAATACAGAATTAAGACCTTTACAAGATGCTGGTGTTAGTCGTCAATGGGCTGATTGGGTTATCGGCATTAATCTGACATCTGTTGCTACTCTTAAATATCAAAAAGGTAAAGGAAAAGCGTTGAACATCGGTCGAGTGTTATTGCCAACTCTAAAGATTATTTATGATCGTGATAAAGAAATTGAGAATTTTGTTCCAGAAAACTATTACAAACTTCAAGCAACTTTTAAAACTAAAGATGAACAAGAGTATGAAGGAACATATATTGAAGGAAAAGAAGAGAAATTTAAAAGTAAAGAAACGTTAGAAGAGGTTCAGCAGGCACTAACTGATAAAGCAGGAATTGTAAGCGATAAGCAGGTACAAAAAAAGAAAGAATATCCGCCATTTTTATTCAACTTATCTAACCTGCAAGGATATATTACAAATAAATACAAAGGGTGGACATCTGATAAAGTATTAAAAGTGGCACAATCTCTATATGAGAAAAAATTTATCACATATCCACGTACGGCCAGCGTGGCCCTTGAAGAAAGTCTGGTAGGGAAAACAGCGAAAGTTTTAGAAATGCTATCAGAAGATTTGCCATACAAAGATGAAATAAAGTTTGTTAAATCAAAAAGAATTTTTGATAACTCTAAAGTAGAGAGCCACAGTGCTATTGTACCTACTTATTTGAAACCTAAAAAATTGTCAACTGATGAAGAACAAGTTTATCAGGCAATTAAAAATAGATTCATTATGCAATTCATGCCCGTGGCTGAGTATGAAGAAACAAGAATTGAAACCAAAATTGCAGGTGCTGATTTAAAGGGCTTATTTATCTCTAAAGGAAAAGTTCAGCTTGTAGAAGGATGGAAGAAGGTAGAGAAGGTTCAATCCAAAGACACGATTCTGCCTCTGGTACAAATTAATGATGATGTAGACTTAATAAAGCATGAAATCACTACACACGTTACAAAGCCTCCTAAGCAGCATACAGAAAGAACGTTACTTCGAGTTATGGAGACATGCGGGAAGAATTATGATGGTGAAGGTACGGATGAAGAAAGCTTAAATGCTATTTTAAGTGGATTTAGTATCGGTACACCTGCAACAAGAGCTGAAACGATAAAAAAGTTAAAAGATGTTGGTTATATAGCGACGCAAAATAAAAATTTACTGTGTACGGAACTAGGAAGAAAACTTGTTGAGACATTCCCTATAAAAGATTTATTTAACCTTGAATTCACAGGTCGTCTTGAAAAATCGTTGAATGATATTGAGAAAAGAAGCTTTACGAAAGAGGAATTCTTACAGTTAATCTTTGACTTTACTACAAAATCAGTAGAAACGATTAAGAATGAGGAAGAAGTGACTATTAACGAAGTAACTTCCCAGCGTAAGCAAAATGAAGTAATGGGGAAATGCCCAGTTTGTGGACATGCTGTTATTGAAGGTCAAAAAGGATTTGGCTGTAGTAATTGGAAAAATGGCTGCAAGTTTGTTATTTGGAAAAATGACAAGTTCTTAGCAACAATGAAAAAGAAACCTACTAAGACTATGGTAAAGGCATTATTAAAGAATGGTATTGCTCCTGTAAAAGGTCTAACGAGTAAAAAAGGGAATAAGTTTGATGCTAATTTAAGATATGAAAAAAATGCTGATAATGAGTATTTTAGTTGGAAGATGGAGTTTGATAATTAATGTTTTTTTCTTTATATTCATAGAAAATCAAAAGTTGTACCCCATTCTAATTTTAGAACGAGGTACAACTTTCATTTTCTACGTTATTTTTTATCAAAGTTTAAGAAATAATGATGATGTTAATAATTGGTTTTTAATTGAGCAAATATACTTTTTATATTTGTTGTCAATTCGGACATTTTTGTTTTTTGAATAATCTCGATTGGTAATTTTTCTATATATTGATCAATGTTTTTATGCGACCATTGGCATTGAGTCTTTTCAAGTGTGTTTATTTCATCATCGGTTAAAGTCCATGTTTTTTTATAGAACATTGCTTGTTTAGTATCAAAAAAATGCTTAGGTTTGAATTTTTGCTGGAAATTAGCATGGTTGCTATTTCCAAGTCCAGTTAAATTACTTTTATATATATTGAAGTATTTTTCACATAGTTGTTTAGTGCTTTCGAAATCTAACCCTTGAAATAAGTTACATAAAATAGAAGGGTCTATAAAATAAGACTCAATTGCATACTCGTCTAGTATTAACAGGTTTTCTTGGTTATATATATTAGAAAAGCTCGATACGTTCTTCTCTATTCTAGATTGGACCTCTTTTTTTGAGTATCCATCAGAATCTACCATAATCCAAAATTGGTAATTAGAATTATGGATATGGTTCATTGCATTTAAAATTTTTGCATTGGCGTAAAAGTTTAGTGTATCAATACCTCCTACATCAACAATCTTCAGGCTATTTATAAGTGATGAATCAATTATGTCTTTTTGTCCTAACTTATTTATAATTGACTCAACTAAAGTTTTATCATCAGGACCTTCAACAAATAATATTTTTGTATATTGGAATATATCATCTGGTCTTATTCCAAGTTCGTTAATGATAAAGGTAGGGTCACTGTCTATTTTCTGTGTAATGCCTTTGTCTTTTTTTATGCAGACTAGTTCGTGCTGGTTTAGTTGACTAACTACTATAGGTGAATGCGTAGAAATAAAAACTTGGTTAGAAGTGCTTAATTGATTTAAAACGTTTATCATTTTCCTTTGCAAAGAAGGGTGTAAATAAACTTCAGGTTCTTCAATTATTAATATGAATTTTTTGTCAATATTATATTTAACATATGCCTCTAAAATAGCTAAAATCATAAGACTTTGCATGCCTGTTCCACTAGATAATAGGCTGAAGCTGGCATCAGCACTTTGTAATGGTTTAATGTCATGATCAATAATTTTGGTTTCATGAGAATGTACAATTTCCGTTTGTTCTACTTGGACATTAATTGACAATGAAGTGTTACCGATTAAATTCTGGAACCTAGAAGTTAACTCTTCTGATAGAGATTTAACTTTGAGCTCCTCATGCTTTTTTAATGCTTCTTTTATGTTATCTATTTCAAAGGTATGTCCATTTAATTCGATGCTATCTCCATTCTCATCATCAAACAAGAGAGACATTAATTCATTCAAGTTATTATTTTTTTTACTAAAGGTATTATCTGAAGGATTTCTAATTGAGGATATGTACCTGATATCTGGGAGAAAATCTGCAAGAATTCGCGGAGGAATTCTTATGTTGTCAGGTTGAACTGTATACTTAGAATTAAATTTATTATCACTCAATTTAAAAGATAGAGTAATGGTTATTTCTCCATCTAAGTAATTTTCATATGCATGATCCAGATCATATGATGATCCTAAAAGGAGTGAAATGTCTTCAGGATCCACTTGCTGGAAGGTTATAGATATCTCTGGTAATACTTTAGAATCATGCATATGAAGGTCTTTATTTTCTAATTTATTCTTACCAAAAAAAACTAAAATAGCTTCAAAAATAGCTGTTTTTCCATAGTTATTCTTACCTACGATAGCTGATAGTTTATCAGAAGAAAATGTTAGTTCGTAGATGGACTTAAAACGCTTTATTTCAACAGTTTTTATTTTCAAAACAATTCCTCCTTTTTAATTCTTATTTCCTATTATAAAGAAAAGTTAAATAATTAGACAGCAAAATAAGTTAAAGATTGTAAATTAAATATGAAACTTTTCGCATATGTTTCATATTTCAATTATGTTTTAATGTTAATTTGTATGGAACTAAATTACTATATAGGATAATTTGACGATAAAATGTATTCGGAACATATGTTTAGAAATCTTGATAATTAGCCGGAGGTATCTAAAATGGGAAAAAATGTAAAATGTTTTTAATATTTACTATATAAACTTTTCTAAAGTTTATGAAATCTCTATGATGATAAACAATGTGATTTTGTCTACTTTTGCATAAGAAATTCACTAATTTTATATAATATTTTTGGAGAAATGAATATCCTAAAACTTCCATAACTGAATTTTAACAGAATTAATAAGTAAATCATGAATATCTTAATTACTAACAACTATGTCGGTATCAATAGTATTCGATTTATAAAAAGGAGGATTAGGATGATATCAATTATATGCTGTACAAAAAGGCAAAATTTTATGGAAAATGTCTTTCAGAATTATGAAAATCAAGCATGGAAGAGAAAAGAGCTAATTATTATTTTGAATAAAGATCATATGAATATAGAGAAATGGAAAATCCGAGCAGAAACTGTTCCAAATGCATTTGTTTATCAGTTACAAGAAGAAAAGACTTTGGGTGAATGTCTAAATTTCGGAATAGAGAAAGCACGGTATAATTTTATTGCAAAATTCGACGACGATGACTATTATGCAGAAAAGTATCTTAATGACTCCATGGAAGTGTTTAATAGATTAAATGTAGATTTAGTAGGTAAAAGAACAATTTATATGTACTTTGAAAACAAAAAAGTTCTTGCATTACACAAACCAGGTAAAGAAAATCGCTTTGTAACGCAAGGTTTAAAAGGAGCGACATTGATATTTAAAAAAGAAATTAGTGAAAAAATCCTATTTCCAAAATTAAACTTAGGAGAAGACACTATTTTTATAAGGCAATGTGTTAAAAATGGATTCAAGTTATATTCCATGAATAGAAACAATTATGTGTGTTTGAGAACAGAAAAAGATGGTCATCATACGTGGAATATCGATAACAATATTCTTTTAAAAAAATCCTCTATTATATGCGAAACTATTGATTATAAGACATTCATTGAAAGTTGAAATTTTATATGTAATAGGTTTTATAGTTATCTAATGACCTAGATAACTATAAAATCCTATAATAAGAGATAAATAGTAACATAGGCGGAAATGAAGAAGTATATGTGATACAAAGAGCTAGAAGTATCTATGTGGTTATCATATTTTCTATTTGCTCATACATATTTTTAGCTATGTTGCTCCAAGAGTAATGCTTATTAATATATTTTCGTCCATAGAATGAAATCTGTTTTAAATTTCTTTGATTAAAAATGAAATCATTAATTTTATCGGAAAAATTTTCTTTTTCTGCATGAATGTAATGTTTTTTATCAATAAGATTTAATCCTCGAGCACCATAATAAGTAGAAAATAAAGGGATACCAGCAGATAGAAACTCTAAAGTTTTTAAGTTAACACCAGCACCTGTGAACATAGGGTTGATTGCTATATCTACACAAGCAAAAAGTTTTAGTTTTTGCTTGTGTGTAACCCGTCCTAATAATGTAACGTTAGATTTTTTGAAATTTAAAAAATTATTACAACACGCACCTGCAATAATAAATTCTACATCAGGGCATTTATCAGAGAGATGATGAATGATATAGCTAACTGCTTCATTATTAGGAGGGTAGTCTGTCCCTATAAAAAGAGCCATTGGTTTTAACCGGGGTTTCTTTTCGTTATAAATCCATTCATTCGGGGAAACCCCATTTGGAGCTACCTTTACCTTTTTAGGATCTAAATTAAACATAGAAATCAAACTACGTTTTTCCATTTCACAAGTGGTAAATATCAAATTAGAGTACTGTGTCAATTTATACTCTAGCTGATAAATAGCTGGAAGAAACTTTCTTGCCTGTTTATTTTGCCAAATCTGATTCGCTAATCTATATTCGTGATTATGGCTATTATAAATCCTAGGTTTATTATCTAATCCTAAATAACAATCATAGCCTAATAAATATGGAGATTCATGGACAATAATTTCATGGGTCTCATATAACTGATTGAAATATTTTTTATATACTGTAGGCAATTCTGAGAGTTGAGTATTTGTAATTAATGTATCTTCATAAGTAGCTTCAGAAGATTGAGTATCTTTTAAGATATTGTAATAATAGCTGTCAACTTCTACTCTGTATTCTCTAAACGTGGATGAAAAATGAAAAATACCGCCTTTACGTTTATAAGTTTGAGATAAGAGAGTAATATCGTAATAGTAACTAAGTTCATTATAAAGATGAAAGTACCTTATAGTACCTCCACTTATTGGAGGATAAACTGTAGGAAAGTGATTAACTACAAGTATTTTCTTCATTTTTTCTCCTTATATTTTTATAAATTTTACCTTATAAAGTGTTGTAATGACCTTATTCTCTTTCATAAAACAATATATGTAGGATATTTTTATAGTAAATATCTTTAGAAATGTATATTCCTCTTTACGTGTTATATGATTTGCAAAATTTCCATTTTGTTAGAATAATACTTATGCAAATCTTTTAAATTGATGTTTGAAATTTTCCTATTTTCTCTTATTCATAATACATATTCCTTTGAATTTTTGATTAGTTATATCGTTTATAGATTGTGTACAAAGCTTTTTTATTTATAAGGTTATTAAAGCTGTAGTTTGTTACAAAATTTAAAAAATACAACAATATCCCCTATTAGGTTCTGTGGCTGATTAAAACAAAAAAGGGCAATTATATAGATGCTTTCTAAAATGTTTGAAATAAAAATTAAAAAACTAATTTGTATAGAGTAGTAAAAAGAAAAATTACTTATACAGTTTCTTCCCTTTATAAATACATGTTAATTATAAAGCTATTGTTTATTAGTTAGTTGCTATTGTGAATAGAGTTCTTCATTAGAATTCATAAAGCATTAAGTAGCTACGGATATATCTTATTAGCTTGTTCTAATTCTAAGATTTTAAGCATTTAATATAAATAAATAGAAAGATGTCTGAAAAAGTTTGAGTTATATAACAAGTCTAATAAGTGATTTTTGTAAATAAGACAATTAATTAACTTATTCGAGATATAAAGGTTATTGTATGGAAAGGGGTACACAGAATGGCAAAAAAAGCAAAAAAAAAGTCTTATGAAAATACATATAATGGAATGAGTGGTGAGTCAAAAAAAGATAAAAGGCTAGAAAAAAAGGTGAAGATAACGACCGGACCATTTCTTGTACCTTTGGAAGTGGACTCTGAAATACAAGTAGGCAGGGAAAATGATAGAATAATTGTTATTCTTAAAAATCCCAGTTCTAAAAAAAAATTAAAAGCATCGATTACACTTAGTGTATGTTTACAGCCTGAAAGTGAAGATAGTATCTGTGATGAAATTCTTATATTCGAAGACATCCCTGAAATTGAAATTAATTTGGGTACATATGTGGTAAAACCTCATACATGTACAAGAATTGAAAGAAATGTTCCAGGAGAAGTTGAATATGGAACGGACGAAAGGAATGCTATTTATCGTGTTACAGCAAAAGGAAATTTTAATATTTGTAGAAATACTTGTCAACCAATAGGTGGTCTTCTTGAGATGTCTGTAATTGTTGGCAGTATTTTTAACCCTATAGAACCTGGGCTTGAGCAGGCGGATCCAGCTACATTTTTTCGGTATAAAGATTTTTTCTTCATTGAGAGTTAGGGGGAAATTAATGTACAAGTCTTTGAGTAATATTGCATGAAGGACGATATTACTTAAAGACTTGTTATATGAATGTATATTTAGTTGGAAGAAACTTAAAAAATGGAAAAATACACTATAAGAAGAATTAGCCTAAACCAACTTTATAAGGGGATAATCTCTTTCCTAATTAGAAAAGAATGGATAAGGAGATTTATAATTTCATATGGTGGTGTTGAATTTGTTTTCAATAATACATTCTACTATCATAAAAATGGAATACTAGATATATTTAAGAAAAAAATTATAGATTGTTTTCTAATTACTTATAGCTTTCGAACAAATAGCAAATTATCATATATTGTAACAAATTCGTAAGCTTCATTATTACAAAGTTCATTTACAGCCCTAAGAACTCCTGGAAATTGCTCTGAATAATCATGGAAAACGATAAGCCCTCCTTTTACAACTCTTGGCGCATAATACATAATATCATGCTTCACACTAGTATATTCATGGTCACCATCAATAAATAGTGCTGCAATAGATTGAGGACAATCTTCATAAGCATGTGTGCTAAGCTTTTTAATTGGAATAACAAAGTTTTCAAGCCTATGATATTTTATATTCCCCCAAAAAGAATAATAATAGGAGTCATTAAACGGATCAATAGCATAGATTGGGCGTTTTTGTGTGCTCATTATAGAACTTCCAAGAGCTAATGCTATCGTACTTTTCCCTTTATATGAACCAATTTCAACTATATCCCCAGGCAAATGGTCTACCATTGAAGGCAAATGTAAGAGTCCGAATTGTTCATAATTAGATAACCAGCCTTCAGTATATTCTACAATAGCAAGTAGTTCGTATATGCATCTAATAGTTTTCATTGTATAATCGTTCCTTGTTTTAAATTTTATATAGACATGTATTATTTTATGATTGTAGTTAATAATTCGTGTAGTCAAGAGGCCAATCTTTATTAAATTTTCTAATATCTTTATAGCATAGGGATTTTATTATGTATAAAAAGAGCTTTTAAATTAGACTTGTGTTTACATAAAATAGATAAAAAAATAGGACGGTAAGTTTTACAGGTACATTTCCATCATTAATAAAGAAATATTCTTATAAATATCAATAACAATTTGTACCAATAAAAAACTTATTGCCTGAAGTAACTATTATTAGACAATAGAGGTCAGTAACTATATACTTAGAGAGTTATCACACTTGGTATGGCCTATATATAGGTGATACTATTTTTATTATGAAGAAATTTAATATAACGTATAAGATATGCGGGGTAAGTACGGAGATTATGTAGTGAAATATTGTGAAACTGAAAGAGGAAATTTTATTTTATTGGTAAAAATATCAAACCTGTTATTTAAAATAAAATCTATAATAAAACTAATGAAATTTCTAAGACTATATAAAATTACGTAATTTGTTAAATTTGCAATGATACTCCCGTCAATATCTGGTCCCATGAGGAATCACAGCCTTGCCATCTAGTTGAAAGTGTATTAGGAATTTCTACATTACAAACGTTAGGAATTCCCCAATTCTGTTCAATTACCTTTTGGTTTGGTGAAAAGTTAACAACAAGTATCGTATAATTTTTTTTAACAATTCTTTTTAATATAGAATTAAGCTTAATCACCTCATAAGGAAAAGCTTCCATTCTTATGAATAATAACGAATCACAAGAGGTACATTTTTTAAAAAAATTATTGATTCGAATATCTAGTTTATTTTTAAATATTGAATAGTTATGTAGAGGGTCTCTTCCGTCTGAAGTAATAGGGAAATCATGGTAAGATTCGATACTGTAGAGATTATCTTTAACTATATAAGTATCAACATTTGCAGCACCTTCTACTGTTAAGTTGTGGTAAGCCATGAAGTCTTTAAACTTATTCTCTAACAACCGATTAACACTGGTTAGAGAAGATGATAACATCCAATCAATAGGGCCAGAAAAGTTCTTTAGCTTCTTTCTCTCTAACTGATAAGTTATTTGGCAAAAAGATCCTAAACTAATTATTGTATTATAAGAAGATTTAACTGTCTCAAATTTCAAAATGAACCAGCTCCTTTATAAAGCTCCATATAAAAAATTCTAATCTATTTTGATAAAAGCATAGAAAAGTTAGATTATACAGAAAATATAAGATATATTGCTTAAATAACTCTAATCATATTCATTCCTATTCTAAATTGAGGAGATGCTAGACACTTTATTATGAAGAGTACTTAGCTGTCGTTCTATCTTTTTTGCTGTCGCTTTCCAAGAATAAAGATGGTTAACATATTTTTTTCCATTAGCAGCAACCATTTTTAATAATGCTGTATCTCTCGAAACTTCGTTCAAAATTTGTGCGAAGTTTTCTCTTGTAGCATGAAAATAATGTGTTCCTTTAATAAGACGCATTCCCTTTACTCCTACTTCTGTTGATATTAATGGAATGCCAGCAGAAAGAAATTCTAATGTTTTTATCTTAGTTCCTGTACCAAAAAATGCAGGATTAATTGCAATATCTACTTCTGAAAATAATTCTAATTTTTGTTTCTTATCAATTTCACCTAAGAGCGTAACATTTTGATTAAAAACATTAGAACACTCAATACTACACTGACCAGCTATTATAAAATCTACATCTGGACATTTATCTGCTAACTCCGAAACAATAAAATTTACTATATCAATATTGGGCTGGTGCATACTCCCAATAAAAAAGACTTTTGCTTTTGAATCATAAGCTGATTTATTTACCCTTGGTTTCCATTCTTCTGGTAGAATGCCATTTGGTGCAAGCTTTATTTTCATAGGATCAGCATTAAAGGTATTTATAAAATTTGCTTTTTCCTCTTTAGAGGTAGCAAAGACTAGTGTAGCTTCCTGAACTAAAGTTTCTTCTAAATGAGTGACATGCTTAATATATTCTTGCGAGTTTCTCCCAATCCAGACATGCTTTGCAAATTCTGACTCAAGGTTATGACTATTATAAATTCTCGGTTTGTTATCTAATCCAAAAAAAATATCATATTTAAGTAAAAAAGGAGATTCATGAATGAGAATATCGCTTCTTTTATAAAATTGATTATAATATTTAAGAAATAAAGGTGGAGGATTCGTCATCAAAGCGCAACTTAAGGCAGCATGAGTAGAAAACCGAGGTTCTATACCTTCGTTTAATAATTTTTCATCAATTTTATGTTGAATCTCATCTGTAGGGATCCTGAACTCTCGAAATGTGTTAGAGTAGTTGATTATTTCAATTTCCGGAGTATATTTCTGGGATAAAAGTGTGATGTCATAAAATTTACTCAGTTGATTATAAAGGTGAAAATATCTAAGTACGCCACCAGTATTTGGAGGATAAATAGTAGGGAAATGGTTCATTACTAAAACTTTGATCATGAAAAAGCCTCTCCTTTACCACTTTATATTATAGCTTTTTTAGCTTCCTACAGTATGATATTTTCAAAATTTATTTTTATGATAATTAAGATTTTTAATTAGCATTATCCTTGTATTTTATAACATGATTTCTCCATAAAAGCATATGGATAGCTTAGAAAGAAATATTGGTTGTTTAGCCGAAATACCTACTTTTTAGATAAGACATTAGGAAGACATTGTGCATATACCATCTTAACCTAGGCCTAAAAAACCCATTCTACTCTCTATAAAGAGATATTATTATATTAGAAACCAATTAAAGAGGTGATAAATAGATGAATAGTACCCCGGAAACAATTAAACAATTATTTAAGGATATTGTACCTTTGAAGTCTCAAAGAGAAGAAAGCAAAAGTATATCAGAACTGTTGGTGGTTCCTGAGTACAGCAAATGTTTTTTGAAAGGGCTACGTGAAAAATACTCCAAAGTAGAAAAAGAGAGTGTTTCCATAGTTACTTGTACAAATAAGCCTCAGTTTATAAAGAATATATTTCACAATTACCGAAGTCAGATTTATGAAAAAAAGGAGCTTATTATCGTCCTAAATAGAGATGATATAGATATTAACAGATGGATAATAAAGGCGGAAAAGGAAAAGAATATTTTTGTTTACCAACTTCCAGAAGAAGTTTCTTTGGGACAGTGCTATAATTTTGCCGTAGAGAAATCTAATTACGATTTTATTGCAACATTTGATGATGATGATTATTATGCACCAAATTATTTAAATGATTTAATGCAAGCCTTCTTATACACAGATGCAGATATTGTTGGAAAACTTACATATTTCCTATACTTAGAAGAAAAAAATATCTTAGCAATAAGAAATCGCTCACAGGAATATAAATACTTAGATGCAAGCTCGTTTCTAGATGGAGGAAAAAAGATTGTGAAAAGAAAAGTATTTGATTCTGTTCAGTACCGGGATGTCACTCTTTTGGAGGATGTATATTTCTGTCAGGATAGCATTGAGAAAGGTTTTAAAATATTTTCAGCAGATAAATATAATTTAGCTTATCTAAGAAGGGATAACAAGAATAACCATACATGGAAAGAAGAGGATAATAACATATTAAAATGGTGTACAGTTGTGGCACGTACTAATAGATATAAACCAAGCGTAATACTCTAGGAAGCTAGATTATTGAACGAGTATTGAAAATATGATTTAACAAATTATTATGATTGATAATTTTAAAGAAACTTATGACTGATAAAAAAACTTTAAAACTTTAATATGTAACAACTAATAAAAAATTTTACTACTAAATAATATGTTATTACTCTAATGAAAAGAAGAAATGGAGTTGCAACCAACCATACCGGTTTTTAGTTTTTATTTCTATTAATATAATTAAGGGAAATATAGTTACCGATTGGCATCTATAAGCACATATGAATTTTTAAACTAATTTATAAAAATTTTATGAGCTTCAATAATCTAATTAAATGTAAGTAACTTGGGTTAAGTTTATAGAAAATAAAACCCAAGTTGCTTACATATGCTTTTTATTCACTTCTAATAATTTATAATAATTGTAAGCATAAATTATTCTTCAAGTAAGTTGTTAACCATCTTTACATATTGATCTGGTATTTCCATGCCAGTTGTTTTCAGCTTCCAGTCCTCAGTTATATTGTGGTGATAATGAAGGAAGTAAGGATGAAGTTTATTAGCCCAACTTTGATGAGAACCATTTATATGGATATGAAATTCTGCGGGCAATAAATCTCTTTCTATTCCTTTATCTACATAGGCTAAGGAAAGGGCGAATGGTTCAGTAAACCATATATGTTCACCTAATTTAGTCCATTGATCATTAGAGTAAAAGGCCTTACCTACCAAATCACAATAGTGTAACCAAATGTCTCTTAATGGTTTTACATATTTTTTTGGAATAAAGAGAACTGAGCTATTTGCATGAATTTTTCTTTCGTTTTCTGGAATAGGAAGGTTAAAGTAGTCGTAGACATACTCCCATTCACTAAGTGTGAGTGGATCTATTAAAGAATCGCATACACGGATTTCATCAGTAGATATTTCAGAAGAAAAATCTCGGGTAACAGCAATATCGCAATCTAGTGCAACTAAAACATCATAGTCTTCATCGATTTCCAACATTCTAATCTTATTACAGTTCCTTTGGAAATTTTCTCCGTAAGGTTTCATTACATCTACTATAACTCCCATGCTTTTTAATTGTTCAGCTACTAATTCTTCTACATCATCAATAAAAATAGCTGCTAATTTTGCTTTAGCTAAATTCCCTCCAAATTTTTGGATAGTTTTAAATAAAGTGATTGTTCTAAAGTGAAACTCTTCAGTATTTTCCGCAACACAAGCAATTAATAATTTTGTCACTGTTTCCCCTCCTAAACTATAAAAACTCAATACCATAGTATGAGTGAGAGTTTAAAAGAAGAACTGTATTAATGACAGTTGACTAGTTTGTTTTTATTTATATTAGCTTGAAATTTAGAATTATAGACAACTGATAAAACTACATCAATAACAATATATAAGCTAGTTTTAAAGTATATTATTTACTTCCTTTATATACTTGTCAGGCACTGACATACCGGTTGTTTTTAACTTCCAATCATCTGTTATATTATGGTGATAACTAAGGATATATGGATGAAGTTGATCTGCCCAACTCGAATAGGAGCCATTAATATGAATATTAAATTCTGCAGGTAACAGGTTCACTTTTATATTTTGATTTGCAAGAGCTAATGAGAGAGCAAATTGATCAGTATAATACTTGTATTGTCCAAATTTTTTCCAATAATCATTAGAGAAAAAGGAGTCATTAACTAAGTAAGAATAGTATAACCAAATATCTTTTAAATCTTTCACATAATTTTTAGGAATGAAAAGAACTGCACTGTTTGCATGGATTTCATTTTCGTTCAGGGGCATTGTAAGATTAAAGTACCTATACAGATATTCCCATTCGTGAATTTCTAGTGGATCTAGCAACGAGTCGCAGCGACGTATACTGTTGGTTGATATTTCAGAAGAAAAGTCTCTAGTAATGGCAGTGTCACAATCTAGTGCAATTAAAACATCATAGTCTTCATCAATTTCTAGCATTCTAATTTTGTTGCAATGTCGCTGTAGCTTTTTATGGTAAGGCTTCACAATGCGTACGGAAACACCCATACTTTTTAACTGATTGTAAATTTTCCTATCGATATTATTAACGAAATTTGCGAGTAGTTTTGCTTTAGCTAAATTCCCTCCAAATTCTTGTAAAGTTTTAAATAGGGTAATCACTCTAAAATGAAATTCTGGATTATTTTCTGCAACGCAAGTAATTAATAGCTTAGTCATCTCTTTCTCTCCCAAAATAAAAAAACTAAGGAATACGAGGTATTTGGATTTTTATTGCAAAAAAGCCATTCTGAAGTATTTATCGTAAATTAATGTAAATGAATTGAAGAATATTTAACCTTATTTTGTTTTCTTAGTTTATTTTAATTATCTTATATAATAATGTATGTGAGAATTTGAAAGAGGCATTATGTCCAAAATAAATTAGGCCAATATTTTAAATAGTCATTTGGAAAGCTGACTAGTTAGACATGAGAGCTGAGTGATTATATTTTTGCACAAAATGTTTTCACCTAAACTTAATCTATTTAGATTTTAATTATGACTCCTTATTAAAGTATACAATGACTATTTATTTCTGCGCTTATGCAAAAGAATGAATTATTTCAAACTTAATGAAACTGCAGGTATTTTATTCATGGAAAAGGTGCACACCAATTTTAACTTCAATAAGCTCTAAATCTGTAATAGCTTTTATACTATAAGCTACCCCCAAAGGAATTTGTAATATGTCACCTGTTTTTACTTTTTTAATTTTATTATTAAGTGTAAACAATCCTGTTCCACAAATAATTGTCCATACTAATTGAAGGTGAAAATGCTTTTGGTAGCTGAGGGTCTTGTCACTTAGCACACCGATGCGTTTAGTGAGAACTTCATGATTATTATTAGAATTATCATAATCTAATACACGATACCATCCCCAGGTTCGTTCTTCATACATAGGACGTTGCTCAAACTGATTTACAATTTCTTTAATTCGTGGACTTGCCTCTTTATCTGATACAAGAATACCATCAGGACTTACTGCCACTACAAGATTTGACAGTCCTAATACTGATACAGGGATATCCAATTCATTAATAACATGTACATTTTCACAATCCGAACTAATAGTTCCCTTTCCAAATAAAGGTGTAGTCATTTCTTCTGTAAGAGTATTCCATGTGCCAAGATCTTTCCATTGTCCCTTATACGGTATCACTACAATATTGTTCGTTTTTTCAACTACTTCATAATCAAAACTGTTCTTTGGTAAACTATCGTATTTTTTTATTATTTCTTCATAGTTTAATAGCCATCCTTTTTCTTCTAAATGATTTAGCATAAATTTAAGTTTGAAAGCAAATATACCACTATTCCATAACGCACCTTCTTTAAGTAGTACTTTAGCCTGTTCCTGGTTTGGCTTTTCTGCGAAATAGTTGACAGCTTGATAACTTCTGTGAATGCTAGGTGGTTGAGAAGTATTAGGTACGATATAGCCATACTTTTCAGAGGGAAATGTAGGCTTACTACCAAGTAACGCAAGGTCAGCGTTTGAATGTAGAACAGCTTCTTCTAAATGATTCACATGGTAAAAAAAATCATTTTCAACATATGAATCAACAGGTAAAATCACAACTACCTCATCGGGAGGAACTTTTTTGACACAATATAAGTATATACATGCTAACACTATGGCAGGATAGGTATCGCGTCGGCTTGGTTCAATTATTAACGGTATATCAGAACTTAGCTGGCTACCTATCAGCTCAACTTGTGCCTTACTTGTAGATATAATGGCATGTTTAGTAAGTTTAGCTTTTTGAAGTTGCTGCCAGGTACGTTGAATCATAGATATTTTATGTGTGGAAGAGTAGTCACTATCCAATAATTTTAAAAATTGTTTTGAACGTGAATCGTTTGACAAAGGCCATAAACGCTTTCCTGATCCCCCAGATAACAGAATAAGATGCATAGCTTTCAATCCCCCTACCTTTAAAAGAACCTTAAATATTTATATTAATTCTGTGGGGTTATTAATGCATAGTTGAATAATTTAAATATATGGTGAAAATAAATAAGAAAGAAGAGCAAAATTTTAAAATTTTTATGTACAAAGTTTAATAAGTTAATTTTGAAGGGGGTGTGTACATTTTTTAACTGTAGAAATAGGGAACAACATATCTTTTATTAGTGTTGTAGAAGTATAGGAAAGGATGGTTTAACGGTATTTATAAAAACTAAGAAATTATCACAGAAAAAATAATATATCGATTTGAAGTATATAAAAAAGTTCTTAGAATTATGTGTTTCTTATGAATTATGAGGACGTAAATCTAAAAACATCAAATCCATGCCTTGTAGGTACAATGATTTGATAGTTTTACACAAATATATAAGTCATTATAGAATATATCTATTCTACATTATTAGTAAAAGGAGATAACCTTATGTCTTTTATTTATGAAAACACACCGGAGTTGAATAGTGCATCAGTGTTGCCAGAGGAATTTAAGTTAATTGTAGAACTTTTTGAAAGGGACTCGAATGGAACTTTAGATACTGTGTATATAGAAAGTGATAAGTTATTTTTGGCTGGGGGCAGTGATTAAAGAAATCATTTAATGCTGCGAATTGGATGTAGTTCACCTGATAAACTTACAGTTGCGAGGGTACAATTTATACATAGAAGACATAGTAACTTTTCAAGGCTTATTGACTTATTGATGAAACTAGGAAAACAAAAAGGTTTGAAAATTCTAGAAATAGAGGGAGTTCACACTCCCGAAATGGATAATTATGTTAGAAGGCATAACTTTAAGCAGAAAGAAAATCAACTATTTTCCAACTTGGAATTTACGAATTCTTATAATTATAATTAGTTTAAAGAACTATAAATAAGATTAGAAATAAAACAAACAGTCTAATTTGCTAAAGAATGAATTAAGCTGTTTATTTTCTAGCTTTTTCTTGTTTGCTTTATAAAATAGAAGGAGGAACTCTTTTAGAGAAATAACTTTTCAACTTAAGCCAAACAAATTAATAGGGAGATATCAGTTTATGGTCAGGCTATTATTGATAAATAAAAAGAAGGTAGTTGAAGGTTTGTTAACTAGAAAAGTTACAAATATTTACTTAAATTGAGTAAAGTCAACATCTATCTTTTAAGACATGTATTTTAAGAATGAGTTCTTTATATTTAAAAAATTCTTAGATGATACTCTTGATTTCAAGAACACTATGCGATTATTCCAACGGAACAAGTGAAGGACCCTAGCAAACTGTCAGGAGACGAACAGAAAATTTACGATTTAGTCGTAAGGCGGCTAATTGCGGCGCACTATGAAAAAGCGATTTTCGACTATACAACGATTACGACACTCGTGGAAAAACGAGCAGCCTTTATTTCAAAAGGAAAGCAGCAAATCCAAGAAGGTTGGCGCAAAGTAATTTTTCAAAATGAGAAAGATGATGACGTTATTCTTCCGAATGTCCAAGAAGGGGAAGAAGGAAAAGTTATTAAAGTAGACGTAAAAGAAGGTAAAACACAGCCGCCAAAACGCTACACGGAAGGTCAGTTGATTACACTGATGAAGACAGCAGGCAAGCATTTGGATAATGATGAGCTGGAGAAAATTTTAGCAAAGTCAGAAGGCTTAGGGACGGAAGCAACGCGCGCTGGAATCATTACAATGCTTAAAGATCGTAAATATATTGATGTGAAGAAAAACCAAGTGTTTGCGACCGATAAAGGAAAGGTATTGATTGACGCGATTGGAGATAAAATTTTAGCTTCACCAGAAATGACGGCTAAGTGGGAGCAGCGTCTAGCTGAAATTGGTGAAGGAACAGCATCAGCCGCTGCCTTTATGGAACAAACAAAGAAGCTGTCAGCTAAAATTATCGAAGATGCTGTCGAAGCAGAAAGTCAGTGGAACTTCAGCGGATACGACACTGAATCCATTCAGCGAAAAGGCAAGGGCAAAGGTAAAGGTTTTTCTTCTAAATCGTTTGGTTCGTGTAAGCTTTGCGACGGAAAAGTAGTCGATAAAGGCTCATTTTACGGATGCTCAAACTACGCAAAAACAAAATGCACGTTTACCGTATCGAAAAAGATTTTAGGTAAAACAGTCACCCAAGCTAATTTAAAAAAGCTGTTAAGCGAAGGACAGACGGATTTGATTGAAGGCTTTAAAAAAGGCGATAAAACCTTTAATGCCAAGTTAGAATGGAAAGAAAGCAAAGTGCAGTTTTTGTTTGAAAAATAGAGGAATAAAGAGAGGTTATGACAAAAGCCAGTCAATCAAAAAAAGGTTCCCCACACCAAAGTTGGTTGAGGGGAATCTTTTTCATATTTTAGGCTAGTTATGTTCTAGTCTCTTTCTTTGTATACGATGAATTATGTGGAAAATAGAAAAAAATGCTAATGAACAAAAAGAGGAGATTTTACAATGACTATAAACGATCCAATTTTTGGTGAGCTTGAGTATGAATATGGTTGGGTTAAGGACATCACTATTTGTCTTTTTGGAAAAGAAACTCAAATAACTTTGATGATAGATGGTGAAGAAGATGGCAATTTTGATAAAAATCAGTATGCAGCATATCAATCATTCATAAAAAATTGGGATAACTTACAGAGAAGTCTCTTGCAATCAATAGTAGACTATTACAAACAGAAGCAACGTGAACTAGGCTATGATAGTGGATTAAATGAAAGTTATCCCCTAGTTGAAACAACTAATCAAATACTAGACATGATAACTTTAGATGGAATTGTTGTTCCATATGCGGATATTTTTGAAGGGCGAGATATTAGAATGACATTTAATTGTACATGGGATATAGAAAATGGATTAGGCATTCGTCTACTAAATGAAAAAGTAGTGGAAATAGGCTACCAGGATGTTGCGATTTAAGTAGAACTATTCGCTAGGAGGTAATGAGGAATGGATAGTAACTCAGTTGCAAAAGAAATTCGTTCGGCCATAAAAAAAGGCGATATTGAAAAGGTAGTTCAATTAATCGGATCTAATCCTGAACGTTTAAATATGATGACTCCTTTCGGAACGTGGCTTCATGTTGCAGCTTCTAGAGGGGTGTTAGATATTGTTAAGAAACTAATAGAACTCGGTGCAAATGTTAATATACTTGGAGGAGTGTATGGTGGTGGAGCATTGAACGAAGCTGCTTCTGCAGGTCATATTGATATAGTCAGGTATTTGTTATCTTGTGGAGCTGATATGGATGTAAGCGATCCAGAAAGAAATCCATTGTTTGGTGCAATTAGTAATGGTCATGCTAATATTGCAGAACTATTAATTGAAAGTGGTATAGATACAAATGTTACATATAGTGGTGAATCTATGAGAGAGGTAGACGCATTAACTTTTGCAAAGGAACAAGGACAAAAAGCAATTGTTAAGTTGGTAGAAAGTCAGGGAAGGATCTCTACGGGTGTAACTACAACAAACCATAATGATCAGGACCATCATGCTGAGATTTTAAATCATATTACGAAACACTTCGGTCCTATTGAAAATACTATAAGTGAAACTGTTCCAGGTAGTAGAGTATCAGTTACTATTCACATAATCCCTCCGTCAATGAATAAGGATTTTGTCATGCTTGTAACTACCGGTATGAGTGATGAACCTATGGGATATTCAAATGATGAAAGAACATTTAAGTATGCAGAGTTGTTACTAAAATTACCTTCAAGTTGGATAGTCGAAAAAGATAATATGAAAGATCAAAATCATTATTGGCCCTTTGGGTGGTTAAGGAAAGTGGCTCATATTCCACACCTTTATGATGGGTGGTTTGAGGAGGGAGTTATTCTTCCAAATGGAGAACCTCCTCAGCCATTTGCATCAAATACAAAGTTATCATGCGTAATGATCTGTCGTCCTCAAGAGTCCGGACTGGCTAACGTTCATACTAGAGATGAAGACATAAATATGTATACACTTGTTCCTATCTATGAAGAAGAAAGAAATCTTGCATTGGAAAAAGGGTATGAGTATCTGCTGGAAAGGATGAGTGAGAAAGGAATCTCAGATGTTTTGGACATCTATCGGATAAATGTAGGTGATGAATAGTATGAAGTGGTTGTTTGCTGATGAATCCGTCAATGAGCAGATGTTTTTGATACTAAAGAGGAAGAATAAAAAAGCCAATTTATTTATGAGGTGAGTTTAATTGGAAATTAAATTTGAGTATTCTTACAGAGATATTACTGAACAGGATATTAAAAATTTTGAAGTTAAATATAACGTTCAGTTACCTGAAAGCTATAAAAATTTTTTATTATCACATAATGGAGGCAAGACTGATAGAAGAAGATTTACGACTTCTGATGAAAATAAAGAGGGAACTGTTACATCGTCGATTATGCTATTTTTCCCTTTATCTTCAGAAATAGAAAACAACCTTGAAAGTATGTATTCTTTTTATAATACAGGAGGTATAGTGCCGAGCAACTTCCTTCCTATAGGTATAGACCCGGGAGACAGTTTAATCTGTTTGGCAATAAAAGGTAATGACTTCGGGTATGTCTATTATTGTGATTTAGACTATTTTGAAGAGGATAATGAATTAAAAGAAGAGTTTATTAGAGTCATCTCAAAGGATTTTCAAGACTTTGTCAACGAATTATCTTTTCCTAAAATATGAATTAAACGAACCCAAATAGCTTTTTACAATTATCCGTATGGAAAGAAAACAAAGTGCAGTTTTTATTTGAAAAATAGAGGAATAAAAAGCGTTTGCTAAAGAGCAAGCGCTTTTTGTATATAAAAACAGGAGTTTTCCAGATTTTCTAGAATTTCTTACATAGTTTATTTATGTAAAGGATGAGATTGATGAAACGAACGAGTAAAGGGATGATTCCGTTTTGGGATTATATTGGCATTGAAGAAACGCTGCTTGAAAAAGGGTATGCAGAGTTGAAAATTACGATTCAACCGCAGCTTCTGCAAGGAAGAGGAACGGTTCATGGAGGCGTTATTGCCACGCTTATCGACGCGGCGGTTGGTTCGGCTGTGCGGTCTTCTCTTTCTGAGGAGGAAAGCGCCAGTACAGTTGAGTTAAAAGTAAATTACACAAGGCCGGGTATAGGTGATTATTTAGTTGCAAAGTCTACACTGTCTCACCGCGGCAAAACGCTTGCAGTTGGAGAAGTGAAAATTGAAGATAGCAGCGGTAAACTTGTTGCGCTTGGCAGTGCAACATATATGATTTTTTCAGTAGAAAAAGCTTAGGGTTCTAAGCTTTTTCTGCTTAATGCAGCTGTTGCCTAATGAATGAAATAATCGTTTCATAGTAAGCTTTGGGATGAGGAGCAAATTCACTTTTATGTGCTGTACGGTGAATTGGCTCTTTTTTATTTGTTATCCCTTCAATGATCAGTTCTGTTTGATTTCCAAGCCACAGTTCGCAAAAGTGAGAAAAAGGCGCTTTTACAAGTCCTGATACTTCTTCTTGCTGCAACGTAAAAGCAGTGAGCGGATGAGAGCTGTGGTATAAAAATACGTGTGCAAATTCTTTATCAACATAGTGCGGCTGAGATACTTCGTATTTAAAGACATCTAAAGGAAGCAGTTCATCAAATGAAATGTTTACACCAAGTTCCTCGTGAATTTCTCTTATTCCGTCCACAGCGGTTTCTGTATGAAGCAAATGTCCGGCAGCTGTGATATCAAGCGCACCGGGATAATCTTGTTTTTGCTCGCTGCGAATTTGGAAATAAATATAGTCTATATCATTTTCGCGGCTGACAAACCAGCAGTGAAACGCTTCGTGCCAATAGCCTTTTTCGTGAACTTCTTTTCGAGACGCTGTTCCTATACGCTCCTGTTGGTGGTTAAATACTGTTAACATTTCATCGTTCATGATAAGCCCCCCATTTGTTTCCGACTTCTTTCTACTCTAACCTGTCGTGAAGGGTATGTAAATAATGGAAGACGAAAAAACGGGTTCATATATAAAAATAAGTACAAAATAAAGGATACATCAATTTTAGTAAAGAAGGTGCATGCATTGAATCATTGGATGGAAGTGGTGCTTCGTTCAGTGCTGATTTTACTGGGCTTGTTTTTTATTACAAAGCTGTTAGGGAAAAAACAGTTATCCAAACTTTCTTTTTTTGAATATATCGTTGGCATTACGATTGGAGATATTGCCGGAACGATTTCAATGGATGTAGATTTACAGGCAAGTCATGGTGTAGTCGCGATTTTAGTGTGGGCCTCGTTTCTTATTATTGTCTCAAACGTATCGTTAAAAAGCATAAGTTTCCGAAAAGCAGTGGAAGGGACAACAACGATCCTTATTAAAGAAGGAAAAATCCTTGAGGAAAATGTAAAAAAAGAAAAATATACAGTAGACGAGCTCATGGAACAGCTTCGGAAAAAAGACATCTTTTATGTGGAAGACGTCGCTTTTGCTATGCTTGAAACAAACGGTGAATTAAGCGTGCTGTTAAAAAAAGAAAAGCAGAACGTTACGCGGGAGGATTTATCGTTGAAAGGAGAACACACAAGATTACCTCAAACAGTTATCATGGATGGAAATATAATGAAAGAAGCGGTTCATGAGCTGGGGTATAGCGTAGCGTGGATTAAAGAACAGCTCAAAAAGAAAGGTGCTGCAGTCGACAAAGTATTTTTAGGGCAAGCAGACTCAGCGGGTCATCTGTATCTTGATTATTATGAAGACAAAAAGAAAACAGAAAGCAAGTAACACTTGCTTTCTGTTTTTGTTTAGCGAGGATCTACTTCTTGTCCAGATTTTATGTCGATTACTTTAAGATTGTTTTTGGGTGCTTTAATATCTTTACTTGCAGGCGCTGCTTTTTTATTTTCTACCCAGTCTACTAATAAATCAAAAGATTGATGAGCATATGGAAGCAGGGGCTGAAGCTCTTGATTTGGATCCGTTTGTTTATTCCACACTAAGCTATCAACGTGATTTCCGTTTTTAACGGTATAAAGGCGATGAAGATTTGCCTTGCCAGCTTTTTTAACGAGCTTTTCATAGCCTTCGGCGTGAATAGACGGGAAGATAAGTGAATCGAGAGAGCCGGCCATACTGATAAGAGGTACATCGATATCACCCGTATTTTCTACTTTTGCTACATTTTCTTTTACGCTTTTTGGACGGGTTTGATAGCGATAATTTTCAAAGATGTAGTCCCATGAACGGTCGCGTAGGCCTGATGAAGTAAAGTTTAAATAGTTGTGCCAGTTTGTTCTTCCTGGAGCTGTCGGATCAAAGTGGTCACGGTAAATGTTTAAAGTGACCGCCCAGTACACTTGATCATGATAACTCCACAATTTTTCTGATCCTTTCGGAAGGCCGGCTTTATACATTTGTTTAATAGCTTTTTTCTGCTCTTTTCCCGTTCCGTACAGCGCTTCCTCTGCGTTGTTTACGACAGGTGTTAGTGAGCTGATTAAATTTGGCGCTTTTGCACTCCACAATACGCCTTCCCAATCGACGCCTCCATCAAATAAACGAGGCTCTTTGGTTTGTTTTGGATCGTCGTGTTCAAGTGCATATCTGACAACGTATCCGCCGTTTGAAATTCCAATTGCATACGTGGGTACTTTATGATTGTTTCGAATCAAATCGCTTGCAGGGTTTTTTCGATTAGACGGATTGATTAGTTTGTCCGAGTAATGAGTAGTCAGATATTGCTGTGCTGCTTTTGTCATTTGACGATAGCGCATATTCCATTCTGCTACGCTGTCGTCATCGTTAGCAAGTGCATTTTTTACTTTAGCAAAAGGATCGTTAGGGTCACTTTCTCCTTGCGTTCCTTTATCAATCGCGGCAAACGCATAGCCTTTTTTAAGAACGTAATCGCTGAATAATAAATCGGTGGACGTTTCGTTGCGCGTAGCAGGAATGCCGGCTACCACAAGTTTTCCATTCCAGTTATCAGGAACTCGGATGACGAACTGAGCGTCTTCAAAAATTCCATTTACTTGCGTTCCTTTAACCGCAGCGGGCTGATTGATTCGATACCAGCCCGATTCATTTTCAGCTTTTCCCCAGTTATAAGGAGTAAGCCCGATGTTTCCATAGAGCGTAGCCTGCTGATATTGAGACGGGTTTTTAGTCGTCAGCCAATTCCCGTTCGCTCCGTCAAAATAGGTTTCTGCTGACTGATCAGCATTTGGAATTACATCTGTTTTGTTAGCAGCTTCAGCAAGAGATCCTGAAGCTGAAAAACAAAGAGCAGCAGAAAAAGTAAGCGCTATCATTTTTCGTTTCACGTTTCGTCCTCCTTATGAAAATACTCATACCTTTTAAGTAAATTCCATAAAAAAGAAAAATGTCCTGTTTTAAAATCAATTTAGAAGAAAGTTTTTTCGTTTGTTACTAAGCTGTTTTTGTCTGACAAACAGGTAAACTGCATCCAATTCTCTAGTTTCTTTTTAGGCTGCTTATATTATAATGAAACAAGGATTAAAAAAGACAGGGTAAAACAATCGATTAAATAAGTATAAAAGAAGGTAAGGGAGTAGGTCTATGAGTAGCTTTAACAGTCAGTTTTTGTATTCCATTACAATTATTCTATTAGGATACATACTAAAACGAACAAACCTTCTTCAGCAAAAAGACGGGGAAGCTTTAGCAAGAATTATTTTTAATATTACAATGCCTTGCTTGATTATTGTCACATTCAGCAGCATTAAAATTGATGGATCGCTTATTTTACTATTAGTTATTGGAATTGTCTATGGCTTGCTGTTAGCTGCGGTAGGAATTTTTGTTTTTCGAAAAGATGAAAGAAAAGTGAAAGGCATGCTGACGATGATGATTCCAGGTTTTAATATTGGAATGTTTGCTTATCCATTAGTAGAAGGCATCTGGGGAAAAGAAGGGCTTAAATATTTTGGTATGTTTGATGTCGGAAATGCCTTTGTTATTTTTGTTTTATGCTACGTGATTGGCAGCTACTACTCAGGGGATGATATTGACATTGAATTTAAAAAGATTTTATATAAAGTATTAAAATCAATGCCCCTTCTTACCTATGTAATCATTTGTCTTCTTGCGATTCTCGGCATTCATTTACCAACATACGTATTAGACGTTTCAGGCATTATCTCGAAAGCTAATATGCCGCTTTCTCTTTTGCTTTTAGGCGTATATTTAAATTTTTCATTCCAAAAAAGCTATTTTAAAAAAATTATTATGTTTTTAAGCATCCGCTACGTGATTGGACTTGGCGTAGGGATTGCGCTGTTTTTCTTGCTTCCGTTTGAAGATATGTTTCGTTATACAATTTTAGTTTGTTTCATTCTACCAGTAGCGGGGTCAGTTTTACCTTACGCAGTAGAATTCAAATACGATCAAAAATTTGTCGGCACCGTGTCAAATATGACGATTCTGCTGAGCTTTTTGCTGCTGTGGGGAATGACAAACATTTTAATGTAAATAACAGAGGACGCTCGCACTTGTGAGCGTCCTTTTTAATGAAAAAAGGATATTCCCAAATAAACAGAGGTAAGCTAGGAGAAGAGAAAATCCATCATACATACAACCTGACGGGAGGAAAAGAAGTGGAGTCCTTAACTTTTGTTTTATTTGGCGCAACGGGTGATTTAGCAAAAAGAAAAATTTTTCCCGCTCTTTATAATTTATTTACAGACAAAAAGCTCCCTGATGCTATTTCTATTATTGGATCGGGGTACGAGCAGCTATCTCTTGCTGATTTTAAAGAGCGTGTAAAGCAATCTATAAACGATTTTTCGAGACGGAAAATGGAAAGTAACGAGGAAGATTTTTTGTCTCTGTTTCATTATCAAGCAGTAGACGCAAGCAAAACAGAAGATTACGAACAGCTGCTAAAGGTTGTGAATGAGCAAGAAACAACTCATGGAAGTAAAGGAAATCGTTTGTTTTATTTGTCCGTAGCACCCGAATACTTCGATGTAATTGCTCTGCATATAAAAAAAAGCGGCTTGGATCAAACCAGCGGCTGGAAGCGTCTTATGATTGAAAAGCCGTTTGGACATGATCTTGTTTCAGCAAGAGAGCTTAATGAAAAGCTAAGCAGTACGTTTAAAGAAGAAGAAATTTATCGAATTGATCATTATTTAGGTAAACCGATGGTGCAAAATTTAGAAGCGCTTGAATTTACGAACCCCGTGCTGCAATCGCTGTGGAATAACAAACACATTGCGAACGTACAAATTACGGCAAGTGAAACAGTCGGTGTTGAAAATCGTGCAGGGTATTATGATCATACGGGGGCCATACGCGACATGATTCAAAATCATATGCTGCAGGTTCTCATGATGACAGCTATGCATCTTCCAAAACGAATTTGCTCAGAAAACATTTTAGAAGAAAAGCAAAAAGTAATGGAGTCACTGAGGGAAATTCAAGCGGAAGAAGTAGCTCGCGATGTTGTACGAGGGCAATACGGAAGCGGAGAAATCGATCACAAATCTGTTAGAGGATACAAAGAAGAGCCTGGCGTAGAAGCAGACTCTAAAAATGATACGTTTGTGGCAGCACGTTTATGGATTGATAATCAATTTTGGACAGGTGTTCCTTTTTATATTCGAACGGGCAAACGAATGAAAGAAAAATCAACTCGTATCGTCGTAGAATTTAAAGATTCTTTAAAAGGTCTGTACGAAACTCCTTATGACAAAGTAGCACCAAACTTATTTATTATTGAAATTAGTCCAAGTGAAAACGTCGCTTTGCAGCTTAACAGCAAAAATCCATTAAAAAATGGTGTTATTGAGCCGGTTCGTATTACGTTCTCAAGAGAAGAAGAAAGTGTACCGGAAGCATATGAACGAATTATTTACGACGCATTAATCGGCGACTCCACGTTTTTTGCTCATTGGAAAGAAGTAGAGCTATCTTGGCAGTGGGTGCAGCCTGTATTAGATGCATTTGAGGCTGACATGCTGCCACTTTATGAATATCCATCGGGTTCACAAGGTCCTGAAGAAGCCCAGAAATTAGTTGAACAAGAAGGCTTTAAGTGGTGGCTCGATGACGATGAGCATGGGGAAGCACCTGGAGTGTTTTTGCCTATTTAAAATTTTAAAAAAGAGGCTAGGACAAATTTTTTTTCGTTGAAGAAAGATCCGAACGATGAATCGAGATTCTTGATGGAGAATCAACTTCGTTCGGATTTTTTCATGTATCCCATTTGTTCGTCTTTGGATTGAATCGATTTAGTTATGTCTCAATCTCTTTTGGTGGTTAATCGTTTTTGTAAATGAACAAGATCATGATGTAAATGTTTTTGCATATGTTCAACAGCTTTTAAACTGCGTTTTTTCATAAAGGTGAACACTTGCTGATGCTCATCTAAAATCTCAGCAGCGCGTCCTTTACCTTTAAAATTAAGCACCCGACAAAAATAAATCAATACATTTACGCTATCGAGCTGTTTTTTTAAATGTTTATTATGACTGTATTGAAGAATCAGCTGATGAAAATGTTCATTTAGTTCAATAAGTCGAGAATCTTCGGCTCCTTGCTTTATTTCCTCAGCGGTTCTGTCTAACAGCTGCTCAATGAAAAGAAGCTCTTCATCAGAAGCGCGAGTAATACACAGCTCAACGGCTAAAGACTCTAAAGCCGTACGAATTTGATAAATTTCTTCTACGTCTTCAGGAGACAGGGAATAAACAATAAAGCCTGTTTTTTGATCTGCAACTAAAAGGCCGTCTTTTTCTAATAAACGCATTGCTTCTCTTATGGGAGAGCGGCTTACCCCAAATGCTTTAGCTAGCTGGGTTTCATTGATTCGCTGACCCGGTTCATACTCACCGTTCACAATCATTTGCTTAATTTTTTCATAAAATTGAAGATAGTATGGTAACGGCTTATGTAAATCAAAATTGTTCATTGATATACCTCGTTTATTTATAATCATTTATTTCCTAATTATAATACGCTTGTTCATAAGAGTCATAATAATTTTGAATTTTTGAAGAGAATAAATATATTCAGAATTTTCTTGATGAAAGCGTTCTTTTTACGTATAATCAAATAGATAATATCAGTCGACGGTCGACCGATAGGTTTTTACATAAAAGACGCAGGGGGATTTTTGATGAAAACGTTAAAAATAGCGAACATACCAGGAGATGGAGTAGGAAAAGAAGTTGTGCCGGAGGCGGTTAGGGTCCTTCGTACGATTGCAGATCTTCACGGGGGATTAAAATTTGAATTTACAGAATTTCCTTGGAGCTGTGATTATTATTTGAAGTACGGACATATGATGCCGGAAGATGGGCTAAAGCAGCTTCAACACTTTGACGGAATTTTTTTAGGAGCCGTAGGAAATTTAAATCTTGTGCCAGATCACGTGTCGCTATGGGGTCTGCTCATTAAGATTCGTCGAGAATTTCAGCAGGTAATTAATATTCGTCCAGCCAAGAGGTTAAAAGGCATTGCATCTCCACTAATGAACCCAAAAGATTTTGATTTAATTGTTGTTCGTGAAAATAGTGAAGGAGAATACAGTGAAGTAGGAGGACGGATTTATCAAGGAGAAGATCAAATTTCTATTCAAAATGCGGTTTTTTCTCGAAAAGGAACAGAACGAGCGATGCGCTACGCATTTGAATTAGCTTCTAAAAGAAAAGCAAAAGTTACAAGCGCAACGAAGTCAAATGGAATTGTTCATTCCATGCCGTTTTGGGACGAAGTGTTTCAAGATGTCGCAAAGAGTTATCCTCATATTGAAACAGACTCACAGCACATCGATGCGCTGGCGGCTTTTTTCGTCACAAATCCAAGTCGTTTTGATGTAATTGTGGCAAGCAATTTATTTGGAGATATTTTAACAGATATCGGAGCTGCTATTATGGGGAGTATTGGGGTTGCTCCTGCTGCAAATATTAATGTAAACGGAAAATATCCTTCGATGTTTGAACCCGTGCACGGATCCGCTCCTGATATTGTTGGAAAAGGAATAGCAAACCCAATCGGACAGATTTGGACAGCCAAAATGATGTTGGATCATTTTGGTGAACAAGAATTAGGCACTCATTTGTTAGAAGTTATTGAACAAGTGACGGAATCGGGCATCATTACACCAGATGTTGGAGGCAGCGCAACTACTAGTGAAATAACGGATCAAATTATTTCTCATTTAAAGAAGTGAAGGCTTTAAAAGAGGCTAGGATAAAAGTAATTTAGTTGAAGGAAAGAGGCTGGGACAAAAGGACGTTAGAAGAAGCTAGAAACGAACTATTAATCAATATTTTTGATTAATAGTTCGTTTTTCATTGTGATCGTGAATGTAGGTTTCATTTATCCATTGGTTTCTATAGGAAAATAAAATCGATAAATACATGTTGACACTTACATATATGAACACTATAATAGTTTGAGTTGAGATAATTCGTATACATATTATTTCTAGACTATGTTTTAGTTTGTGTTAATAAAAAGATACGAATGAAAAGATAAAAGGAGGAAAATCATGCAGAAATCGAAATTATGGACAAAAGATTTTCTAGCGGTCTCACTGACCAGCTTTTTTGTTTTTGTCATTTTTTATATGTTAACTGTCACATTGCCGCTGTTTGCAACGGATGAACTTCATGCAAGTAAGCAAAGCCTAGGCTTAATTGTGACAATCTTTTTAGTGTCCGGTATTGTGTTCAGGCCGCTAGCCGGTAAGTGGATGACAACATTAGGACAAAAGAAAGTACTATTAATAGGTGTCTTTATCTTTTTAATTGGTTCTATTTTATATATGAATATTCACTCATTATCTGCGCTGCTGCTGCTGCGTGTGCTTCATGGTATTGGTTTTGGAATGAGCACAACTGCTACAGGAGCAATTGTTGCAAATGTAATCCCAGAACAGAGAAAAGGAGAAGGGATGGGGTACTATGCGACGTTTATGAACTTAGCGATGGTAGTAGGTCCGTTTGTAGGCTTAACGTTAACAAATACTTTGAGTCATACAGCGGTCTTTACCGTTGCGGTTGTATCTTCTGTTTTAGCAGTATTATGTAGTCTAGTACTTCGTGTACCTGAGGTGCAGCCAGCTTCTTCTGCAACAAATGAAATACAGCCAGCCAAAGGTCTTGCGGCGTTTTTTGAATACCGCTCGCTGCCTATTTCTGTTGCCGGCCTTGTGGTAGCTTTTTCATATGCAAGTGTTATTTCGTTTGTGTCTATTTATGCAAAAGAAATGGGCTTTACGCAAGCTTCAAGCTTTTTCTTTGTTGTATACGCAGTGTGCCTGCTGGCTTCTAGACCCTTTACAGGAAAATGGTTTGATCAATACGGAGAAAACAGCGTGGTATATCCGTCCATTTTATCTTTAGCTATCGGTATCTTTTTGCTTAGCCAAGCGACAACAAGCTGGGTGTTTTTACTAGCTGGAGCATTGATTGGATTAGGCTTTGGAACGATTACATCAAGTTTTCAATCCATTGCTGTAAAAAAAGCTTCTCCTCATCGCCGAGGTGTCGCCACGGCTACGTTTTTTGTGTTTTTTGACTCTGGAATGGGCTTAGGGTCCTTTTTATTAGGCATTTTATCCACAGCAGCCGGATATAAAGGAATGTATGTATTCTGTTCCATTATTGCTCTTTTAGCTATAGCAATATATCTTGTATTGCACGGCCGAAAAAGCCAGAAGCAGCGTATTATTTCTCAAAATGAATCATTAGGAAAATAACACAAATAAAAAAAGACGTGCTTAAAGAGCACGTCTTTTTTATTTATGGAGCTCTAAAGAGAACGGTCGTGAGCTTATCTATGTACAAGCCCTCCTGATTTCTTTAGAGATTTCTTTTATTCCACTTCTTCTTTTGTAATCCACTCACTGGACCATGTCTGAATTTCCTGAATTACCGGCGCCAGTGCTAATCCTTTGTCGGATAACGAATACTCGATTCGAACAGGAGTTTCCGGAATAACCGTACGAATGACGATTCCTTCATGCTCTAATTCTTTTAAGCGCTCGGATAAGAGCCTTCCGCTTACTGGAAGTGCTTCTTGCATTTGAGAAAACCGTTGTGAGCCGGAAAGCAGCTGAAAAATGATCAAACTCGTCCAACGTTTCGTTAGTATAGTAACAGCCTTTTCAAAACGTGGGCAGAGTGCTAAACCGTCCATGTTATTACCTCCATTCTCTTCCTATATTATAAAACAAAGTCAGCATTTTATCTAGTGTTGTGTAATTTAATTACTTAAAGATTATAAATTACTTTACGTATCTATATTTTAATTATATAATTTATATAATTATGGTAGTTGATTACTAAAAGTAACAAAAGGAACATAAAAGCTTTACAAGATAAATGTATCGTCATATAATACTTTATGCAAGTAAACCTACTTACTTTTAGTAAGCTGATAAACCAATTTGAAAAAATAAATGTTGTGAATTGCTAAAAAAACAGTTGCTCATGTGAGAAATTGAGCAAAACGTGAAAATGGTAGGTAAGTGAGAAGATACGTAAGAGGAGGAAATGACTGTGATTAACCAAAAAGTTGTTTCAATTTTAAAAGATAAAATTAACGTAGTAAAAAATGAAGACCATTTTATTTATATAGTAGGACCTATTACGCTTCCTGTGAATCTGGATGGCGAGACACAAGTATTTAGTTGGTATTCATGGTTGCGTTCTGATAATGTAAAAGAAGGAGCCTTAAGTACGGAAGAACTCATTGAAAAAATGCAAGGAGCTAATTTGGCAGACATGCAGCAATCGAGTGTTCTTGTGTACGGAGATTTTCAAGAATCGCATGAGGCACTCATTCGTATGCACAGTATCTGCCATACGGGAGATATATTCGGAAGCAAACGCTGCGACTGCGGTTTTCAATTAAAACAATCTATGAAAATGATCGTCGAAAATGGAAGCGGAGCGCTATTTTATTTAGCAAATCATGAAGGACGCGGCATTGGCCTATTCAGCAAAGCAATGGCATACGTTCTTCAAGAAAACGGATTTGATACGGTAGAGGCGAATGAAGGCTTAGGATTTGAAGATGATACTCGCAGCTATAGTGATGCCATCAGCGTGTTAAAAGTGCTGCGTCAAAAACCGGTTACGCTGATTACCAATAATCCGAAAAAGCTAATCGCGCTTGAGAAAAACGGCGCACTTTTATCAGGGCGCGTTCCACTTTGGGGAGATGTATCTCAGTTTAATGAAAAGTATTTAGATACTAAAGTTAAACGTTCAGGACACTTAAAAGAGGAGGTTCTTCTTTGATCAATCACGAATTTTATATGAATATAGCTTTACAAAACGCAAAAGCAACAAAAGGACAAACAGAGCCAAATCCGCTTGTAGGATCGGTCATTGTAAACGATAATCGAATCGTTGGAATTGGTACGCATTTAAAAGCTGGCGAACCGCACGCTGAAATTCACGCGCTGCGAATGGCTGGCGAACAAGCAAAAGGAGCGACTGCTTACGTAACGCTAGAGCCTTGTTCACACCACGGACGTACAGGTCCTTGTGCTGAAGCGCTAGTTGAAGCCGGTGTAAAAAAAGTGGTCATAGCAACTTTAGACCCCAACCCTTTAGTAGCAGGTAATGGAGTTAAAATTTTAGAAAACGCAGGCATTGAGGTCATAACAGGTGTATGTGAAGAAGAGTCACGTCAAATGAACGAGGTCTTCAATAAGTATATTGTGACGAAGAAGCCGTTTGTTTTGTTAAAATCAGCGATTACGTTAGACGGTAAAATAGCGACTGCTTCTTCTCACAGCAAGTGGATTACGTCTGAGGAAGCTCGTTTGGATGTACATCAGCTGCGTCATGAAACGGCGGGTATCTTAGTAGGGGTGAACACGGTCATTAAGGACAACCCCGAGCTGACGACTCGCATTGAAGGCGGCCGAAGTCCAATTCGTCTTGTGATGGATTCGAAGCTGCGAATGCCCCTTGATTCGAAGCTAGCAACGGACTCTTTAGCTCCAACGTGGGTATTTACAAGTCAGGGCTATTCAAAAGAAAAAAAAGAACAGCTCGAAAAGCAAGGCGTCGAAGTATTTGTCACAAGCGGTGAGGACAAAGTAAATCTTGAAGATATGCTTTCTATACTAGGTGAGAAATTTGTGTCGTCTCTTTTAATTGAAGGAGGGGGCGAAGTGAATGCCGCATTCCTAGAAAATCGTTTAATTGATAAATTGGTGCTGTATATGGCTCCAAAGCTTTCAGGAGGAAAAGAAGCTCCTACTTTCCTAGAAGGAAAAGGCGTAGAGAAAATGTGGGACGCAGTGGACGTGGAGCGTCTTTCAGTGACGTCAATCGGCAAAGACTTTAAATTTGTTGGATATCCTGTTTATAAATAAAAAATGCGAATAGGACTGTGACAAAAGTCGTTTAGTTAAAGCAAGACCCGAACGAAGTTAATTCTTGATTAAGAATCAGCTTCGCTCGGGTTTTTTTATTGGTGTGGTGAACGCAGGTTTCATATATGCAGGTGCTTCTAGCAGTTGATTGGAGGGCAAGGCGAAGACTCCCGCAGGAGCGCAAGCGACGAGGAGGCTCACCGGCCGCCCGCGGAAAGCGAAGTCTTGCACGGAAATCAACGGGGGTGTAACAAGTAGTCCAGATCATTTATCCCATTTGTTCGTCTTTAGATTGGATTGATGTAGCTATGTCTCAATCTCATGCTTTTGTGGGATTTTTTAGAGAAGAGAAATAATACACTATTTTACTCTTATAGATTAATTTGCTATTATAGGGAATGGTCAATTTAGAAACAATGTATAAATTTTTAACGTTTTTACAGTTGACTATCTAAATAAAATCACTATATGTTTATAGAGAGAATATATTATGTGAAAGTAAGGGTGAGAAAAGAGATGAGAGAGTATAGAATTGGGAGTGTTATGAGAGACCTTCGCAAAATGGCAGGGTTGACACAACAAGAATTATCAAGAGACATTTGTACACAAGCGCAAATCAGCAAAATTGAAAACGGTGAAGAATATCCATCAAGCATTACCCTCTATAAAATTTCTAAGCGCCTTGGCGTAGATGTTAACTACTTTTTTGATAGTGTAGAATCACCTCGACTTGATTACGTAGATGCGGTTCAATCTTTAATTCGTCAATATATTCGTCAGAGAGATTATGATGCTATTCATAATATCATTGTAAAAGAAAAAGAAAGTCCCCTGTTTCAAAATCCGCTGAACAAGCAATTTTTAATGTGGCACGAAGGTATTTGCGTGTATTACATTCATCATAATAAAGAAGATGCGCTGTCTAAAATGTACCAAGCGATCGAGCTTACTAAGCAATCGGCAACGTTTTATAAAGAAAGAGAAATTGAAATTTTAAATAGCATTGGAATTATTCTTTATGAAGAGAAAGAGTATGAACAGGCTCTAGATACATATCAAACAGCACTCAAAAGCTTAAATGAGCTGCCCCAAACAAAAGACGAAAATATAAAAATTAGAATTTTAAATGCACTTGCCAAAACGCTTGGAGATATGAGTAACTATGATGAATCATTAATATATAGCAACCGAGGAATCGATTTGTGCATTAGTAATGAATCAATGTATTTATTTGGAGAACTTCATTACCAAGCAGGAGAGAGCTTAATCAAATTAGGTAAAATTGAACAAGGTAAAGAATATATGGAAAAGTCTATGACCATTTTCACCCTGCAACGAAATGAGCGATTCGTCAAGCTAGTAGAAAAAGAACTTGAAGCTCTATTTGTTTAAAATATTCCTATCATTATAATTTTTGAGAAATTTCTATCAAAATGGAGGAAATCCGTGGTTTTAAGGCGATAAATGCTGATAGAAAGGAATTCATCTACTTTTATCCTGTGATACACTAGAGTCAAATCAAAGAAAGAGGAGGAAATAATTATGAAAAAAGTATTAGTCGGTATGGCATTAGCGTTTACATTAGTAGCAGGTGTTGCTTCAGTTGGAACAAGCGTAGCAACAGGAGATTTTTCAACATTAGGTCTTCCAAGCCAACATTAATAGTGAAAGCCGTGCTTCTTAGCACGGCTTTTTTTATTGTGTTTTACTTGACTGATCTTTGTTGCGTTTGTTTCCCTTTGAATTATCTCCGCTTGAAATTTCTTCACCCATTTCAACAAGGTGGTGCTGCGTTTTTGGGTTACTTTGATTAGAGCTTCCTTTATTATTCTTTTTTGTCATATTCATTCTCCTTTAAAATGATGGCAATGCATCGAGATTATTTGTTTGGTCATGATCAGGAATACTGCGAATATACGTACCGCCGTCTTTCCCTACAAAAGTACTCACATGCTCAACGTCTCCCGCTTCTACTTTCTTTAACGCTTCTTCATAGGTTAAAACAGCTCCTGAAGCCGTTTGAAATTCTAGCAGGTCACCGTCTGCATTTTTACGTACCGCAACGAAACGTTCTTTCATACAAATAAACACCTTCCTTTACATCTATATGGTTGCTGAAATAGTCGTTTTTATTCATTATAAAAAGTGATAAGGTAAAGAAAAGAGTGCAAAGGGGATAAAAAATGACAACATTTAATTGGCATGATCAAGCTCAAGACGAGTGGAACCAAAAAGTATCATTTTGGAATAGCCGAAGTGAAGATATGTGGAAAAACGGAAGTAGGAAAACAGTTATTCCATTTATTCAAAAATATCTTAAAAAAGGCGCTTTGCTAGCAGACGTCGGCTGTGGTGATGGGTTTGGGACGTCTCTTCTAGCCGCTTCTGGATATAAAGCAATCGGTCTTGATTTATCAGAAGAAATGGTTCAAAAAGCATCTGAGCTACATAAAAGTGAAAATTTGTCATTCGCTCAAGCTGATATTATGAAGCTCCCGCTGTCTTCTGAATCATTAGAAGGGGTTATGGTAATCAACGCCCTAGAATGGACAGAGCACCCGCGATTAGCTCTGAAGGAACTGCACCGAGTTGTAAAACCAGGAGGATATGCATGTGTAGGTATTCTTGGGCCAACTGCTCAGCCTCGTACCAATAGTTTTCAAAGACTATATGGTGAAGACGTTATTTGCAATACGATGATGCCGTGGGAGTTTGAACAGCTTGCAACAGAAAATGGATGGGAAGTAATCGATGGCGAAGGTGTATATAAGCGAAATGTTACAGATAAGCTGATTGGACAGCTCCCACACGAATTAAAGCAAGCCTTAACGTTTCTATGGTTATTTATGCTCAAGAAACAATAAAAACAGCACACGTCTCCTTATATGTAGCTGTACAAAGGGTACACTACAAACTGGAGGTGAGTGACATGAGTAAAATTAAAAAAGACCGCTCAAAATCAGAGTTGGGTTCACCAAATGTAGAAGGACAAGGAACGACCACTTCTGAACAAGGTGTTCAAAGCAGTTCAGCTAACAAAAAGCAGAAGCGTTCATAACAAAAATAAAACGAACTTGCAGTGAGAACAACGAGCTCACTGCAAGTTCGTTTTATTTATGGTGTCATCTTTATAAGTAAGAAGGTGTTGTGTGCAAGATTATAGATAGCTTATAATAAAATCTGAGCCAATAATTGTAATTTTATACAAGTTTGGTTTACATTCGATGTAAAGTGGAGGTGTAATAAATGGTAAATAAAAGATGTTTACCGGATACTGTAGCGTCTCATGCAAAGCCTGATATTAGAAAGGCGATACTTTGCATGGGGTGGACGGTTTAGTAATAGACATCGCCTAACCGCGCATATCTCATTTCTAATATATACGGCTTTGCCCCTTATTGTATAAGCAAAACCACATAAGGAGCTGGCAGAAATGACGTATGTAAAAGCAACAAATATTTTACCTGAAGAGCTGATTAGTGAAATTCAAAAATACATTCAAGGAGAAACCATTTATATTCCAAAGCCGCAGAAGGCAAAAAGAAAATGGGGAACTTGCTCTGGTGGAAGAAAGTTGATTGACGAGCGAAACGAACGGATTAAGAATTTGTTTAAAAAAGGAACTTCAATTGAGGAACTAGCCCGTGAATACTTTTTATCAACCGAAACCATCAAAAAAATTGTATATAAAAAGCAACGGTAGAAATCAAGCGCTGGCAACTGAATGCCCGCGCTTTTTTAGGTATAGTTTATTTCTGATTTATTTTTTACATTTCGTAAAAGGAATCCGTACGGTAAAGTAAAAAGTAGCTGATTAAATGAAGAAGGAGTGAAGAACGTGGAAGCGTTTATAAGAAATGATCAATATAACTTTATCAAAAGCCAAACGCAAATCCTTATCAATGGGCATGGAACAGTAAACAATTCCGATGTGCTGCAGGCTTTAAAAGCTCTTGCAAAAGAAAAAGTATTAAATGTGTTTGATGTTATTAGCGAGGAACAGGAAGAATTACTGCTGTCAGTTGCTGAAGTTAAAAATAAAGAACAAGCAGAAATGTTTTTAGAACGTATAAAACCTTACGTGATTCCATTTAAATCCTTAACGGAAGCTGGCGTGAAAAAGTTGTTTCCAAAAGTGAAAAAGTTAAAAGTCCCTTCTGCTGATAGCATTGATCTAACGAGCATTTCCTATGTTAGCTGGATCGATAAAGGCTCAAACAGAAAGTTTATCGTAGCGCAGGATCCGTATACCCAGAAGTTAAAAGGTATTCAAGGAACGTTTAAACCTATCAACCAGAAAGGAATATGCACGCTTTGCCACAGCTACGAGGAAGTCGGTATGTTCACTGCTGAAATCAAAGGAACTGTTCAAGGGACATTTACACAACGAGGAAATTATATTTGTCAAGATAGCGAAGCATGTAATCAAAATTTGCTTACCTTAGAGCGGCTTCATGATTTTATGTTAAGGCTCAGTAAATAACATGCGGCTAATAAGAAGAATACAAAAAGAGAAGGTTCAGCCTCTATACTTTTGGTGAGACTGAGCCTTCTTTGTGCTATCTTGCTTTCTCAATGGGATTGTCACGATAGCTAATCCAATCGCTCCAGCTGCCGGCATATAATTTTACATTTGGAAAACCTGCTGATTTTAAAGCTAAAACGTTAGGGCAAGCAGATACACCCGATCCGCAGTATACAATGATTTCAGCGTGAGAATCAATAGCTGAAAACATCTCCTTCCACTCTTTATCTGTTTTCCATAAACCTTCTGAAGTTAACACATCTTGCCAGAAAGAATGAATGGCGCCTGGGATATGTCCTGCTACAAAATCAATGGGTTCTTCTAAGCCGAGATATCTCCTTTTTTCACGAGAGTCGATAAGAACAACATTAGGGTTATGAAGATTCTCTTTTACGTATTCAACTCCTGCAAGTCCCCAATCTTGTTGAACGAAAGGTACAAACGTTTGAGGAGAAGCTGCGGAGACGCTCTTAGTTGTTTCATATCCCGATTGTTTCCAGTTATTAAAACCTCCATTTAAAATTTGTATGTCTTCAATTCCTATATATCGCAGTAGCCACCATGCTCTTGAAGCCATCATTCCGTTTTGTTCATCATAAACGACGATTTTTGAATCAGCATTAATTCCTAAGCTGCCGAGCTTTTGAGCTAGCTTTTGAACGTCAGGCAGCGGGTGTCTGCCTCCGCGAGAAGTAGCTGCAGAAGACAAATCTTTTTCTAAATCCAAGTAATGAGCATGCGGGAGATGCTCATTTTGATAAGCATTTGCGCCTGCCTCAGGATTTCCAAGGGTAAATCGGCAGTCAAGCAAAATAATGGATTGTTGGGGTTGTTGCAATGCAGTATGTAATTCGCGTGGTGAAATAATAGTATTCATAACATTCACATCCTTTTACCAAAATTCTAGTTGAAATAACTAAAAATGAAAAGCGCTAAATATAAATTACGACAAATCTATTTTGTTTTCCTTCAATTATTCCCCGTAGAATAATTGACCATTTTAACGCTTATCTGATGCAGAGCGAAATGCTCCTGTGCTACAGTTATAATAAGAGTTACATAGTATAAGCCAAATGCTCAGCATAATGTCATACCTACTATTGATGAGAAGGAGAGAGAAAGATGCAAACAAATGAAAAGAAAGAATTTAAACTGATCGCACTAGATATGGATGGAACGCTGCTGAACAATCAGCAAGAAATTTCTAAAGAAAATCGTGAGGCCATTGCTAAAGCTCAAGAACAAGGTGTTCATGTGGTGTTAAGCACGGGGCGATCTCTTTTAACATGCCGTGAATATGCGCAGTCTCTTCAGCTATCTTCTTACCTTATTACAGTAAACGGAAGTGAAATTTGGGATGAATCTGGAGAGCTTGTAGAACGAAAGTTAATTGATGCTTCTTACATCGAGAAAATGTGGAATTTAACGCAAGAGCATAAGCTTAACTTTTGGGCTGTGACTACGGATAAAGTATGGAGAGACGAATTTCCAGAAGATATTGCCTCACAGGAATGGCTGAAGTTTGGCTACGATATTCCAGATGATGCTTTACGAGAAGAAGTGCTGAAACAAATAGCAGGCATTTCAGATTTTGAAATTAGCAACTCTAGTTTAACGAATCTAGAAATTAATGCACTTGGTATTAACAAAGCAAAAGGGATCATGACTGTATGTGAACGTTTGGGCATTTCAATGGATGAAGTCATTGCCATGGGAGACAGCTTAAATGATATGGCTATGATTGAAGCGGCAGGGTGTGGAATCGCGATGGGAAATGCTCAGGAAGCTGTAAAAGAAGCAGCGGACTGGGTGACAGATACAAATGTCAATAACGGAGTAGCGAAGGCTATCAGCCACTGGGTGCTAAAATAACAGCAGCTCTACATGTTGCACAACTTAACTACTTCCCGCATAAACTGATACTGGATGCCTCCCTTAGAGTTCGTCTTATACGTATATATAAGGAGAAGCCATCTAGTTAAGGAGTGGGGAGTATGAGCGATTTATCATTAGACAAGCTGTTAAAAAAAGCAGAAAATAAGTTACAAGATGTACATGAAATAGTGCAAGAAAAAGCGTACGAGCTCATTGGGCAAGCATATAAAGAAAGCATATTTGTTGTGATCACTGAAGGATTTAGATCGATAGAGCATCAGCATAAACTATATTCACAAGGCCGAACAACACCAGGAAGTATTGTCACTAATGCCAAAGGCGGCTATTCTTATCATAATTATGGACTAGCTTTTGACATTGCGCTGCTTGATAACGACGGAAAAGTTGACTGGACCATTGATCGAAGATGGAACAAAGCGGGAGAGATAGGAAAAAGGATTGGGTTGGAATGGGGAGGAGATTGGACAAGCTTAAAAGATTACCCTCATTTTCAATATACATTCGGTTTATCTTTGTCGGAGCTTCGAAGTGGAAAAGTACCTAAAAAACAGACCCCAAAGGCTTCAAGCATGTTGATTAAATACGGAGATCGAGGAAATCACGTACAGTTAATTCAACGTATGCTTATTCACTTAGGTTATTCTCTTTTTGGAGGCGCAGACGGTATATTCGGGTCTTCCACCCTCAAAGCGGTAAAAGCTTTTCAACAAGCATTTTATCTGCAGGTAGATGGAATAGTTGGGCCGAAGACAATCGAAAAACTCTATATTAATTTTAATAAAACTATGTTCTAAATAACTATAAAAACGATAACGAGAAAAGGAAGAAAAGAGATGGATGGAAATCGTCTCCTTTCTTCCTTTTCTGTAGTTATAGTAGAAAAACTGAAATTTATAAAGAAATAAAAAGGATTTTCTAAGCGTAAGAAACGTTCACGTGATCTAACTGGATAACATTGCTCAACAACACGATATCTTTATATATTTCACTTTTTACAGAGGCGTTTGAACAGTTTTGATAGTCTTTCAACAAGCGGCCAAGTTCTTTAATAAATAACAACGTCTCTTGTTCATTAATCATAGTCAAAACTCCTTGTTTAGAAATGAATCCAGGTCATTATATAGGAATTCTATCATATCTATACGCACCTGTTGACAAAAAAAGTTCGTCAATTTTTTTGTGAGAAGAAGAAATTTAGGGATATGTGGAATGCGTTCGATTCTCTCATATTATATATATGCAGCTTGTCTAAAAATATGAGAGTAGTTATAGTAATATTTACTCCTAATCATGCAACTTAAAACCTATTTTAGAGGTTATCCGTAAATTCCCTCTATTGTAGAGCGATGGAACAAAAAAAGAATGCCTCTTTTTGTATCTTTAGTATGATAACGTTTTGAATAAATAAGGCATATTTTTGAGTTTTAAGATGGATTTGAATTAGATCTTTTGACACGCTCTTTTTGTAGGAGAGGCATATTTACTTTCTATTAAGGAGAAATCGTAAAGCTCCAAAGAGTTTCTAAATTAGAAACTCTTTGGAGCTTAATTTTTTGGATAAGGGATGTGCAAAAGTTCTGGGACGGTCACAAAATGATATCCTTCTTGCTTAAGTCTAGGAATGATGGTATCCAGTGACTTTGCGGTGTTGGAAAGGTCCATGGTCCAATGGCCGCCGTCGTGCATCAAAACAATTGTTCCGGCTTGCATGTTCTTAAATACATTTTTTGTGATTTCTGTTTCTGGAATTTGCTTCCAGTCTAATGAATCAGAAGACCAGTTAATCGCATAGACATTTTCATTTGGCAGCTCGTTGATCATTTCTTGCGTTAAATTTCCATACGGAGGACGAAACAGCTGTGTTTCAAAACCGGTAATGTTTTTAATAATAGCCTGAGTTTTGGCAATTTCCCAGTGAAACTTTTCAGTCGATTCTTTTAGTAAATTGGGGTGCCAATAGGTATGAATCCCAACAGCATGACCTTCAGCTACCATTCTCTTCACAAGCTCAGGATGTTCGTGAGCTTTTGCCCCAATAAGAAAAAAGGTTGCTTTAATACCATGCTTTTTCAATTGATCCAATACATGTGGAGTAAAGCGCGGATCCGGTCCATCATCAAATGTTAGGGAGGTTTGCTTTAGTTGGTTATTACCTTGATAAAGCAAACGGTCACGCACAGCTACATTTTTTACTTGTTCCGCTTTACATAATGCAGGAAGGGCTCCAGTAAATAAGAAGCACAGTGTGAAAAGCAGTATACTAATTCTTCGTATCATGTACATGCACGCTCCTTTCTAGGGCAAAGTATAACGTTATGATACCCGATTAAAAATTTTGTATGAAGCTGAATTTCCCTTTTGTGTCAAAACGTATGATATGCATGAAACAGCGCACTATAATAAACAGTTACTATTAGGTGAAGAAAGGAAAAAGCAGATGAAAAAAATAATGATTGCCGTAGCATTGATTTTTTCGCTAAGTTTATCTCCCTTAGCTGAATATATTTCCTATCACGATGACTATAACGTAAGTGCAAGGTCGTATCGTTCGGGGAAGCGGTCCTTTAATAGACAGCCAAGCGTTAGACAAAATGAGCCGAGGTCTAATTTTTCAAACCGCAGAAATGGAGCTGTAAATCGAGGTGTTACCCGTTCAAAACGAGGAGGATTCGCCCGTGGACTGCTGTATGGCGGTCTGGCAGGGATGTTATTTGGCGGTTTGCTTGGTCATATGGGTGCACTGGGCGGGATTTTTGGGTTATTAATTAACATTTTGGCTATTGTGCTTATAATTAATTTAATTATGCGTTTATTCCGCCCTTCTCGTCGCGACAATAATTGGAGATAGACCGTAATTGCTGTCATAAACTAATAAGAAAGCTCCATATAAATAAGAAAACGCTTTCTATAGTTAATCGAAAGGATGAAACGTATGTCAGCAAACAGACAGCGCAGCAAATACCTGGCGTTTTGCACAGAATGCGGTCTCCCAAACAGGTTAACATTGTTTCTTTTAAGACAGTACGTTGCGACAGACGAATACAGCGGATTTTATTGTGGGAATTGCGGAATTCGAAACGAATTTCCAGATTCGGTCATTGAATATATTAAAGAGCTATAAAACACAATCTCTTAAAAGATTGTGTTTTATTTTTTAGTAAAACTATGTTCTAAATAAAAATTAAAAAGAAAAACATAGCTGTTTACAAAAAAGAAACGATGACTAAATACTTTTCTTTATCCAGGATAATCGAGAAATTCCCCATTTCAAGCTTGCTAATTGGGGGTAGTGCAAAACGGCTTATGAGAAGAACATATAAAATTAGTGACTGTAGAAATGACTAACATTTTTAACTGCAGAAAATCGATTGAACCATACTTTAAAAGGACGCATATACTACATTAAAATTTTAGAAAACGGAGGAATTAACTAATGCCTGTTTCCGTCATTTTCAACCAAATAAATGTGGTCAGTATGGTTTCCAATTCAGTAATTGCTTCGGGTCAAAATAGCCAGCCAGATTGGAATTCCCAAGGGAAATTTAACTTAGGAAACGGATTTGCTGTAAATTCAGCTATACTAGGCAGTACGAATATCATTAATGATCAAGATGTTTGTGACACGCCAATTACCCAGCCGGAAAATATTAATCCTCAACCAGTCTCTCAGTTCTAGGGAAAAAGAAGATGAAAGAAGATGAAAAACATTGATTATAAAATTTACTAATCTTAATGTTACGTCTATCTCTACTAATTCAGGTATTTTTACTGGAGAAAACACCCAATCAGATTGGCAAGTCAATTGGAAAAGTAACACGGGGTTCGGTGAAATAATCGGCTATCATAACTTTGCTTCTCAAATGGTAAACATCATTAATGATAACGACGTCGTTGATTCCTATTTTTCTGAACATATAGATTTCAACAATGCTCCTGTTACACAAAGTTAAAGAAGTAAACCAAACTAGGTATTCTATCTATTAATTATTTTGTCAGAGTGGCAAGGATATATTGGTAATATATTTAAACCATCTTTTATACAGATGGTTTTTTGCTAGCTTATTTTAGAGAGGTAGCTGTTAATATAGATTAAAAGGTAATGACAGGAATACTTTTATAGTAAATGGAGTAAGTATCATAGAAAAGACGTAAAAGCTTAAATGATTAAAGAGACGTTCAATTTGAGGCAAACAGATAAGAATTTGAAAAAAATGGGTAATGTATTTTCAGTTTTATATTGAACTAGATGAAGTAAACTTCTGTCTGTGAGGTGTTATTTATGGTCAATATTCACTATCATTCGATTAATGTAAATAAAATTCAAAACAGTTCAGGCCTATTTTATGGCGTTAATATTCAATATAAATGGAATCATAAAAGTCGTATTTCTGATGGTTTCGGAAAAATAGTTGGTGATTCTAATAAAATTTCAAATAACACCACCATTGCGAAAATCCCTAAAAAGAATGATGAATAGAAGCGTAGAGTCAAGCTTCCTTTGTGACCTGCTCAAAAGAATCATTTACATCATCTTCACCAAGAACAAGGTGTGTGTTATAGGATATTTGATTATCATCTCCCGAAACTGTGCCGAAACCTGAATTACAGCTGCTGATTGTAGTTTCCCAATTTTGTTGAACATTTTTTCCTATAAAAACTCCCGCGTTGTTTTTAACCGCATTTACGGTGAGATCATCAAAAATGATTTGAGGAGAACTGAGATCTATTTTCATAATTCCTCCCTATACATATGAGACATTAATAAAAATTATCTAATACACTATTATATGTTGTAGATGGGCTAAAAGTGTTAAATCAAATAAGGGGTCAAACTCTATGGATGAAAAGGTGCTGAATATACTCCAAAATATTGAAAAAAGGCTCACAAGTTTAGAAAAAAACGTAAATGAACTTTCCGATAAAACAGTACATTCTCTGCATTTAGATATAAGGAACGTTCAAACACTAAACTTGGACGAACTATCTTATTATTTAGAACATATTGATGTAAAGGAACTCAGTGGAACGTTGAATATTGGTAATACTTTTCCTTCGCAAACGAATCAATATCAAGAGCCGAGAAAGAAAGGAAAAACAACAACAAATGGCTCTAAGGGCAATCAAAAATCGGGTAGCCAAAATAATAAAGCAAAAGATAAAGAAAAGGGTCCTTCTGAAATTTCAGTTAAAATTAATGAAAGAAGCGTTCCTTACAGACTAATCCATACGGAAGAAATGAGGGAGCCTAATCAAGCTCTACAGTCAACTTTTAGCATAGGGGACATTCATATTGGCACAATTGAAGATGCTTCAGCTGTGAATTTTGGAAATAACTTTCCGACCAATTTCAGAAGTCATAAAAAAGTGAATCAAGGGTTTGGAAATATCTTAGGTAATCAAAATGATATTCACGACATCTTATCCTCTTTGGAGGAAAAAGATTCCTCAGAAATATACAATGAAAGCAAAGATGAAAAGCCGCCTGAATGGCTGGACACGATGATAGAAGAACAAAAGAAAGAAGATAAAAAGGGAGAATAAGCAATAATCTAAAAATGTTCGATTTCAAAAGCAATATGGTTGATGCTAAATTTCTAAAAGAAAGCTTTCCTTACGGATTAAAGAAGAGTGAACAATAGAAAACCTGCTGCTCTAAACGAGCAGCAGGTTTTCTATTTTATTTCTCGGCTGCTGCAGTTTCAACATGAAAAAGAGCATGCGTAATTTAATTTAAAACTGGGACAGATCGGTTCTTTCATTCCCATAGATATGGAGTCTCTTGGTAAACATAATAGTTTAACCAATTCATAAACAGCAGGTTGGCATGAGAACGCCAAGTTTTTAAAGGGTTTTTGTCAGGATCATTGTTTGGGAAATAGTGTTCCGGAAGCTTTGGTTCTAGCCCTTTTTCTGTATCTCGAAGAAATTCTTCTTGCAGTGTTTGAACGTCGTACTCTGGGTGACCTGTAACGAAAACAAACTTTTCGTCTTTAGACATAGCCATATAAACACCAGCTTCTTCAGAGTAGGAAAGAAGCTCAAGGTCAGGATGATTTTTTACTTCATTCATGTCTACATCAGTGTGACGGGAATGAGGGGAATAAAAGACATCATCAAATCCTCGCAGCAGCTTAATTGGTTCTTCACTGGATACAACATGCGTAAATACACCGGTGCATTTATCTGAAAGAGGTCGCTTGTCAATGCCGAAGTGGTGATAAAGTCCGGCTTGGGCTCCCCAACAGATATGAAGAGTTGATGTTACATTTGTTTTGCACCAATCCATAATTTCTTGAAGCTCTTTCCAGTAGTTTACTTCTTCAAAGGGTATATGTTCGACAGGTGCTCCTGTAATAATCATTCCATCATATTTCCGCTCTTTAATTTGTTCAAACGTTTTATAAAACTGATCTAGGTGATTTTTACTCGTCGTTTTTGCTTTATGGCTTGCCGTGTACAGAAGTGTAATATGCACTTGCAGCGGTGAGTTCCCGAGTAAACGTAATAATTGAGTTTCAGCTTTTTCTTTTTCCGGCATTAAGTTTAGGATAACAATATTAAGCGGGCGAATCTCTTGGTTAACCGCGCGCACGTCGTCCATGATAAAAATTCTCTCTTTTTCTAAAATTTCTTTTGCCGGAAGATCACGTGGAATATTAATAGGCAATAAAATTCCTCCTATTCGATTTCGAAGTAATGACGCGTATAAATGTTCTTTCTCACGTGAAGATGAGGTTCAACATTTATGTACAATATACTATTATAGGAATATACAGAATATTAAGCAATTGAATTTTGAAAAAAAAGAGCATTAATATGCGTAATGGCCAAAGTGAAATGGTACAATAAGGTTGAACTGGAGCGTTGCTATGCTTTTTTAGCTTGAATGAAACTCAGTAAAATTTATAGCGCAGTCGTTCCTGTATTTATTAAACTTCATATCTCCCCCAGAAAATGGATTTTATCTTTTTTTGATGAAGTGTTTAAAAAGAATTCTCACCAGAAAAGGGGTTTTTATATGACAACTAAGAAGCAAATAAAAAGTGATTTGCAAATTGCACAAGAAGCAACCATTAAACCGATTAAAGAGATTGCCGAACAGCTAGATATTTTAGAAACCGAGCTAGAGCCGTACGGACACTATAAAGCCAAGCTTTCTTTGTCCGTTATGGAACGTTTACACACAAAAAAAGATGGAAAAGTGATTTTAGTTACGGCTATTAATCCAACTCCAGCGGGAGAAGGAAAGTCGACAGTGACGGTTGGCTTAGCTCAGGCATTACATAGATTAGGTAAAAAAGCGATTGTCGCCATGCGCGAACCATCTCTTGGTCCAGTAATGGGAATTAAAGGAGGTGCCGCTGGAGGCGGCTATGCTCAGGTGCTTCCGATGGAGGATATTAATTTACACTTTACTGGAGACCTGCATGCCATCACAACAGCTAACAACGCGCTGGCAGCTATTTTAGACAACCATATACATCAAGGCAATGAACTGCGCATTGATACACGTAAAATCACGTGGAAACGAGTGGTTGATTTAAACGACCGCGCGTTGCGTCAAGTTGTCATTGGATTAGGTGGTCCAATGCAAAGTGTTCCTCGAGAAGATGGATTTGATATTACGGTTGCATCAGAAATTATGGCTATTTTCTGCTTAGCGTCAGATTTACAAGACTTAAAGCGTCGCTTAGCTTCTATTGTTGTAGCTTACAATATGGACAATGAGCCTGTAACGGTTGCGGACTTAGGTGCACAAGGAGCGCTTACTCTTCTTTTAAAAGATGCGATTAAGCCAAACCTTGTACAGACGTTGGAGCATACTCCAGCCCTCATTCACGGAGGTCCTTTTGCTAATATCGCCCACGGCTGCAATAGTGTTATTGCAACAAAAATGGCCGCAAAACTAGGCGACTATGTAGTGACAGAAGCCGGATTCGGAGCAGATTTAGGAGCAGAAAAATTCCTAAATATTAAAGCTCGTATGGCAGATATTAAACCAGAAACGGTGGTTATTGTTGCTACAATTCGCGCTTTGAAAATGCATGGAGGCGTTCCTAAAGAGCGGTTAAATGAGGAAAACATTGAGGCCTTAGAAGCAGGAATTGAAAATCTTGAAAAACATATTGAAACGATTCAAGCATTCGGCGTTCCTTATGTTGTAGCCGTGAACCGTTTTGTAACGGACTCAAAAGGTGAAGTAGAAGCGCTTATGAATTGGTGTGCTTCAAAGAATGTTCCAGTTGCTTTAACAGAAGTATGGGAAAAAGGTGGAGAAGGGGGCGTCATGCTTGCAGAAAAAATTCTTGAAGTCATGAACGAGACAGAAAGTCAGTTTTCTCCTCTTTACGATGTGTCAGCTTCGATTCCAGAAAAAGTAGAAGCTATTGCTAAAACCGTATACGGAGCACAAGGCGTAGATTTTGCTCCAAAAGCGTTAAAGCAAATACAGCAATTTGAAGCAAACGGTTGGGATCACCTGCCGATCTGTATGGCCAAAACGCAGTATTCGTTAAGTGATGATCAGACGAAGCTTGGGCGACCAACTGATTTTAAGATTACGGTAAGGGAATTCCGTCCTTCACTCGGCGCTGGTTTTCTCGTTGCGCTAACAGGTTCAATTATGACAATGCCTGGACTTCCAAAAAAACCTGCTGCGCTCAATATGGATATTGACAAGAATGGACATGCACTAGGGATTTTTTAAGAGAAGAGGCTAGGGTAAGAGTATTTTAGTTGAAGGAAAATCCGAACGATGAAGCAAGATTCTTGATGAAGAATCAAACTCGTTCGGATTTTTTCATAGTTATGGTAAAAATAAGTTTCATGGGTGTAGTGGCTTCTAGCTGTTGATTGAAGGGCAAGGCGAAGACTCCTGCGAGAAAAGGCTCACCGACCGCCCGCGGAAAGCGAAGTCTTGCACGGAAATCAACAGCGGTGCCACAAGCAATCCATACTCGATCATTTATCCCATTTGTTCGTCTGTAGATTGGATGGACTTAGTTGTGTCTCAATCTCTTTCTTGCCATATAAAACAAAATAACAGGTATGTTATGAATTAATTTGGCAAGAAAGAAGAAGAGCTGACTGTTCGTATTTTATAAAAAAGGAAGTAGTTGAAATGTTTGATCCAATTGTATTTGATAATTTAAAAGTTGTTGTAGAAGGAGAGATCTATGATCTTGACTTATCTGGGCAAGTATCTGTTACGAACCGCGAAGATTTTGTAGACTTAGCTCAGTTTACTCGAACGTACCGCATTTCTTTTCAACAGCATTTTTGCTGTACCGCGTCGCTAACTTTATCAACCGACTTAGACAACATTCATGCCGAATTAATGCCTTCCCGTGTAGAAAAACCAGGGTGTACAGTTTATATTCATTTTCAGCTAAAAAAACAAAAACCGTTTGAAGAAGCTGAGTTTCAAAACATACAGGAAATGTGTGAGAGGATCTGGGGAACAACAAGAGTTGTTAAGCAGCGTATTACTCATGAAGTCGGAGGAAGCGAATATGAAAACAATATTGAGGTAACCTTTAACCGATTTATTTACGAAGACCAAGTAGGAGATTTAATCGAGATGATTGATTACATGCTGCAAACGACTGATCAGCTAAAGGTTCTTTACGACAAATCATAAGAGCGTTTCAGTTGTACTTCCGAAATAAAGTGAATTACAATAGGGAAAAGGAGGCGTTTTGATGAGCGTGTATGAATACTCTGCAAAAACAATTAAAGACGAAGACGTATCGCTATCTAACTATCAAGGTGACGTGCTGTTGATTGTGAATACAGCTAGCAAATGCGGCTTCACCCCTCAATATAAAGATTTGCAGGCGCTGTACGAAGAAGAAAAAGAAAACGGCCTAACGGTTCTAGGTTTTCCTTGTAATCAGTTCGGTGGTCAAGAGCCAGGAAGTTCAAATGATATTGAACAATTTTGCGAGTTAAACTATGGCGTTTCGTTTCCGATGTTTGCAAAAGTAGATGTAAAAGGGGAGCATGCACACCCGTTATTTACATACTTAACAGAACAAGCACCGGGTCTACTAGGTTCCAAAGGGATAAAGTGGAATTTCACAAAGTTTTTAGTGAATCGTCAAGGTGAAGTCGTGAAGCGATATGCACCTCAAACTGCACCAAAAGATACTCAAAAAGATATAAAAGAATTGCTGTAAAAGCAGGTGGATCTCCATCTGTTTTTTATTTTTCAGCGAGGGTTTTCAAAGGGTGATCAGCTGTCAGTGAGACGAGCGCCTTACTTTGTGCTAAAATAATGGTGGATATAATTGAGGTGAGCAAATGAATAAAATAGTGGAAACGGAAAAGTGGGTTCAAGCAAAGCTTGCGCATGACACGACTGGTCATGACTGGCAGCATATCGATCGCGTGCGTCGAAATGCAGTGCTTCTATATAAAAAAGAAGGCGGCAATCGGGAAGTTATCGAACTAGCCGCGCTTTTACACGATGTTGTAGATGATAAGCTAGTGGAAGATGTTGAAAAGGCGTACGAAGAAGTGTGGGAGTGGCTGAAGAGTCAGCAGGTAGAAGAAGAGAACTGCAAGCATATTGTTCACATTTTACAAACGATGTCATTTAAAGGCGGAAACCGTCCGGCTATGGCTACGCTTGAAGGTCAAGTTGTTCAAGATGCAGATCGTTTAGATGCGATCGGTGCAATTGGTATCGCACGTACGTTTATGTATGCAGGTGCTAAAGGCACGGCTTTGTATGATGAAAACATTGCTGTACGAAGTGAGATGACGGAAGAAGAATACAGACACGGGAAATCAACGGCTATTGCACATTTTTATGAAAAGTTATTAAAGCTCACTGCGTTAATGAATACTCAAACAGCACGGTCTCTAGCGCAAGAGCGACATACATATATGAAAGAATTTTTAGTTCAATTTAAGAAAGAGTGGAATTATCATTATGAAAATGCTGACTGTTGAAAACTTAACAAAAACATATGGAGAAAAAGAGCTGTTTCATCAACTAACATTTACCATTACAGAAAATGAGCGAATCGGCTTAATCGGTGTAAATGGAACAGGGAAATCAACGCTTCTTAAAATTATCGCAGGTTTAGAGCTCGGAGACGAAGGCGATATTGTTCATGCTAAAGACTACAGCGTGACATATTTACCGCAGCATCCGGATTTTGATGAAGACTTAACAGTTTTGGAGCAAGTTTTCAGCGGAGATACGCCTCTTCTTAACTTATTAAAAAACTATGAGCTAGCTCTGTATGCGTTAGAGCAAGACTCTGCAAACGAAAAAAAACAGCAAACATTGTATGATTTACAGCAGAAAATGGATGCGATGAACGCGTGGGAAGCCAATTCTAACGCACAGTCGATTCTAACGAAGCTGGGGATTTCAAATATGAGTGCAAAAATCGGTGAGCTTTCAGGTGGACAGAAAAAGCGCGTCTCCATTGCGCAAAGCCTAATTCAAACACCTGATTTATTGATCTTAGATGAGCCGACTAACCACTTAGATTATGAGACCGTTAAATGGCTCGAAGAATATTTATCCAAATATCAAGGAGCCGTGCTGCTTGTTACTCATGATCGCTATTTCTTGGATGCTGTTACAAACCGAATTTTTGAATTAGACGGTGGGAATTTATATAGCTATAAAGGAAACTATGCTGCTTTTCTAGAAGGAAAAGCGATTCGAGAAGAGCAGGAAAAAGCAACTCAAGCAAAATTAAGCAACTTATATCGCAATGAATTGGCTTGGATTCGCAGAGGAGCAAAAGCGCGTACGACTAAGCAAAAAGCGCGTATTCAGCGATTTGATGAATTAGAGGGGAAAATCGATTCCTCTGAAAAAGAATCACTGGATTTAAGTTTAGCAGGCAGCCGCCTTGGGAAAAAAGTGTTTGAATTAAAAGATGTGTCTAAGACGTATGAAAATAAAATCATTCTTTCAGACTTTACGCACATCGTGAAAAAACAAGATCGAATTGGAATTGTCGGAAAAAACGGAAGCGGAAAGTCTACACTTCTGAATATGATTGCAGGACGCATTGAGCCGGATAGCGGTGAAATTGACAGAGGACAAACGGTTAAAGTTGCTTACTATACCCAAGAAAGCGATGATATGGACTTGAATCAACGCATGCTTGATTATATTAAAGAATCCGCAGAAGTTGTGCATACGACGGATGGAAAAATGATCTCTGCATCGCAAATGCTTGAGAGATTTCTATTTCCTTCACATACGCACGGAACACCGATTCAAAAGTTGTCCGGAGGAGAGCGCCGTCGTTTATACTTGTTAAAATTATTGATGACATCGCCGAATGTATTGCTTCTAGATGAGCCGACTAATGACTTGGATACTCAAACGCTAACGGTGCTTGAAGACTATCTCGAAGAATTTCCAGGTGTTGTTATCACCGTATCGCATGATCGCTATTTCTTGGATAAAGTAGCAGATTACTTACTAGTCTTTGAAGGAGAAGGAAACATTTCGATTTATTTTGGCGCTTATACAGATCAATTGGAAGAAGCGATGAAGAAGAAGCAGGCAATGGCTCAGCAGGCTAAAGTGAAAGAAGAAAAGCCAAAACAGCCGGAGAAAATAAAAAAGCGTCGCTTAACGTATAAAGAACAAAAAGAATGGGAAGAAATCGAAGATAATATTGCAGCAAAAGAAGAAGAAATTGAACGGTTAACAAGTGAAATTGAACAGGTGGGCAGCGATTATACAAAAGCGCATAACCTATCGTTAGAACAAGAAAAAGCAAATGAAGAATTAAGTGCACTGCTTGATCGCTGGGCAGAGCTTTCAGAGCTGATTGAAGAAATTGAAAACGCGTAAACAAGTCGTTAGACGGAGTATAAGCCACATGCTACAATTTTAATGAGAGGAGTACGATACGACATGAACATTAAATCAATTGAGCCAACGCCAAGTCCGAATACAATGAAAATTAATTTAGACGAAGTGTTATCAGGCGGAAAAAGCAATAACTATACGGAAAAAAATGCTGAAGCAGCCCCTGAAGTTGTTCAAGACATCTTGAAAGTAGAAGGGGTAAAAGGAGTCTACCACGTAGCGGACTTCTTAGCAGTAGAACGAAATGCCAAATATGACTGGAAGCAAATTTTGCCGCAAGTTCGTGCAGCGTTTGGTGAAGATTTGCAAAGCAACAGTGAACAGCACAAAATGAATGAGCATTTTGGTGAGGTCAATGTGTCAGTTCAAATGTTCAAAAATGTACCGATGCAAGTCAAGCTAACGGACGGAAATGAAGAAAAGCGCTTTGGTCTGCCCGAACGATTCGTAAAAGCGGTAGCAGAACTTCAACGTTTTTCAGATAATGTGGTATTAGAACGGAAATGGAAAGAACAAGGCGTTCGTTATGGAGAGTTAGCGGCTATCGGAGACGAAGTTGTAGAAGAGTTAGCAGCGGCATATCCACAAGAAAGATTAACTCGCCTTGTGGCTAATGCACAAGAAGAAAAAGAAGGCGGAAAAGTTGTACAGCCGCGTAAAACCTATAAAGTTACAGAAGAAATGCTAGAAGACAAAGATTGGTCAGTGCGCTATGCCCATTTAGAACAAATGGATCCAACAGAAGCAGATTTAGACGTTTTAAATAAAGCGCTTGATGATGAAAAAGCATCTATTCGCCGCTTAGCTACGGTCTACTTAGGAATGATTGAATCAAAGGCGGTACTGCCTTATTTATACAAAGCATTAAAAGATAAATCAGTCACTGTGCGCCGTACTGCTGGAGACTGCATGTCAGATTTAGGTTTTGAAGAAGGTATTCCGGCAATGTGTGAAGCTCTTGGTGATAAAAACAAGCTTGTGCGCTGGCGTGCAGCTATGTATTTATACGAAGTAGGGGACGAGACGGCTCTTCCTGCATTAAAAGCAGCAGAGAATGATAAAGAATTTGAGGTAGATTTACAAATCAAGCTAGCAATTGAACGTATCGAAGGCGGAGAAGAAGCAAAAGGTTCTGTTTGGAAACAAATGACAGAAAGCAGAAAAGCATAAAAAAAAGATCATTCACTTGAATGATCTTTTTTACGACTGTTTTGCAGCGGGAGTGGGAAACTGCATAGGCTGCATGGTGTTATCAATTTTAATAGGCTGATAGCCCGACTGCTTTAAGTAAGTCAAAATAGCAGGAAGGGATTGTGCCGTAAAGGATTTATCATGAAATAAAATGACTGGTGTTCTTCCATTGGAGTTAACCCCTTGAATATGAGGTTCAAGGCCCTGAATAATTCTAGGTGCAGAACGAAGTGCCCAGTCTTCACTGTCTACATTCCAGTCCCATAATTTAAAGTGGCTTAGCAACTCTGTACGGTGGGGCTCTTTTAAATAAGGAACGCTGCCGTAAGGAACGCGGATTAACTTACTGTCAACACCGGTTACTTTTTTAACTGTAGCTTGACACTCCTGCATTTCTTTTAACGCGGCGCCGTCTTCACTATACATGACATGAATATCATGAGAGACGCCGTGACAGCCGATGGCATGTCCTTCCTGTGCTACTTTTTTAGCAATTTCAGGGTGAGCGTCAATTTGATACTTTAACATAAAGAAAGTTGCTTTTACGTTATATTGACGCAAAGCATCTAAAATATGGAGAGTATCAGGCGTTGGGCCATCGTCAAACGTAAGGTAAACAGGCTGTGTAAGAGCTTGATTTTGATCGTTTAACGTATTCGCTACATACATATTATGGTGAAGTGTATTAAGCAGCTTCTCAGGTTGTGCTGAAGATGCAGCTTCTTTCAGCGGCAATGCAGTAGATGCTAAGATTTGCTGAGATGCAGCGGATTCACTTCCTTTGGCTTCTGTAATAAAAAACAAAGAAGCGACGATCACTAACACTAAAGACAAAAATGCATAAAATCGTTTGTTTGGCTTAAATCGTTGGTTCGGTTTAAATCGCTGGTTCAATTTGAAAATCCTTTCTACTAAACTACTATTTACTACTATAGTACAAAAAATGGAATATTAATAGTAAAAATCGACATTTTTATGGAAAAAAATTAGATGATATGACCCGGTTTTAATCTTTTTTTGTCAAATGGAAAAGGAGAATGGGACAACGATAAGGATTTGAAAGGTGAGTAGCTAGATTTTTCCTGGCTTTTATAGTATGCTTTTAGCGTGAATGATTGTTAGGAGGAATGTTAATATGTCAATGGCATATGAAGAATATATGCGTCAGTTAGTTAAACCAATGCGTCAAGAATTAACTCAAGCTGGTTATGAAGAATTAACAACAGAGGAAGCCGTAGTTGATTTTATGGAAAACGTAGAAGGAACAACTTTTGTTGTCGTTAATTCAGTTTGTGGATGCGCTGCTGGTTTAGCACGTCCTGCAGCAACGCAAGCGTACTTACAGTCTGAGCAAAAACCAGATCAAGTGGTAACTGTTTTTGCCGGTCAAGATAAGGAAGCAACAGCTAAAATGCGTGAATATTTTGGGGACATTGAGCCTTCATCACCGTCTATGGCGCTTTTAAAAGGAAAAGAAGTCGTTCATTTTATTCCTCGACATGAAATTGAAGGTCAGCCGTTAGAGGTTATTTTTGAAAACATTTTAAATGGCTTTAAGCAGCACTGTTCATAAAATGTCCTGCTTTTGTCACATCTAGTATATAGATTTTTAGAGAAAAATCGCATATACTTTATAAGAAAAAGGATGTCTATCGGCATCCTTTTTCTTTATGTAAATAGCCAAACAGTGTAGGGGGAGTTATGAAAGTGATTGTTACGACTGCTGGTCGAACAAATGAACAGATGATTGTAAAAGCCAAACAAGTAGCCGCTGATTTAAGTATACCTTTTGTAGTAAGAGAGAAGAAATCCGTTGCAGATCTTCAGAATCTTCAAGCTGCAGACGTGCTGGTTGTCGGTAAGAATAGAGTAGAGTTGCACGTTCAAAACGAAGAGGAACCTATTTTTTTTCATCCAAATTCCGCTATGTTTAGAGTGAAGAGATGGCTGCGTGGAGAACGTGATCCGTTTATTGAAGCTGCTAGTTTGGAAAAAGGAATGAGCGTGCTTGACTGTACACTTGGTCTTGCATCGGATAGTATGATGGCGAGCGCAGCGGTAGGGAAAAGCGGAAAAGTTGTCGGACTAGAAGGCAACCGCTATGTAGCTTATTTAGTCAAACAAGGACTTTTAAATTGGGAAAGTGACGTACAAGAGTTGAACGATGCAATGAAGCGTATAAACGTGGTTCATCAAAATTTTGAATCGTTTTTGGCGTGTTGTGAAGATAATTCTTTTGATGTTGTCTACTTTGATCCTATGTTTCAAGAGCAAATTGATGAATCGAATGGAATTAACGGTATTAAAGCAATAGCACTGTATACTACGCTGACGCCAATGGCTATACAAGAAGCAAAAAGAGTAGCCAAACAAAAGATCGTGCTAAAAGATCATTGGAAAAGCAGTCGTTTTGAAGAACATGGATTTACCGTACAAAAACGAAAAACATCAAAATTTCATTACGGTACAATTGATATACAAAAATAAACAAAAAAGTAAAACGAATCATGATCATTGAAAAGACTTCCAAAACCTTTTAGGAATTAAAAAGTTTTGGAAGTTTTTTTTATGAATTTCATCTAAAGTTCATAAAAGTATGATATATTTTTGAACATAAAAATACTTTTGTGTTTAAGCATCCAGCGAAAAAGGAATATCTTGTATAGGTTTCCGCTCGGTGTGATAACCTCAAACAGAAGGAGGAAGGTGCTAACTAAAAAGTCTTCGAATGCCCGTAGACAGCATAAATGAATAAGCAAATATAGGTAAAAAATTAATAAGTATGTTACAATACCTAGTGAGTTAGGATAATGAATTTTACGATATGAAAAGACCATATGGGAAAAGATGAGAAAGGAAAGATACGAATGCCTAGATGGATAAAAAGAATGCTAGTTGTATTTATTACAGTATTTACATTTGGGCTTGTCACTCCACCAGAATATTTATACGTTGATGATGCAAAAGCGGACAAGCAACATAAAGCAGGGTATGTAAGAGAAACAACTCCTGTCACAGCTGTTATAGAAGATATTCATTTGCCATATGAAGAACCAAAATATGAAGACGTTTCATCATTTGTTACGTATGCAATGGAATCAGCTGAAAAACAGTCAGTGGAAAAATTCGGAACGAAAATTGGGCCTGTCATTGAAGATGAATTTCGTCAAGCAGTGTTACCTAAAATTGAAGAAGTGCTGACCGACATTGGCACTGAACGTGAACAGTCAATTCAGAATCTCGAGATAAGCGAGCACCCTGCTGCTGGCTACGGTGAAAAGATTTTCCATGTATATGACCGGGAAACCGGTCAGGACTTAATACGGTTTCATGTACGGCGTGAAAATCCTCCAAAAGATGGATACTGGTTTAATTTTCACTATCATGCGGCTGCAGATAATTTTCAAAAGCATTATGATTTAGGGAAAATTTATTGGAACCGAAACATGCCGCCTAAATGGTTTAGCTGATAATAGACACAACATTCTACGATTTCGAAATGTTAGCTTTTTTAAGCTAGCATTTTTTTACGTCTAAAACCGTTATGGTCTAAATAAGCTGAAACATTAGCACAATGATAAAAAAATCGTTTATAATGAAGTCAGACTTCTTACCGTAGAATAGTGAGAAGGAACGAATAGATGCTGGAGGTAACACAATGAAACAATTTACGGAAGAAAAACAATTTCGCGAACAAATTAAGAACGAAACACTAAGCGTTGGGATTTTTACGACAACGTGGTGTCCTGATTGCAAACGTTTGGATATGTTCATTGATGAAATCGTTGACGAAAATACAGATAAAGCATGGTTTAAAATTGACAAGGATGAGTTTGAAGAACTTTCTGCTGAAAACAATGTAATGGGCATTCCTTCTCTTCTTGTATATAAAAACGGTGAAAAAATTGCACACCTGCACAGCGCAAATGCTAAAACGCCTGAAGCGGTCCGTGAATTTTTAGCAACTCTTTAATTCCCTAAGCTGCGAGAGCATTCTCGCAGCTTTTTTTGTGAGAATGGCTATTTCCATTTTTCGATGAGTGGGGTATACTAGGACAAGTGAATAATCGTAAAGCAATAAGGTCTCAATTTAAAGATTGAGTGAAAAGGGAAGTCTGGTGAAAAACCAGCGCGGTCCCGCCACTGTAAGCGCTTTGTGCGTAAGTCAGGAGACCTGCCTTATTGTTAGCTGTGAAACCTTCGAGGAAGGGTGAAGCAGGGTAATGAACATACATATCAAGTATAGTGAACGGATTCTTTTCCTGCTTATCTTGACGTTACCTGCTTTGCTTTCAATTGAAAGTAAAGCTTTTTTATTTTGAAGCTGCCGGCGAGCAGTATACATAGTCAAAGCGAAAAAAACGGGATAGCGCTGCTTTTTGCATGATCATTTGCTTTTTCTTTAACGTGGAGGTTTCGTATTCACAATGAACAATATATAGGGGGAGTATTTAGATGAAAAAATGGCTTTCGTATTCCATTATTGCACTGTTGGTCATCGTACTTGCTGCATGCGGTGCAGGCAGCCAAAGCAACAGTGATAAAAAAACGAAGCAAGATACAGCACAAACGTCACAAGCTGCATTTCCAGTCAAGGTAAAAGACGCGCGTGATAAAGAAATTACGTTGAAAAAACAGCCTAAGAAAATTGTTTCATTAATGCCAAGTAATACGGAGATTGTATATGCCCTTGGCCTTGAAAAAGAATTAGTCGGTGTCACGAGCAACGATGATTATCCTAAAAGCGTAAAGAAAAAAGCGCAGGTGGGAGATATGAACGTTAATGCAGAAAAAGTTATTGCTTTAAATCCTGATTTAGTGTTGGCACACGCTTCAAGTATGGGCGTTTCGGATGAAGTATTTAAACAAATTGAAAGTGCGGGTATTCCGGTATTTGTTGTAAAAGATTCAACAACGTTTGATACGGTTTATGATTCTATTACGCAAATCGGTAAATTAACGGGTAAAACAAAAGAAGCTAATCAAACAATTAAAGACATGAAAGAAAAAGTAGCTTCAATTGAGAAAAAAGCAAACACGATTTCAAAAGAAGATCGTAAAAAAGTATGGATAGAAGTATCAGGAGCTCCTGAGATTTATACAACAGGGAAAGGTACGTTCATGAACGAAATGCTTACTATGATCGGTGCTGATAACGTAGCGGCTAATGAAAAGGGTTGGGTTAAGTTTTCTGAAGAGCAAGTTGTTAAGTTAAACCCTGACGTTATTATCGCAACGTATGATGCAGACAAAAATGAGATTATGAAGCGTCCCGCTTGGAGCAGCATGACTGCTGTAAAAGAGGGTAACATCGAGAAGGTTGATCAAAACAAAATCAACCGCTTAGGACCTCGTATTGTAGATGGCTTAGAGGACTTAGCAAAAGCAGTATACCCTGAGGTGTACAATAAATAAAAAGAGGGACCATATTCCAGTTCGAATTGAAAAGGGGATTGGTCCCTTTTCACATCTTAAAATTGAAGAACGGCCTGAGCTTTTAATCATGAAAACCGAGACTTCTTATAAAACATACAGCTCAGGGGTTTTAGGAACAGGCATTACGGAAACGGACACCTTTTACAATCGATTTGTTCACAAAGACTATTATTCAGATACTCCTTCTTTGGAGTATGAGCAATATTTGATGAAAGAAAATGTGCGCCATGAGCAAATCGTAGGGTTAATGACAGCCGTTTGGTTAAAAGAAAGAGCGGTTTACTGTTATGAAGGCTACGGAGTAAGAGTAGCTTCCGTGATAACGGCTGGAGTAGGAAACGCAGTAGATATTACAGCTGACGAAGCTGTCCCGTTCTATTCCTCTCCCGGTACAATTAATATGTTTTTTTTCGTGGAAGGTACGCTTACGGATGCTGCGTTTTTACAGCTTTTTATTGCGGCCACAGAAGCCAAAACAAAAACGCTGTCACAGCTGGGTGTCATAGATCCAGCTACAAAGACGATTGCTACGGGAACATCTACGGACAGCATCTCAGTTGCAGCGTCTCAGCAAGGACCATTATATGAATATGCAGGCTCTATGACCGCTTTAGGTCAAGCGGTAGCCAAGCTGGTGAAAATAAGCTTAGAGCAGGGACTTAAGGGAAAGAGGTGAAGAAATGAGTATTACACAAGCGATAATTGCACACATGACGGCCATGACGATTGCTTTACTAATTGACCGAATCATAGGCGACCCTGAAAATTGGCCGCATCCCGTTCGCTGGTTTGGAAAGTGGATTTATTGGATGGATTCTAGATTAAATAAAGGTGCAGGAAAACGATTCAAAGGATTGCTTCTTGTGATAAGTATGGTTGTGCTCGCAGGAGTTGTTCCTTTCTTATTCCTCCATGCTTTGTACGGAGTTCATTTTATAGCAGGTGTTTTAGTAGAGGGCGTAATGATTGCGACTACTATATCCACTCGTTCTTTAAGCGAAGCTGCTTATAAGGTGCAAAAGCCGCTTCAGCTAGGAGATATGGAGAAAGCTAGATATGAAGTAAGCATGATTGTGGGACGAGATACAGATCGTTTGTCAGAAGGAGAAATTGCCAGGGCGACGGTAGAGACCGTGGCTGAAAATACAAGTGATGGTATTACAGCTCCGCTTTTTTATGCATTTATAGGAGGAGGAGCCCTAGCCTTTTTTTACCGAGCTATTAACACATGTGATTCAATGGTTGGGTACAAAAATGACCGCTACTTTCTGTTCGGCTACTTTAGTGCAAAAACCGATGACGTATTAAACTATATTCCAAGTCGGTTAACTGCAGTAGTAATGACGGCTGTTAATGTAGCAAAAAGCCAGTATTCTTTTTGGCATGTAACGAGTTTGATTAAGCGTGATGCTAAGAAGCATCCAAGTCCAAATAGCGGATACGGGGAAAGCGCAGTGGCTGCTCTTTTAGGTATTCAACTCGGCGGGCTTAATACATATAAAGGCATAGAATCTAATCGTGCAAAAATGGGCGAACCACTCATTCCCCTGCAAGCCGGTCATATTGAACAAGCTGTTTTCATTATGAAAAGGACGGTCTATGCTACGTGGTTATTATATCTTTTGTTAGGAGGAGTTATTAGTGCTATTACCTACACATGGAGCTAATCCTAATGTCTTTTTAAAAGCAATAGGGGCCGAAAATTTGTCGCATATAAAAGACTTTAGCGTGAACACAAATCCTTTAGGGGCTCCCCTTGTGCTCCACGAAAAGTGGAACGAATTCAAGGATGCAGCGTTTAGTTATCCTGATCCTCAAGTAACAGAACTGAAAAATAAACTTGCAGCTCATCATCATGTTTCAGCTGCTCAAGTGCTGCCTACAAATGGCGCCGCTGAAGCGTTTTTCCTTATTGCTTCGTTATTTTCAGGAGAGAAAGCAGGGATTGTACAGCCGACTTTCGTTGAATATGAACAGGCAAGTAAAGCTTATGGATGTGAAGTGACATACGTTCCTTTAGCTGAAGAAAATGGCTGGAGCTGGGATATAGAGTTGATTATGAGCATTCTTCCGAACATAAAAGTACTTTGGATTTGCCACCCAAATAATCCAACGGGCGTTATGTATAGTCATGAGGAATGGATGAAAGTAGTAAAAGCTGCTGCTCATCATGGTACATACTTAATGATTGATGAGGCATTTATTGATTTTGTCGAACATCAGCCTTCATTTGATTCTCTTATTCTGGATTATGAGCATATCATTGTTGTGCGTTCTATGACAAAGATGTTTAATATTGCCGGACTTCGTCTTGGCTATATTTTGGCAAATGAAAAAATCATTAGCAAGATGTCTAAAAAGCAGCCTCCTTGGAGTGTAAATGGATTGTCGCAGCAAGTAGGAATGATATGTGTGGATGAAAAAGATTTTGTAAAAAAAACCGTATATTATATTAAACAAGAACGGGAACGGATCTTGAGTCAACTAAAGGAATGGGGGCTTTTGGTTTCTCCTTCTCAAACAAACTATTATCTTTGCAGCGTTCCGTCTTCTATTAAAACGCGCGAATGGCTTGTCTATTTAGCAAGCCATGGCGTGGTAGCTCGTCATACTGAAAACTTCCCATTTTTAAATGGACGCTATATCCGTTTGGCTGTGAAAACGAAAGAAGAAAATGACTATTTACTTAAAGTAATCAAACAAGGACTCGATGAAATATGATCATCTTTATTAGCGGAGGCGTTCGAAGCGGAAAATCACGTGCAGCGGAGAACATGGTTCAAACTTTTTGTACAAAGCGCGCTGTTTATATTGCCACAAGCCGGCAAACAGATAAGGAAATGCGAAAACGCATCCAGCTTCATCAAAAAGAGCGCCAAGCAGCGAACACGCCTTGGGTAACGATCGAACAGTCTGTAGATTTACAACAAATTCTTCCAAATCTTCAAAGTGATGATGCTATACTTTTGGATTGTGTCACGAACTGGCTTGCCAATGAGCTTTTTTTAACAGAAAAAAGGTGGCAAACAAAAGAAGGCAAACAAGAGGTTTTTCGTCATATGATAAAAGCGCTCGATAAGCTGTTTGCGCAGTCTCAGACGGTCGTGCTAGTATCTAATGAACTGTTTGAAGCGGGGGTATTAGAGGAGCCCACATATAGCTATATGAAGATGTTAGGAAAATTACATCAGTATATTGTAGAAAAAGCAGATGTGGCTATTTGTGTAGAAGCGGGAATTTATCGTTTTAATAAAGGAAAGGAATGTGTAGATATATGAAAGAATGGATAGCCATACTACGAATTTCTCTCCAGTTTTTTACGATCTTACCACTGGCTAAAACCGTTCAATGGACTGAAAGAAGAACGGCACGCTCACTTTTTGTGCTGCCTTGGATTGGTATGTTACTAGGCTTGATGTTTTATAGCTTTTTACAGCTGCTTCAATCTTCACCTATCACTACGATTGTTGATAGTATTTTAGTTTTGCTTTTATCGCTTGTCTTAACGGGTGGCCTTCATTTAGACGGCTGGATGGACGTAAGTGATGCCTATTTTTCTCATCAGTCAAAGGAAAAAAAACTGCAGATTTTAAGTGATCCGCACGTTGGGTCTTTTGCTATTCTTTCTCTTATGGTTCTGCTGCTGCTGCGTTTTAGTGCGATCTATGAATTAGCGTCTCTTTCTTCTTTATCAATTTGGGCATGTTTAATTGTTTTTACGCTTCCAAGAATTGGAGCAGCCTTTTTATTGATGAGAGATAAGCCCGCTAAAGATACGGGTCTTGCTGCTTATTTTCAAAAAGGAGTCACCAAACGGTCTATTTATGGATTTATCATCATGAGCCTATTCTTAGTTGCTATTTTCGCTGTTTTTATGGACAATAAATTCATTATCCTTTTCTTTGCCGGTTTTTTATGGCTCTGGATACGATTTTATCGTTCGCAGTTTGGTGGCGTAACAGGAGATGTTATAGGGGCAACCATTGAAGGAGGAGAAACGTTTCTATGGATAATTCTTTGGTTATCACATGTATTCGTCACGGCATGACGCTTGAAAATCAACAGAAAAAATATATAGGGTGGAGTGATCCGCCTTTAAGTATAGAAGGGAAAAATGAATTAAAAGAGCTTTTTCTAGAACCTCAGCTTGTTATTTCCAGTGACTTAAAAAGAGCGCTAGAAACAAGCTCAATTGTTTTTCCTAAATCTAAGGTGGTTAAAAGTGAGAATTGGCGTGAGCTGCATTTTGGAGATTGGGAAGAGAAGACGTATGAAGATTTAAAAAACATACGGGCGTATAGAAAATGGATTGACCACTGGACAGAACACACGCCTCCGAATGGTGAAAGCTTCTCAAGCTTTTCAAACCGAGTTTGGGAAGCGTGGGAAGAAGCAATCGATTTGGCGGCCAGTCAGCAATTGCGTCACATTGCTATTGTTTCACACGGCGGACCACTGCGTTTAATTGCATCCCATTTTAAACAGACAGCGTCGCTTTGGGATGTTTCTTTTTCTTATGGAGAAGGTTTCTCAGTAACGTGTACATATAAACAGGCAAAGGAGAGAAGAGCATGCATTTCGTATTCGGCGGTGCATTTACCGGCAAAAGAAAATGGGTGAAGCAGCATTATGCCAGTGAGTCGGTAAAATGGTATTGTTTGTATGAAGACCCTGTTTTACCAGCGTTTGAGTTCGAAGAAAGTTACATTGTGCTAGAAGGATTTGAGCACTATGTTAAGGAATTAATACATAGCGAGCTGGAGTCTCCGCACCTTGTTATTAAAAAGTTAATACAGAAGTGGAGAGACAGCGGTGTATGGGAACAGTTAATAGTGATTGGAACTGAAGTCGGCAAAGGGATTGTTCCTTTAGATCCAATAGAGCGGCAGTGGAGAGATGAATGCGGGTATGCGTATCAGCATTTAGCGGCACATGCCCAGAAAGTAGATCATATTTGGTACGGAATTGCTAATCGATTGAAGGAGGAAATACAATGAACATTTACACAAAAACAGGGGACAAAGGGCAGACAAGCTTAATTGGAGGAAGAGTAAATAAAGATGATATTCGAGTGGAAGCATACGGTACGATTGATGAGCTAAATGGCTTTGTAGGTCAAGCGATTTATCAGCTGAATGAAACAACATTAAAAGATGTAAAAGAAGAGCTAATTACGATTCAACATGAGCTTTTTGACTGTGGAAGTGATTTAGCATTTGCAAAAGATGATCATCCGTACAAAGTAACAAATGACATGATATCAGTACTTGAAAAGCGCATTGATGTCTATATGTCAGAGGCGCCGGCCATTGAGCGTTTTATTTTACCTGGAGGCACACCTGCAGCGACAACGCTTCATATTTGCCGCACGATTACACGCCGCGCAGAACGGCTTGTTGTTGGCGTGCAGCGTGAGTATAAAATTAATGTGGCGGTGCTTCAGTATTTAAATCGTTTATCCGATTATTTTTTTGCTGCGGCTCGAATCGCTAACGCGCGAGAAAATGTACAAGATGTAGAGTATATTCGCAGTGCCAAAGTATTTAAACAGCCTAAAAAATCCTAAAAAATAAGGTATAAAAAACGGTCGAGCTAAAAGCGATCGTTTTTTTATGAGCTATTTCGATAGGCAAAATAAAGCTATAAAAAAGAGGCAAATGCATCTATAATGATAAGAGACAGAGAGATAAAGAAAAGAGGTTGAGAAATGAGTCAAGATTCTAAACGAGCAGGTATTGTTTATACAGCCAGCGCTTACGTTATGTGGGGGCTTTTTCCGCTTTACTGGAAGCTTCTTGGCGAGGTGAATGCGAATGAAATACTCGCTCACCGTGTCATATGGTCATTTGTTTTTATGCTTTTACTTTTGCTTGTGACAAAGCAAATGAGTTCTTTAAAGAAGACGCTTGGTTTATTATTTCGTAATACGAAACAAGCGGTCATTTTATTTGTGGCTTCAGTGCTGATCAGCATCAACTGGTTCGTTTACATTTGGGCGGTTAACCATAATCATATTATTGAAACAAGTTTAGGTTACTACATCAATCCGCTCGTTAGTATTTTGCTTGGTATAGTCGTTTTAAAAGAGAAGCTTAATTTTTGGCAGGGTGCTTCTGTTGGATTGGCTGCTATAGGTGTTATCGTTATGACAGTTACATACGGGCATATCCCATGGGTATCATTAAGCTTAGCGTTTAGCTTTGGTTTGTACGGTCTTGTAAAAAAGACTATTCAATTAGAAGCAAAAGTAGGATTAACGATTGAAACGATGATGGTTGCACCTATTGCAGTTATTTATTTTATTTTTCTTTTAGTGAAAGGATCTTCAAGTTTTTCCCTTCAGTCGCTTGATCTGAGTGCTCTTTTAATTGGAGGCGGTGTTGCTACGGCTATGCCACTATTGTATTTCGCTAAAGGAGCCCCGCTTATTCCGCTGTCGATGGTCGGTTTTTTACAGTACATTGCTCCTACCATGACGCTTTTATTAGGGGTATTCGTGTATCACGAACCGTTTTCTAGCGTGGAGATGATTGCCTTTTTGTTCATTTGGGGCGGATCGGTTATGTTCATTTTATCTAAAACTAAGTTCATGAGTTCTCATCAGCCGAAATTCTTTAAAGGGCGCTCAGCTTAACGAACAAAAAAGCGGATATCTTTAGATATGCGCTTTTTTGTCTGCCGTAAAGAAATAAAAACGGAGACGGGAAAGTCACCGTATGTATACTCTATAGCTTCCGCTTGAAATGAGCGTTCAACTGACCTTGAAGCATTTGGTTTTTTACTTCTTTCATTTTTCTCGCTTCATCTTTTTTAGCCAGTTCTGTGCGTATTTCACTCGTTTGAACTCCTTCTTCTATGCGATCGGCAATATCCATTAATCGTTCGACGTCTGAAAACGAATATTTCCGGATACCCGTATTGGTTCGGTCCGGAAAGAGCAGGCTTCTTTTCTCATAGTAGCGAATTTGCCTTTCTGATAAACCGGTTAATTCTTTTACAATCCCAATAGACATGACTTTTTTATCTCGATATGACGCTTCATTCGTAGACAATCTCCCTCACCCCTGAGTACGTAGTAGTATGTTATTATTATAAAGGAAAAAAATACAAAAAATTATAACATGTAATACATTCTAACATATATATGTTATATTTTTGAATTTATATGTGAGAAAAAGTGACATAAATAATGAAATAGGGAAAAGAGTCCTATAAACTAATGATTAACTCGATCCCAAGTGGTTAACCATACAGGATAAAGCCTTGTGGTTAATCACTTGCTTTCAAAATGATGAATAGAAAATAAATGTGAGAATATACATAAATTCTAAAAGGGAAGGGCGTTTTACATGGCTGTGCAACAATTGAAAAAAGAAGAGATTATTGAGCTGGCAAAAGAAATTATTGAACTCGATTTGAAAAGAGATGAAAAATTTGAAGAATTGACAGAGTTAGCCGGAAATCGTGCATATGAAATTTTGCGCAGAGTACAAAATGCCTGTTTATAAGTAATAAAAAAATCCCGCCTAGAGCGGGGTTTTTAATTGGATTGCTGTTCAAGATTAAATAATTCTTGTTTCATCTTAGCGTGGTCGAGGTTTTCCCCTATAAAGACAAGAGTAGTGGGCAGCTTCATCATTTCTTTCATATATAGAGGCATGCCGTATGAATATTGAAACGAATACGTATCATTCGAATGAGTAAAGCGTATATAGCCTTTAATGCGATAAATGGTATCTGGCATTTGGCGCAGCCAATTTTCAAATAATTCAAGATCCACTTTTTTTGTAAACTCATATACAAATGTTTTCAAATGAAGATGATCTTCAACATGAGCCTTATGGTGCGGCTGTTTTTGAGACAGCTGAGCTTTTTGAATCACGTCAAGCTTCACGCGGGAAAATGTCGTTAATAATGTTATTGCCCTAGCGTTAATTGATTGAACCTCAAAAAGCAGGGAAGACTTTTCTGACTCAGACAGCATGTCCGTTTTGTTTAATAAAATTACATCCCCATGTTTTACTTGTTCTTGAAGAAGTTTTTGAAGTTGAATGCTTAAGGACCCACGTTCTTTCCACCTTGTTGCATCGAGTGTGGTGATAATACTTTTAATCGTGACTTGATGCGCAAAAAGAGGAGACATACAGGCATCCAACACTTCAATTGGATGTGCAACTCCGGTTGTTTCTATATAGATAGCATCCAATGTGTTCTCCTGTAGAAGTGAATGAAGCTGAGTTTCAAATTGACCTTGAATAGTACAGCACACGCAGCCGTTTAGCAATTCTTTTAACGGCGTGTCTTTTTCTACTTCATTTGAGTCAATCGAAACTTGGCCAAGCTCATTCATCACAACAGCAATGTTGCGATTACGATCTTTTTCTTGCTGAAGCAGCTGTTTAAGTAAAGTTGTTTTTCCGCTGCCTAAAAATCCAGATAAAATGTAGATTTCTGTTTTCATTTCAGTCTCTCCTATGTAAATAACATTGTTTAAATCGAAGCTTTTCCGATTACGGATTGGTAAATAGTGTATCCAAGAGGGGGGAAATGTCTAAGCGTAAGTTCTTATGCTTTTTTGTATTCATTATAACAACTTTAAAAGCGCTATGGCTATCTTTTGTAAAAAACTCAAAATACAATGAAATAAGAATATTATAAAATTTCAAACTAGCTGTGCTACAATAAAAGAAAAAGAAAAGGGGGAGCAAAAGTTATGCGAATATTAGTTTTAGGCGCAGGCGGCGTTGGAGGTTACTTTGGAGGCAGGCTTGTGGAAAAAGGAGAAGATGTGACTTTTCTTGTCAGAGAACGCAGAAAAAAAGAGCTGGAACAAAATGGACTTGTTATCAAGAGCATACACGGTGACTTCACTTCACCTGTACAAGCTATTACAAAATCTGAGATGAAAGAGCCTTATGATGTTATTTTGTTCACAACTAAGGCTTATCATCTTAAACAAGCAATTGAGGATGTGCGTCCTTTTGTAGGAAATCAGACAGTTGTCGTACCTTTGTTAAACGGTATGGCTCACGTCGTTCCTTTACAAGAAGCTTTTGGGGAAGAAAAAGTCATTGGGGGACTGTGCTTTATTGAAACAACTTTAAACAAAGATGGAGATGTCGTCCATACGAGTCCTGCTCACAGACTTGTATTTGGTGAATTTAAGCAGAAGGAAACAGAAAGATTACAACTGATTGAGCAAGCGTTCAGTGGTACAAAAGCTTCGTTTGTAAAAAGTTCATATATTGAACAGGATATGTGGCATAAGTATTTATTTATTACGGTTATGTCAGGCATGACCACTCTTATGCGCGCACCTGTTGGCCCAGTGCTAGCGGCAAAAGGAGGGCGTCAATTTGTACAAGAGCTTTTTAAAGAAGTTGAAAATATTATGATGGCATACGATGCACCATTAGCTGAAGGGATTATTGAACAGCATATGAATACGATGGACAAAATGACGTATGACATGAAGTCATCGATGCAGCGTGATATGGAAAAAAGTTCTCAAATTGAAGGAGACCACCTTCAAGGATATTTGCTGACATTAGCTGAAAAATCGTCTATACACGTACCGCTTCTCCAAACTGTGTATACGCATCTAAAAGTGTATGAAGAAATGTTAAAAGGTTATCAAAAATAATGACAGCAAAAATTGATTTAGCAGTCATGCAGGTACTGCAGAAGCTGCTAAGTACAGCAGAAATGGGACAATTGCCTTCCGCTCCTGGCATTTATTTTTTCTTTGATAAACCCGGCAGGCTTTTGTATATCGGAACAACGACGGGCTCTCTATCAGAAAGAGTAAGAGCTCACGTTGCAGGAAAAGGCGTTAGCAACACAAAAAAATTCCACAAAGAAATTTATGCTGTTGGATATATTGAAGTTCATGGATTAAAAAAAGAATTAGATATGCTGAGAACGATGCTTGTAAATGGTTATTTTCCAAAATACAATAAACAAGATGTAAAAAGAGAAAATGAATACGACATTTACACCGTTCACGGCAGAGTCCTCAGGGATACAGGAGTTGATAAGAAAAAAGTCTCCAAGCGAAAAACGGTGCTAAAACCAACGTTAAAAGAGATAGAGATTCGTCAAGAAAACAGCGATATTACATATGCACGAGTCGCAAATATGAATGCTGAAGATCGAGTGAAAAAATTGTGGTCTTGTCAAGAAGCAGGAGCGCAGCTACATCTTCCGGAGTCGAAAGTGTTAGCAATAAGTGACCGGCTCTTAAAAGAGCAGTATACATTTCAGCGAGATATGAAAAAAAATATGATGTTTACGATGCGGGATTTAGTTGTTATTCAAGTGTTGTTAAATTTAAATCCGACTCATGATTTGAAAAAGAGAGAAATAAAGGAAGCCATCAGTTTAGTGCGTAAATTTGGCATAGAAGAAGCTCTTCGTATCTCTGAAAAATTACTCAAAACGTAATAAAATCCATGATCATTGTGATCATGGATTTTATCATTTATCATTCACACTTAAGCTAATTCGTCAATAACTTTTGGTAAGGCCATAATGGAAATAACGCAAAGTGAACTGACAACTTGATGCATTTCAAAAATGGCAATGATGAATAACATCAGTGATATATATAATTGAAGGCCTTTTAATCCCCACGGCTTGCGATCGAAAAAAAAGTCGCTAAGTACAAATACAAAGAAAATGAGCGAACTGAACAAAATAATCATGGATGTAGACATGGAACGATCATAAGCAATGATAAATAACAAAGCGAGCAGCGACACAACAGATATAACTTTTAATGTTTTAATCATCGTGTTTTTATTCACTTTTTTCACCTTCATTTGTAGGATTGATCTTTCATCCTCATTTTATAGGATAGTCAAAAGTTCTAAAAGCCAAACGAATAAATCATAACAACAATTTAACATCTTTATACTACATTTACATTGAGAGAAAAAAATGGGCGGGTTTTGAGCTTTGTGCACTTCATTGACGCGTGCAAAGAACAAGTGCTATAGTATGTTTGCTCTAAAAGCTAAAGGAGCAAAGTTTTCAAAGGACGTGACTATGTGAACGAAACACTATTAGTAATTGATGGATTTAATTTATTAAGCCGCTGTTATTTTGCTACTTCTTATGGCAGAGATGAAGCAGCGTTGACAAGAAACAGTAAGGGCCAATTTACGAATGCCCTGAGAGTAACGATTCAAAAAATGCATGCATTGATTCACCAATATGAGCCAAGCCATATTTTCGTCGCTTGGGATGTTAAGCGCGAGGATACAAAACGTAAAGATACATACGCCCTATATAAGCAAACAAGAGCAGAGCTGCCTGAGCCGCTGATTCAGCAGTACGAAACGTTAAAGCAATTTTTTGACACAGTAGGCATTTATCAAATGTCATTGTCTTCTTACGAAGCAGATGATTTAATTGGAGCACTTGCAAGCAAGTGGAGTAAGGAAAAGCAAAGTCCAGGGTACATCTATAGCAATGACCGAGACTTGCTTCAGCTCCTAGATCAACATATTTCGCAAATTATTGCCAAAAAGCAGGTTGGCGATCTTGTCTATGGCTTTAAGCACTTTCAAGAAGAATACAATATTCATCCTCGTCAATGGGTGGACGTAAAAGCATTGCTTGGTGACAAATCTGACAATATTCCGGGCGTTCCAGGTGTAGGAGAAAAAGCCGCACTGCCTCTTATTCAACAATATGGCTCTATCCATGAAATTTATGCACAAATTGAACAATTAGATCCAGCTTTTAATCGTTATAAAAAAAAGCTGGCCGAAGGAAAAGAACTAGGTATGCTTAGTCGTGAACTCGCTGAGATTATTATAGACATTCAAGAAATCAGTATGTTGACTTGGGGAGAATTAACATTTATGTATGATTATGAACGATGGAATAAAGAAATTCAAAGTCTAGAACTAAACATTAGGATTCGCTCATGATTTTTAGTACAATACAATTTATGAACATGAGAAAGGAGTAACAAGCGTGCAACCAATTCATAAAGAAACAGTCCAAAAAAAAATACAAACATTTTTAAATAAAGACGTATATGTACACCTTGAAACGACAAACGGTGCATATGCTTCACACGTAAATGAAAAAGTAATGACAGTTGGAGCTTTTATTCGCAATGGTAAAGTCACTATTTCAAACGGAAAGATAACTGGAGAAGGTCCTTATCGTGTAGGTCTTCAAATTGATTTAGGATGGATTTATGCAGAGGGATTAACAGATTGGGAAATTGATGAAGAAGGCCGACTTCTTCTAGCTGGGCATGACTTTGAAGGTCGTTTAGCAGTTGCCCTTCAATTAAGTGAACACCCGTTTTCATAACAGAAAAGAGAGGAGAATAGAATATGGAAGAAAGATTATTAATTGTATTTCCGCATCCTGACGATGAAGCATATGGAGCAGCAGGAATGATCACGCAAGCTAGACAAAAAGGAACGCCCGTTACATATGCCTGTGTTACGCTAGGTGAAATGGGACGAAATATGGGTAGACCGCTGTTTGCTAACCGTGAAACTTTACCTCAGATCCGAAAAAAAGAACTTTTAGATTTAGCGAACGTTTTAGATATTCAAGACTTGCGTATGCTAGGGCTTCGTGATAAAACGCTGGAATTTCTTGATATTGATGTTTTTGCAGATAAAATTGAAGAAATCATTAACGATGTAAAGCCGACTCACATTTTAACGCATTACCCTGGCTTTGCGGTACACCCTGATCATAATGCTACGGGAGCAGCTACCATTCAAGCGGTAAAACGTATGCCAAAAGAAAAGCGTCCGGTTGTTTGGTGTCATGCGTTTTCAAAAGATCGTATTGAACATATTGGAGAACCAGATGTTATTTTTGATGTAACAGCGATGAAAGATAAAAAAATTGAAGCGTTAAAAGCCCATCGTTCTCAAACAGAAGGAATGATGAACGCAATTGACTTCGACCGCTTATCTGACTATCCGCAAATGGAACGTTTGTTAACTAGAGAAGAATTCTGGACATATAACTGGGAGTAACAGATGAAAAAACAGCGAATTTTATTTATTGGAGCAGGACGAATGGCTGAAGCTGTAGCGGCTGGTTTGGTTACGAGCAGCGCTGACAGTATTGAGGCAGTGGTGATGTCAAACAACGGAGATATTGAGCGGTTACAGCGTGTTGAAAAAACGTACGGCGTACAAACGACGCAAAATTGGCGCCAAGAAGTTGACAATTCGGATGTTATTATTTTAGCGATGCCTCCCGAGGCCCATCCTTCCGTGCTCAAGGAACTTTCGACGCATTTAAATCAACAATTTGTCGTAACGTTAGCGGCAGGAATTGGTCCGAGTTACTTGGAAAATCATCTTCCGCAGGATACGCCTGTCGCTTGGATTATGCCAAATACAGCTGCTATGATTGGACAATCGATGTCTCTGTATACACTTGGAACTTTTGCCACAAAAGAGCATAAAGAAGTGCTTCAAATGATTTTAAAAGGAATTGGTGAAGCGCATGAGTGTTCAGAGAAAGAAGTACATGAGCTAACGGCTGTAACTGGCAGTGCACCTGCGTTTTTATATTATTTTGCAGAATCGTTAATTGATGCAACTACTGCTTACGGTGTGGACGAAAAAACAGCCAAAGATTTAGTTATTCAAATGATGTATGGCTCTGTACAAATGCTGCATGAAACCAAAGATCCTGCGTCTTTAAGAGAGCAAGTAACAACTCCAGGCGGCGCTACTGCCGAAGGGTTAAAAGTGATGAAAGAACAAGACTTTTCCTTAATAATGAAGCAGGCAATTGAAGCAACGAATAAAAAAGCAATGGGTGGAAGCTAAAAAAGCTCGCACAACCATATGTTAGCTGAAAAATCCGAACTATAGTTCAGCATTCTTTCATTAGAATGTTGAATCAGTTCGGATTTTTTAATGAATAGACTTTCTTGACATAAAAATATTCCTCTTTGGAACTGTTTTTTTCTCTATGTCCCAAGCTTTTTTAGTCATCGACAAACCGCTTTTTCGTATCAGAAGTTGGGAGCATGCAGTGCTGCTGTTTGCCAAACCACTTGTATCGGTTGCGAGCGATCCAGTTGTATACTATATCTCGAATAGGCGCAGGAATGATAATGAAAGCATATAAAAATTTAACGGGTCCATCTAAGCGCTTGGCGATTTTTAAAGCAGCCGTTGATTTTACATATCTTTGTTTTCCATGAATATATACAATGCTGTCTAATTGCTCAGGAAGTAAGCCGTGAGAGGCTAGCTGCTGCTTTCCGAAATCTGATTGAAGAGAAGCGAAAGAAAACAAAGCTTGTTCATCATGTTTAATAATATATTGAACACTGCTATTACATAAATTACATATGCCATCAAAAAGAATCAAATGTTTCATTGGACGATTTCGCTCCTATTCCATAAAAAAAGTATAATTACTTGTCATTTTTGAAAAATAAAGGTACGTTTAAAAGATGTGAAAGTGATCCGAATTCAAAGGTAATTCGATTATATAATAAGGACTCTTAAATGTGGTCATTCAAGCGAATAACTTGAAAAACGTAAAGGGGAATGAAGTCTATCAGGTGTGGCTCATAAAAGGTGATAAGCCTCATCCGGCAGGTGCTTTTATAACAGATAAAAAAGGAAACGGGACAGTGGTCTATACGATGAGCCAAAAAGAACAGACTGAAAAGTGGGATGTTATGGCGATTACTTTAGAACCGAATGCGAATAATAAGACGCCAAAAGGAAACATTGTGTTAAGTTCAGCGCTCTGACAAAAACCCTTCTGCTAACAGAAGGGTTTTTGTTACGTGCAGTTAATCATCTTCAAATTGTATAGCAATGGTTTGATCATTTTCTATCTTATTCAGTCGAATTTCCAATAATCCATTTTTGTACTTAGCGCGAACTGGTTCGTCTGTGTAGTGAAAAGGAAGTTTGACCGTGCGAGAAAATACGCCTGTGTGGCGTTCGTTCAGCTTTAACTTTTGTTTAGATGCTTCATAAGCATAAGGAACGTTCCCTTCAACTGTTAATATATTTGCGTCCAACTTGATTTGAATGTCGTTAGTTGAATGCAGTCCAGGAACCTCAACGACGATAATGCCTTCTTTATCGGTTTCATATAAGTCGACGTTTGGAAATCGCTTTGGCAAGATGTGATTTAAATCGCTCCAAAAGTGATTTCCAAGCATATCTTCTACCTTATGCTGAATCGAACCCCAATCAATCTCATCATATTTTTTACTCAAAGGAACCCCTCCTTATATTCACGTAAATTCCTTCTATATATATGAAAAAAAGAAAATTCAATGCCTGCTTACAAAGAATGAGAAAAACACGTAAATAAGTGAAAAAATGTGAGAAAAAAAAGAGATTTTGAGTGAAAAAGAAGGATTATGTAGAATAAAAAAAGTATAATTACGTATAGAGCTTTCTATTATCCTGAATGAAAGCAAGTATGTGAAGGAGGAAGTTGAGATGAGAGAAAAGCGTACATCCAGTGGTTTTCTATTAAAACAACGTGCTTTCTTAAAATTATATATGATTACGATGACAGAACAAGAGCGTCTGTATGGCCTTCGGTTATTAGATGTGTTGAGGGATGAATTTCGACCTTTTGGGTTCAAACCTAATCATTCTGAAGTATACAAAGCTCTTCATGACTTGATTGAAGACGGTGTCCTCAAACAGGTGAAGCGTAAAAAAGAAGGAATGAAGCTTCAAGAAGTGGTTTATTATACATTTACAAATGAGGGAGAAGAGAAAGCTAAATTATATAAAAAACAATTAAAAGTAGAGCTGGAGCGGTGTGAAGCTATGATTCAAAAAGCTATTCGTGACAACTTCGGGTCCAAATGAACGTGTCTTTAGTTAGAAAAGGCACGTTTTTTCTATAGCTGATTTTGTCGTCTTATGTCGGAATAAAAGTTATAAAATGGGTACAAAGTAGTGTAAAAGATGGATATATAGTTATATTATGGATAAAATACACACTTTTAACATATATGGATGAATTCGATTTTAAAGATTATGCACTATTCATAAATAGTGTACGAATTGATATGATACAAAGTGTATATAAATCTATTTAATGCGTTATTTGCCATATTTTAAGAACTTATAAACCGTTATCAGACCATCATTGAAGCATTTTGGTTTTAGCAACTCTGACGAATTTGACTAGATTTGTATCGAGAAGATATTATTTGTTTACTATGAAAGGAATGGATTTTATGAAGTCTACAGGAATTGTAAGAAAAGTAGATGAATTGGGTCGCGTAGTAATTCCTATTGAATTGCGCCGTATTTTAAATATCAACACAGGTGATCCAGTAGAAATATATGTTGATGAAGATATTATTATTTTACAAAAGTATAGCCCGTATGGTGCTTGCTTAGTAACTGGGGAAATTACGCGTGAAAACTTAACCTTTGGGAATGGAAACGTTGTGTTAAGTAAAAAAGGTGCGGAACAGCTTTTACAAGAGTTAGAGCGTACCTTAAATAAATAAGAAGTTTTAAGTCTTAGTATAAGGAAGAGTATCAATCCATCTTTAAACCAAAAAAGAACGTTCTTTTGAGAACGTTCTTTTTTTGATTAAGCCGTTCGAGAAGATTTATTCTCCTCTAGCAGCTGCTTTTTTTGTATTTTTATCAAACGATACGCAAGTCCTGTTGCTCCTGCAGCAAGCCCCGCAATTAGTCCAATCCAATAGCCAAACGCCTGCAAATCGGTGTATTTTGCTAAAGCAATGCCTAAAGGTAGACCAATTACCCAATAAGATACCAAGGACATTAAAAAGGTAACATTTACATCCTTATATCCTCGCAGAGCGCCTTGAATAGGAGCTTGAAGAGCATCAGAAAGCTGAAAGAAAATTGCATAAATCAAAAAATGAGAAGTTAATGCAAGTACATCTGCATCTTTTGTATACAAAGAAGCTACTGATTCTCGAAGAGTAAATAAAAGACCTGCGCAAACAAAAGCCATGCCAACAGCGATAGTTACACCGATCCTGCTATAGCTTCGTGCATCTTGATGACGCTTAGCACCCGCTTCAAATCCCACAACAATCGTTAAAGCCATAGAAATACTCAGCGGAATCATATAGAGAAATGAGGCAAAATTAATAGCTGCTTGGTGAGAAGCGATTGTAATGGTATTGTACGAGCTCATAAACAGCGTGACAGCTGAAAAAATACTTGTTTCGAAAAATACGGAAAAACCGATAGGTAAACCAATTTTTAATATTTCTTTCCAAGCAGAAAAAGAGATACGGTGAAATCTTTTAAATAAATCGAAGTTAGAAAAAGGTTCTTTTTTATGAATAATTACAATGGATACAATGAGTATGCACCAATACGTAACGGCAGTTGCATAACCAGAGCCTACTCCACCCAAGTGGGGGAAGCCCAGCTTACCGAAGATTAATACATAGTTTAAAGCTACATTAACCGGAAGCCCTAAAATGGTGATAAGCATAGACGTACGAGTTTGCCCTAAAGCATCAATAAAGTTTCGTAAAACCGTATAAATAAAAAGCGGAACAATACCAAAAGATAAAGCAATTAAATACTGTTTGGCAATGCGCATTACGTTTGCTTCTAAATTCATCCCTTTTAAAATAGGATCAACAACAAAAAAGCCGATTAAAATAATAACAACGGCCATTAAAATGGAGACATAAAGCCCTTGAATGACGGAGAACGGAACTTTTTTCTTTTGATTAGCTCCGACAAGCTGTGCAACAATTGGTGTAATAGACATTAAAATCCCGCTTAGTCCTGTAAAAACAGGCACCCATAAGCTTGAACCAATTGCTACCCCTGCCAAGTCATCTGCACTTACCCTTCCTGACATCATCGTATCAAAAAAAGTCATTGAAAACATTCCAAACTGGGTGACCAATATCGGAAATAAAATAAAAACGAACTGCTTAACTTTTTGAGACGTTGAAAACGTTTGTTGCATTAAAAAACCCCCAATTTGAAAACATTTACACCAAAAAGCATTATATCACGCCGTGGCTTGTTTTTGCTAAGAGTTCTGACAATAAATTCAAAGAATGTATCCATAAAACGCAGCGATTTAAAAGGAGTAAAAAGGTAAAACAGTATATGATTTTAATTTTGACATGCAGTGAGCTATGATAGAAAGTATAGTAATTATCATTTAACGTGGAGGGATACGTGTGGATTTACAGTTGCAAAGTAAAAATGTACTCATTACCGGCGGATCAAAAGGAATCGGGAAGGCTATTGCTGCTTTGTTTATTCAAGAAGGAGCAAACGTTGGGATTGCTGCAAGAGGAGAGGCAGCATTACAGCATGCACAGTCAGAATTAGAAAACGTACGTACATATACAGCAGACCTAACAAACGAATCAGACAGAGTTGCATTAATTGAGAAGTTCATTAAAGACTTCGGAAGCATTGATATTTTAATTAATAACGCTGGAGGAAGTAATGGAAGCACCGCGATGGAAACAGATTTATCCCTTTTCAAAGAAGCGATGGAGCTTAACTACTTTTCAGCTGTCCACTTGAGCAAGCTAGCAGCGGCGCATATGACAAAAGATGCGGCAATCATTAACGTTACGTCTATTTTCGGAAGGGAAAGTGGAGGGAAAGTCACATACAATAATGCAAAAGCAGCGCTTATCAGCTTCACGAAGTCTTTTGCAGATGAAATGATTTCTAAAGGAATTCGTGTAAATGGAGTTGCGCCGGGCAGCATTTTGCATGAGACGGGTAATTGGAAAAAGAGAATGGAGGAAAATCCAGATAAGATTAAGCAGTTTGTTGAAAATGAAATACCAGCGGGCCGCTTTGGAAAGCCGGAAGAAGTGGCGAACGCAGTTGCTTTTTTAGCATCTTCTCAAGCTTCGTGGATAGTAGGTGCGACGTTAAACGTAGACGGTGGACAGTCAAAAATGAACTTTTAAAAAAAGTGCAGGAATTTCCTGCACTTTTTCATTATCCAATATCTTTTTGAATACGCGGAAGATGAAAATCTTCATTAATAGCATCCGCTGTAAGCTGACCTGATAATGTCACCATTGGCACGCCGCCTCCAGGGTGTGTAGAGCCCCCTACAAAATAAAGGTTAGAAAGAAGCTGACTTCTTGCTGGAATTTTAAACCCTCCATTTTTCTTGCGGTCAGTTGCTACGCCATAAATGGACCCGCCGTTAGCACCGTAAAGCTCCTGGATATCATTAGGGGTAAACGTATATTCAAACTCAATGCTTGAACGTAAGTCTTCTAATCCCATTGCCTCAAGCTTTTTCAATACAATATCACGGTAGCGGTCTTTTAATACAGCCCAGTCGTCTCCTTCTTTTAAAGGAGGTACATGAGTAAGAACGAACAGGTTCTCTTTTCCTTCAGGAGCTTGCGTAGGGTCTGATTTAGATGATACGCCAATGTAAATTGTCGGATCCATTGCTACTTGACCTTTATTAAAGATTGTATCAAACTCTTCTTTCTGGTTCTTTGAGAAGAAGAAATTATGATGTTGAAGCTGCTTATACTGTTTGTTAACTCCTAATAAAAGAACAAGGCCAGAAACAGTAGGTTCAAATTTTGCAAGCTGCTGAGTTTGCTTAGCTGCTTGCTCATGATTTTTTAATAAATAGCGGTAAGTTGGAATTGCTTCTAAATTAGATACTACAATATCCGCTGATAGGCTTTCACCGTTTTCCAGTGTAATTCCAGTTGCTTTTTCTCGGCTTGTCGTAATTTCTTTTACTGGCGTATTTAGATGCACAGTGACGTCAAGTTCTTGAAGGAGCTTATCCATCGCTTCAGCAATTTTGTACATTCCGCCTTTTACGTAATAAATACCTAATCCTAGCTGAACGTGAGCAAGCTGTGTTAATACAGCCGGTGCATGATAAGGAGAAGAACCGATGTACATAATTAAAAAATTAAACAATTGACGCAAATGTTGATTTGAAAAATATTTGCGTGTAGTAGCGTCCATAGATCTCATTGGATCCATTTGAAGAAGTTCTTTTACCGTGTGCATCGTTCGTAAATCATGCAGTCCAGATAAACTTTTTTTATAAAAACTTTTTAAGTTCGATTCGTACATTTTATTTGCATAAGATAAATAGTCAAAAAAACCTTCAATGTCTTCTGGAGCAAGTTCTTGAAGCTGCTGAAGCATGCGGGGAAGGTCACTGGTCAAATCAATTTGTGTTCCATCTTGGAAAAAAGTTCTCCACTGAGGCTCAATTCGTTCTATTGTTAAGTAGTCGTGGATATTGCGGCCTGCACTTTCAAACAGCTGCTCTAGCACCCACGGCATTGTTAAAATAGAAGGTCCCGTATCGAAAGAAAATCCTTTGCCGCTGCGAATATTTAACTTACCGCCAATTCGCTCGCTTTTTTCAACGACTGTTACATCATATCCATCAGCTGAAAGACGAATAGCAGCTGACAGACCACCTAAACCTGCGCCTACAACAATTACTTTCTTTTTCATCTTTTTCCTCCTTATAAAACAAAAGCGAGTTGTCAACAATGTGTATAAAATGACTTCACGCAAAATAAAAATAGGTCTACAACTTTTTATTTTGTCCAGTTCGCTAATTTTCATACGTGAAGGAAAGGAGAAAGGGATGTCTTTTTTACTGGTTGCTCTTGTCTTGACAGGTACGCTTGTCATCACTATCCCTACATTTAAACGTGTAAAAATAGTAAGAAACAATATGTCATGTTTGTCCATTATTATTCCAGCTAGAAATGAAGAAAGAAACCTTACCTTTTTATTGCAGTCACTCCAGTTACGGAACGCTGACTTTGAAGTGATCGTTGTAGATGACAACTCAACAGATAACACTGAGAGGGTAGCCAAAGCATTTGGCGTAAAAGTAGTGCACCCGGGGGCACTTCCAGCTGGGTGGCTAGGAAAGTCATGGGCATGCTGGAATGGAGCAAGAGAAGCAAAAGGCTCGGTGCTTTTGTTTTTAGATGCTGATATTACAGTAGAGAAAGACGGAATTGAAAAAGTATTTTTCTACTATCAACAGCAAGGGGGTGTGCTGTCGATTCATCCTTATCATCTTGTTAAGAGGCCTTATGAAATGTTTTCTGCTTTATTTCACTATGTTACGTTTGCATCGATTGGCGCTTTTCACCCCTTTAAAAATTGGAAAAGTCCTTCTCTCGGTTTCGGGCAGTGCTTGCTTTGCAGCGCAGCCTCCTACTTTCAAAGCGGAGGCCACGAAGGGATAAAAAAAGAAGTGGTTGAAAATATGGCGCTGGTTGAGAAAATGAACAAACAAGGTGAATTTATTACGTGTATGAGTGGACAGGGAGCTCTTTCCATGCGCATGTATCCAAATGGTATGAAAAGTCTTATAAGAGGTTGGAGTAAAAGTTTTGCTTCAGGTGCGGGGAAAACGGAAGCCATTTATTTATTTCTAGTAAGTTTGTGGCTTACTAGCATGATTAATTATGTCCTTTTTTTACCTACTCTATGGAATCAACATGCAGGCTTGGCAATTAGCAGTTATGTTTGCTATGTAAGTCTCTTATTTAATAGCTTAAGAAAAATAGGTTCGTTTACTTTTTTTTCTTTGTGCTTATTTCCTATTCATGTGCTGTTTTTTCTGGGTCTATTCGTATGGTCTTTCATCCAAACAGCGGTGAGAAAGCAAGTTAAATGGAAAGAACGCAGCATATCTATAGAAGAAGAAAAAAAGAAGAAAGTGATAAAATGACAGGTGCTCAGCTCTTAATTAATATCATGGCATGGTTTGTGATTCACATGTTCATCGCCTACAGATGCACAAAAGTTTCTGCCTTTTACTTAAAAAAGGACCTTGCCCTGTTTAAGATTCAAAGCTGGGAAACAGTTGGGATATATAAAAAATTCGGGGTACACCGATGGAAAACGTGGCTTCCTGATGCAGGAAAGCTATTTAAACGAGGATTTTATAAAAAGAAATGGGAGAGTAGAACGAAGGAATATGCACAGCTTTTTTTAATTGAAACAAATCGAGCAGAGTTAACTCACTGGATCAGCATACTTCCTTCTATTCTTTTTTTTATATGGAACTCTCCTTCTATAGGTGTTTGCATGGTTATTTATGCCATTATTGCAAACGTACCGTTTATTTTGGTTCAACGATATAATCGAATACGGATTCATCAAGTCGTTTTAAAACTCAAACGAAATTAATTAACGTGCCTTTGGCTCCGAGTAGGGGCCTCGGTTTTTATTTTTTTCTCCTTATTCGAAGACAATAACTTCTTGGATAAAAGAAAAAAAGAAGCAAAGGCGATATAAATACTAAAAAAGACTAAAAACCCCCATAAACCTGCTATGGCATCATCAAATTCCATATTGCCTCGAGTGGTAATTCCTTGCTGAATTTCAATGGCAAAAACTAAGACAAGCATAACGGTAAGGGTATAGATAAAAGAAATAGCTGTAATACTAAATTTCCATTTTGACAATAATTTAAAGATCATATAAACGCTTAAAAACGTGAGCAGTCCAATAATGCCAATAATCCAGAAGTGAAGTTCTTTATCTGAAAGAGAAAATCCTAGTAAATAAAAAATATAAATTAATCCGTCGTGCAATACATTAATAATATTTGTAATGAAAACAATACATTCTTTCATTTTTTCTCCTTTATAAAAATGTAAGACGTTTAAACTTCTAGGTATACAAGCATGCATAGCCCGTACTCATTCCAATTTTATATAAAAAATGCACTTTCTAGATCAGACGTTAAAGAGATCTGAAATTTCAAATAATATTTATAATTTATATTATAAACAAAAAGGTAAAAAAATAAAAATTTTCGATGCAAACTGACACATTTTTTTCATAATTAAAGAAAGAAATAACTCAAAATATGTGGTTTACTGTAGAAAGAAAAAAAATAAGAGGTATTGATATAACAAATATTCACAAGTGCTTTTATGCATTCTCTTGTAAAGTAGAAGGAAAACTAAGGCAAGTGTTAAATTTATATGTATAGTGGACAAAATAAAAAATAAATATAAAATAGTGAAACCTAAAAAGAAGCTGTCCGTATTAAAGAGTGAGAAGAAAAAAGCGCAGGATACATTTGTGTTTGAAAGCCGATAGAGCTGGGAATAAGAAAGTAGTTATTTTCTCACGTTTGGTGAAAATTATACGTAGCGGTGTTGACAATTTTTTTAAAAGAGTTAAAATGTGAAAGAACAGATTAGCTCTCTTACATTTTTTGTAAGAGAGATTTCTTTTTACATTTACTATAAAAATAAAAGTGAGCTTAAATTTCAATAGAGACAGAGGTGGGAATATGAAACAGCTCATGACAAACGGTAAAAATATTTTTTCGAAACAGCTGCCGTTATTTCTAATTGCAGTTTTGTTGTTTTGGATTAAAACGTATACCGTTTATCGTATCGAATTTAACTTAGGGCTAGATAATTTTATGCAAAAGTTCTTACTTTTCATAAACCCAATTGGTTCGGCAATTTTCTTTTTTGCCATTGCATTACTATTTAAAGGGCGCGGAAAAGTACGAGCATTGCTTGGAATGAATTTTTTACTTTCATTCATCCTGTACGCAAATGTAGTATACTATCGCTTCTTTAATGATTTTATTACTGTTCCTGTATTGACTCAGTCAAACAACTTTGGTCAATTAGGCGGCAGTGCCATGGCTTTAATTAGCCCAACTGATATTTTATACTTCACAGATTTCTTTATTCTTTTAGTTTTAGTACTATGGAAAAAAGTTGACTTACCAGCAACAATTAGTCGACGTACTGTGACAGGTGTATTTTTATCAGGGATTTTATTCTTAAGTGCCAACATCGCACTAGCGGAAATGGATCGTCCTCAACTATTAACGAGAACATTTGACCGCAACTATTTAGTAAAATATTTAGGAACGTATAACTATACGATCTATGACATCATCCAGAGCTCGAAATCTTCAGCACAGCGCGCGCTAGCAGATAGCAGTGATGTGGCTGAGGTAGAGAACTATGCAAAAGCAACATATGCTGAGCCGAACAAAGAATATTTCGGTCAAGCAAAAGGCAAAAACGTTATCTATATTTCATTAGAGTCACTTCAGTCATTTATGATTGGTTATAAGTTAAATGGTGAAGAAGTAACGCCATTCTTAAATTCACTATTAAAAGATCAGAACACAATGTATTTCGATAACTTCTTCCATCAAACAGGGCAAGGTAAAACGTCAGATGCTGAATTCATGATGGAGAACTCATTATTCGGCTTACCTCAAGGTTCTGTATTTACAACAAAAGCAAATAACACCTATCAGTCGCTATCTGGTATTCTAGATCAGCAAGGCTATACAACATCTGTGTTCCACGGAAATGGAAAATCGTTCTGGAACCGTGATGAAATGTATAAATCAATGGGTGTAGAAAAATTCTTTGATTCAGCTTATTACAATATGTCAGAAGAAGATACGCTGAACTATGGTTTAAAAGATAAACCATTCTTTAAAGAATCAATGCCGTACCTAAAAGGCTTAAAGCAGCCATTTAGCGCGAAGTTCATTACGTTATCAAACCACTTCCCTTATCCGCTAGATAAGGAAGACCAAACGATTGGACCTCACAATACGGGAGATAAGTCAGTTGACCAATACTTCCAAACGGCTCGTTATTTAGATGAATCAATCAAGCAATTCTTTGAGGACTTACAGGCCTCTGGTTTAGCAGACAATACGATGGTCGTGATGTACGGTGACCACTACGGTATTTCTGAAAACCATAAGCGTGCAATGGGCGAAGTAATGGGTAAAAACATCAATGATTTTGAACAAGCTCAGCTGCAGCGCGTACCATTATTTATTACTTCACCAGGCCTTAAAGGCGGCGTAAATCATACGTATGGTGGAGATGTAGATGTTCGTCCAACAGTGATGCATTTATTAGGTCTTGATACAAAAGACTATATTGACTTTGGTACAGACTTATTATCAAAAGAACATCAGCAAGTTGTACCTTTCCGTAACGGTGACTTTGTTACACCGAAGGTAACAAAAGTTGATCAGAAAGTGTATGACAATGCAACGGGCAAGCAGCTTTCGGATAAGGAAGCGAAACAGTATGATAAGTATGATGAACTAGTTAAGAAAAAGCTAGAACTATCAGATAAACTTGTTTACGGAGATTTACTCCGCTTTCATACACCAGAAGGGTTCAAACCAATTGAACGCTCGAAGTATGATTACAACAAGCGCGAAGATCAATAAAAAACAGGCAGCTTTTAATAGCTGCCTGTTTTTTTGTTTTGTGAAACCTTTGAAGGTTTTATCCGTATATAAATTATAACAGTAATCGTTTTAAGAGACGGGAAGACAATGGTATAATATGTATACGTTTAAAAGTTCGGTCACATTTGAGATAGGAGTGAAAGCGATGAAAGTCGTTCGAATCATAAAAAAGATTCTTGCCATTTGGGTAACAGGAGCAGTAGCCGTTCCGGTCAGCTATTTTGGATTTAGTACCACGATGATTCAATCCTTTGGCATTAGTATAGGAGTAATGGTCGTGATGAGCCTGTTTTTTATTATGAGCAGTGCTCGACGTCATTATCAAAATCCGTATAGAGAAGAAATTGCATACGTTCGTCATCAAGTAAAAGAGGCAAGAAAGCAATTAAGAACCATTGGAAGCTATCGTTTTAAAATTCGGTCTGTTCATATGTGGACAGAACTTTCTAAACTATACAAAGTAGGCAAAATCATCATTGAAATGGTAGAAAAAGAGCCCGCACGATATAAAGATGTTCAGCCCTTTTTTACGAACTACTTGCAATCAACGGTTACCGTCATTGAAAGGTATATGTTTTTATTATCAAAACCAACGAAAAGCATAGAAGTAAAAGAAAGTCTTCATGAAGCGGAAGATATGCTGCGCGGGTTATCAGGGAAGTATGAGCATTTATTAACAAATGCTCTTTCACAAGATAAGCTGACATTAGATGTAGAGCTTAAGGTGCTAAAACAAGCATTTGAAGAGGAGCAGCCGTATATACCGACAGCTACTAATCGCACAAAGTAACGTAAATGCAAAGGATGGGATTTTATGATGAAAGAATATGATCAAAATCAATCGTTAGATGCGCTGCTTGATGATCCTTTTGCGTCGCCTACCCCGCAGGTACAATCGGACTCTCGCGCTGCAAAAAGAAACACATACGATGATTTGACACCGGAATATCAGGAAAAAGCACAGAAAATCGCAAATCAAATTGATTATAAAAATCAGCAGGCTATCTTACAGTACGGGGTAGCAGCTCAGTCAGAACTATCTCAGTTTTCTCAATCTGTACTACAGCATGTTCAAACGAAAGATACGGGACCAGTAGGAGACGTTATAGGAGATTTGATGAGTAAGATTCGCCAAGTGAATCCCGATGATTTTTCTGCAAAGAAAAAAGGAGTCATCGGTCGATTGTTTTCAGGAGTCTCTAGGCCTATTCAAAATTTATTAACAAAATATCAAAGCATTAATGTTGAAATTGATAAAATTGCAGATAAGTTAGAGCGCTCAAAACAAATGCTGTATCGAGACATTACAATGTTAGATAGCTTATATGATAAAAATAAACAGTTTTACGAGGCGCTTAACGTCTACATTGCAGCGGCAGAATACAAGTTAGTGGCGCTGCAGAATGAAACGCTGCCCCAGCTTCAGCAAACAGCATCTCAAAAAAATGACTACCTGATGGCTCAGGAGGTCAATGATTTAAATCAATTTATCAATAGGCTAGAAAAACGAGTGCATGATTTAAAACTGAGCCGTCAAATTGCCATTCAAAGTGCACCGCAGATTCGATTAATTCAAGAAGTCAATCAGACCCTTGTTGAAAAAATTCAAAGCTCTATTTTAACAGCTATTCCACTTTGGAAAAATCAAGTAGTAATCGCAACCACTTTATTACGCCAAAAGAAAGCAATGGAAGCCCAAAAGCAAGTATCTAAGACAACAAACGACTTGCTTACTAAAAATTCAGAGCTGCTCAAGCAGAATACGATTGAAGTAGCTCGTGAAAACGAGGCGGGGATTGTCGATATCGAAACATTGAAAAAAACGCAGTCCGATTTGATTACCACGTTAGAAGAAGTACTAAAGATACAAGAAGAAGGACGTACGAAGCGTACCGAGGCAGAATCAGAGCTGTATCAAATGGAAAAAGATTTAAAAACTAAACTATTAGATATGAAATAAAGAAAAAGTCGGTTTACACACTTTGTAAACCGACTTTTTCTCTGTTTTATGCATTTTGAAGCGTTCTCGCCATTTCTAAAAACGGAGTTAAATCCCTTTTGGATTTAGGAGCAAAGATCGTTAACCGGAAAGTAGGGTGTTGATTTTGCTTTCGAACGAGAAAACCGTATGCGTTACTTTTATCATCTGATGCTTTGTACGCAGCTTCTATCTCTAAGTTATGGTGAATGAGGTGCGTATCAAGGGAAGTCACTTCCGAAAAGCCAGCTCTTAAAATTTTTTTTGTTTCTTTATTGAGCTCCTCTACACTTTTATTTGAGGGAAACACTTCAATCCGCATCCACAAAGCATCGTTTTTTTTGTTGTAAATGACATCTTTTCGGGGCTCTTCTTCTGTAAACTCGTATCCTTCTAGTACGTAAAGAGTATAGTTTTGATTGGTGCTCCTTTTAAGATAACCCACATCTGTTCTGCTGCTTCCTTTGTAAGGATAGGTGAATTTTTGCTGTGGCAAGCGTTCTCTTGGAGTTTCTTCTTGTGTGTTGATAAGCTCTTCACGAAAAGCAGTTGAGCAGCCATTCATTAAACATATAAAGCAAACAAGAAATATCTTTTTTTTCATAGCTGGCTTCCTTATCTATTTTCATTCATGCGTTTTTACTGAGTTAACAATTGAAATTAACTTTTTTTCATCATCAGAATTTTTAGCCGTAACCATCGTGATTTTTAAAGCAGGGTGCCCCTTTGTTTCTCTTAGTACATATAGCTTTGCTGTTTCTTTTTTACTCCCGGATCTAGATGCAAGCACAACGGGTTGAATAAATAGGGATGTAGAAGAAATCTTTAACGATTTTCCAAACTGGTCATCAAACAATTCTTTTGAACGATCTAGATATGATTTGCTTGTACTTTCTTTCCCGGAAAGGACTTCAATTCGCATCCACGTATAGGGAGTCTTAGTTGAAAAAAGAATATCTTTTCCATCTTCTTCTTTTTGAAGCGTATATTCATTGGGCAATGAAAGAGAATATCCTTGTTCGCTTACGGTGAGCTGCTGATGTTTCTCATTGCTTTCACTGACTGCTTTAACAGAAGGCAGTATAACCATGGTTCCGCTTATCATTAACAGAAAAGCTAAATAAAATTTTCGCATGTATATATCTCCTATTCAAAACGCTAGACAGCGTGTAATTACTATATAAAAATGTTTTCGCCATGTTAGAGTAGGTTTATTTTTGACTTTTTGGTAAAGCTAAAAACACAATCAATTAGTAATGGAGAGAAGACTATGAAAAACCGTAAATCAACTTCTGCAGCTAATCGCCGTCAACAGCGCATGTGTTTGGGTGATGAACGATTATTTGCAGTTGGTATTAAAGCGTTTATTGACAATACGCATGAATCACACCTAGATAAAAAAGGAGGTCATTGAGTGAAATGGTGCTTGTCAATTATCATTATTGTTTCCATTAATTTCTATGGTATTCAGGCGGATGCTGCAAAGAAGAGCAGATTTTATTATGAAAAAAAAGGAGATATCGTGTGGGAAGTTCCCATGAAAGATGAGAAGTTAATTGCGCTTACATTTGATGATGGACCAGATCCTAAATATACGCCGACCATTTTAAATTTATTGCAAAAGTACGGTGCCAAAGCAACTTTTTTTGTAGTCGGCGATCGAATAACGTCTTTTCCCAAGCTTGCTCAAAGAGAAGTTCGTGAAGGTCATGAACTTGCTAATCATACATATAGCCATTTGAAAGTAAGGGACCAGAAAGTAGAGAGAATTGAACAAGAAATTGAAAAAGCGGATGAACGTATACAAGCTATTACAGGAATAAAACCTTACCTGTTTCGTCCACCTACTGGCTATTATGACGATCGGGTAGTAAAAGCTGCTAAAAATCAGCAGTATACTATTATTCTTTGGTCTTGGCATCAAGATACATTTGATTGGAGAAATCCAGGCGTAGGTAAAATTGTAAGTCAAGTGCTTAACCATGCCAGGTCAGGAGATATTGTATTATTTCACGATACGGGAGGCGATCGAACTCAAACCATTGAAGCATTAAAACAAATTTTGCCGAAGTTAAAGGAAGAAGGGTATAAATTTGTGACCGTCTCGGAACTTTTAAAACATCACCCCAATTATAAATCTCTTTACTTGATGCAGCAGCAAAAACAGCACTCCGTTCAATAAGCGGGTGCTGTTTTTCTATGAAAAGCTTTCGCCATTTTCTTAGCTGGTTTTTCCTTCTTTTTCGTTCACATCAGCCGTGTTTCTTTGGAAAAATGCTTTTACTTTATCTCGTTTTTTCTTTGAAATAAGAATATATAATGTATCACCTGCAAAAATTTGTGTATTTCCTCTAGGTGTAAGTAATTTATCCTCTCGAATAACAGCGGTCACTAAAATATCTTCAGGCAGATGAAGTTCTTCAAGCGATTTTCCTGATATATCTGCATGTTCCACCAGCTTCAACTCAATCATTTCATTTTTTGTTTTGCCCATCGAAACAAGCTCGAGACTGTGAGGAACCGTCTCTTTTTCACCTTGAGAAAGGTTTAGAAATTTAGCTAAAGGAGCGATTGTTGCTCCTTGAAGAAGAGCGGAAGTTAAGACGACAAAGAAAACGACGTTAAAGATGAGCGTGCTGTTCTCCAAACCTGCCATCATAGGATAAGTAGCCAATACAATTGGAACAGCTCCTTTTAAACCGGCCCAAGAAATAAACAGCTTTTCTTTGGATGAGTATTTAGCAAACATCATCGAAAGAAATACGCCGAGTGGGCGAGCGACAAACATAAGTAAAAGAGATAGCAGTATACCCTGCCAAATGATATCTAGCAGTTGATTAGGAAAGACAAGAAGGCCGAGTAAAATAAACATTAAAATTTGCATCATCCATGCAAAACCTTCGTTAAAGCGGACAATTGTATGACGATAAGTTAGATCTGCATTCCCTACCACTACAGCCATTACATATACAGCAAGTAGGCCGCTTGCTTCTGCAAATGTGGAAATTCCATAGGTTAGAGCAGCCAATGACAATGTAAGCACAGGGTAAAGTCCTGAAGAGTCCAAATTAATTCGATTAATAATCCAAACGGATGCTTTTCCCAGGACTAAACCAAGTAGCAGTCCAATTCCCATTTGCCAAAAGAAAGTAAGGATTAATGAAAGGATAGGAGAGTCCGGATGTTGAATTAATTCGATAATAGAGACGGTTAAGAAGATAGCCATCGGATCATTGGAACCAGATTCTGCTTCTAGCGTGGAGTTTAGTTTTTGTCGAATATTTTGTGTCCCTAGTACAGAGAACACGGCTGCAGCATCTGTGGAACCGACGATTGCCCCAAATAAAAAGCCTTCAAGCCAAGTGACACCTAAAATATATTTGGCGAGTACACCAGTTAAAACTGTGGTAATGAGGACCCCGAAAGTAGCTAATGAAACGGAAGGGCGAACAACGCGTTTGACATCTTTCCATTTGGTTTGAACGCCACCATCAAAAAGAATAACGATAAGCGCTAATATTCCGAATCCTTGTGTCAAAAGAGCATTGTCAAAATAGATGTAATGGCTAACAACCATTCCTACAATAATAAAGAGTACAAGCGAAGGGACCCCAAGGCGAGTAGAGAATTTTGCAGTAAGTACGCCTATGACAAGGAGAATAGATAATAAAAGAATTGAATGGTCTACCGTAAAATCCAAAAAATACACCTCTTTTGTTCAAAATTTTTATGTAAGCAATAAATGAGGTTCCTCTATAATAATTGTAGCATAGTGAATTTAAAACCTTGAGAAATCTGCTTAACAAAAAAAGAGATGCAGAAACATCTCTTTTTGGTCATGTATAAATAACAGTGATAGATTATTATTTGACATCTTGCTCGTGATAAAGATGAGGAGCTTTAAATGTTGCCCTCTTGTTAACTGAAGAACCTTGATGATCAGGACGAGCACGATCGTAAATAGCTGTTCCCACAATCTCAGCCACATCTTGAAGTTTTTCTTTGCTTATTTTATCAAGGGTATCTTCAGGCGTATGATACCAAGGTTCAGACGGGCTGTGAATAAATAGAGCAGACGGTATTCCTGCCTCTGCAAACGGAACGTGATCACTGCGGCCGCCAGCTTGGAATGGCGTAGGTGATCCATTTAATCTTGTACTTGAAGCTTGAGCTAATTCTGTGACAAGATTTGGTGTTCCATCAGCTGTATTCATCACCAAATCTCCCGCATCTCGACTTCCTACCATGTCTAAATTAAACATTCCAACAATACGATTTTTCTCATCTTCAGATAGCTCACTAACATAATGCTCGGATCCTAGTAAGCCTACTTCTTCAGCTCCGAATGTAACAAATCGCAGTTCTGTATCAGTAGGAAGGGTTTTAAATACGCGCGCTAATTCAAGCACCATTGCTGTTCCAGAAGCATCGTCATTTGCCCCAGGTGCTCCGGCTACAGAGTCGTGATGAGCACCTACTACAATAATATCATTTGTTCCTTTTTTCTTAAAAGTAGAAGGTTTAGTAGCGGTTACATTATAAGATGTTCGCTCACTTACAACAGCCCCTTCAATCTTTACTGTACCTGAAGGCTTTTCGCCTTTTTGAATAGAAGTAAGAATTTTTTCACCTTCCTCTTTAGTAACAGCAAGAGACGGGATGTAGTTATCATTAGCGCCGCCAAGCGTTCCGTTTAGCTCACCGTCTGTATTATTAAAAATAATGACGGCTGCAGCACCTTTTTCAGCAGCATTTAATACTTTTTCACCAAAAGTAATAGAGCCTCGCTGAACTAATACAATTTTATCTTTCACATCTTTGTTTGCTAAATTATCTTTTGTACCAAGCCCTCCATCTACAATTTCAGCCGTAACATTTCCGTTGGTACTGTAAGTAAAAGTTGTTGGAGAGTAGCTTGTCCCGTTTACGCTTAGTGAAAAACTAGCTGCTGGTGTGTAACCGGTGAATGTAAAAGGTTCTACTGCGCTTTGATAGCCTAGTTTAGACAAACGCTTTTGAACAAACGCAGCAGCTTCGCGTTCAGATTCAGTTCCTGCCACACGAGGTTTTTTTGAGAGATACGCAATGTCTTGATAAATTTTCTCAGCATTGACTTTTTTTAATACTTTTTGTTCAGAACTTTGATTGTGAGAAGCAGTTGCAGAAGTAGAAGCTTGTACACTTGTAAAAGATAGAGTCAAACTTGTTGCTATAGCCAAAGAAATCACGGTCTTTTTCATTAAAATCCCCCTAAATTTATCGATGTAGTTGGTACTACTCGAATTTACAATATTAAGAAAATACAAAAAAGAGTAGTATTACCTAAATGTTCCAGATTATTCCGTATCTAATTTCCTATTTTGATAGAGAAAATAATTCAATTAAAATGAAAATATGAAAACAATGAAGGAGATAAAGGAAACTGTGTCAAAAGTAATAAAAAAAGGTATTAGATAAGAATAAAAAAATGAGGTAAACTAGTTTAAAAGTAAGAAGAATTTTCAGAACTTAATTGAGGAGATATAGAGAGTATTAATGTAGAAAACAAAGGCTGGTGGGAAATATTGATGAAAAATAGGGAGGGTGTACGAAAAGCAGCGGCAATAGCGGGTCTTCTGCTTTTAGGGGTGTACATCGTCTTTCAAACTATGGCATTTTTTGAAGGAGCATACGCTCTTGGCAGTTTAATAAAAGATATTTTACTAGTAGGCGTAACAGCCGGCACGGTTTATTTACTTCATAAGCGTTCGGTTCATACACAGGTGTCTGATGAACAGTATCAGCTTGCGACATTAATAAACTCAATGCCGGATTTTATTTGTTTTAAAGATGGAGATGGCAAATGGGTGGCGGTGAACGATTTTGGAAGGGAACTTTATCATTTAAAAGGTATTGATTACAGGGGTAAAACAGATGCAGAGCTTGGAGAGCTTGTGCCTTTCTTTCAAGCCGCTTTCTTGCACTGTATTTCGTCAGATGAAGAAGCTTGGATAAAAAAGGAAAAGGTGCGCACGGAAGAAGCATTTGAGATACCAAACGGCGACGTCAAAACATTTGATGTTATTAAAGTACCTGTGTTTTTTGAGGATGGCTCAAGAAAAGCTCTTATCACGATTGGACGAGATATTACTCAGCAAAAGCTTGCAGAAGAACTTCTGATAAAAAAGGAAAAGCTTTCTGTAGTAGGCGAATTAGCTGCTGGAATTGCCCATGAAATTCGAAATCCACTTACAAGTATTAAAGGGTTTGTTCAGCTCATGAAAGAAACTGACCGATCCGCGATAGGGTACGCTAATATCATGCTTGATGAGCTGGAGCGAATCAATGGTATTGTCAGTGAAATGCTCCTTTTGTCAAAGCCTGAAAGTGAACATTTTCGCGTATTTTCTCTTATAGAAGCGGTTAAGTATGTAATGAGTTTAACCTCTCATGAAGCTTTATTGAAAAACATTGACTTCCTCTACGATGAACAAACACATAGCGCTAGTGTGTACGGAAATAAAAATCATCTTATTCAAGTGTTACTTAATGTTTTTAAAAACGCAATCGAAGCCATGAATAAACCCGGAAATATTTATATTACAATTAAAGCAGCGCATGATGACCAAATTTGTATAGAAGTGAGAGATGAAGGAGTTGGAATTTCTAAAGACCGCTTAGAACATATAGGAGAACCGTTTTTTACTTTAAAAGAAAAAGGAATGGGGCTTGGACTAACAATCAGCTCTAAAATCATTCATGATCATCACGGTACCCTGCAGATTGAGAGTGAACAGGAAAAAGGAACGATTGTAAAAATTGGACTGCCTCTGTATCTTAAAGGTACGGCTGTTTTCGCAAGCAAATGAAATGTTGTAAACGAAAAGTAATGAAAACGTCATCCATTTCTTATTGCTAAACGCAGCCGTACATGATGTAATAAAAGAAACGAACATGTCAGGAAGGTAGCAAAATGAGACGTGCAGATCAAAAAATTATATTACCGTATACACCGGAAAATTTAAGAATGCTATTGCTTCAAGTATGTGACGGAGAAAATCCGTTTTCCCATCAAGACCTTGCTTATTGGTGTGATAAATACACTCTTCATTATTACGAGTACGAAGCGGATGAAACGCAGTGGATGAATGATATGCAGCAGGTAGACAATAGACAAGATCTAGCTAAATCCTATGCCATTGCTAAAGATATTGGCTGGCAGTGGTACTTTTATATGGCTAGAGGAACAACTTTATCTGATATTCAATATGTCGAGCTTCACGAATTAGAATTACCTAGACATTTGTTTGTAAAATGGCTAAATGAACTATATGAAATGTAAGTGTATATATAAATGTAGTACATCCGATGTGACAAAAGAAAGACCATCTCTGATAACGGAGCAAAAGACCACTGGAGTACATACAAGAGTAAAATAGAAAGCTAAGGAAAACCCTTAGCTTTTTTGTTTTGTTAAGATTATTCAAAAAAAACTGTCTTTGGAAAAAGGTATAAAACCTAGTTGACTTATTGGTATTGTTGTATTATAAGTAATAGAGACATAATTTATGGAAAAAATTATAGGGGGAACATCTATGAATAACTTATTAGTCATTCTAAACATCCTTATTATGCTGGCGTTGCTTGCTGGGTTGTTTATGATGCAGAAAAAACACGTGTCATTTTCAAAGCGTGTGTTTACGGCGCTCGGACTAGGGATTATCTTTGGTTTTGCTCTTCAGTGGATCTATGGTCCGACTCATGAAGTAACGATAACAACGGCCGATTGGTTTAGCATTGTAGGAAGCGGATATGTTAAGTTTCTTCAAATGATTGTTATGCCGCTTGTATTTGTATCGATTGTAGCAGCATTCACTCGCTTAAAATTAACCAGCAATATTGGAAAGATTAGTAGTTTAATTATCGGAATTTTGCTTGTAACAACAGCGATAGCAGCTGCCATTGGTATTTTTACAACGACGAGCTTCAATTTAGAATCTGTCCAAATCACAAAAGGGGAAGCCGAACTTCAGCGCGGAGAGGACTTAGAAAACAATTTATCTAGTTTAGAAGCAAAAACAATCCCGCAGCAAGTAGTAGAATTATTACCGGCTAACCCGTTTCTTGATTTAACAGGCGCACGTTCAACTTCCACGATTGGCGTTGTCATCTTTGCAGCATTTGTTGGAATTGCGTATTTAGGAGTGAAGCGTAAAAAGCCAGAGGAAGCGGCGTTATTTTCAAAAATTATTGATACGCTGTATGCAATTGTGATGCGTGTAGTGACGCTAATTCTTCGTTTAACTCCTTATGGGGTACTTGCAATTATGACAAAAACAGTGGCCACGAGTGATATTGATGCGATTGTTAAACTTGGAAAATTTGTTGTAGCATCGTATGTCGCATTAGCAGCTATGTTTATTGTTCACTTGCTCATTCTAACGATCATAGGTGTAAATCCAATCACTTACGTGAAGAAAGTATTTCCTGTATTGGCGTTTGCCTTTACTTCCCGTACAAGTGCTGGAGCGTTGCCTTTGAACGTTAATACACAAACGAGACAGTTAGGAGTTCCAGAAGGAATTGCGAATTTTGCAGGTTCATTTGGTCTGACAATTGGTCAAAATGGATGTGCTGGAATATATCCAGCTATGTTAGCCGTTATGATTGCACCAACGGTAGGGATTGATCCCTTAACACCTTTATTTATTTTCACGTTAATTGCCATTGTAGCAATTAGTTCGTTTGGGGTAGCAGGTGTTGGTGGAGGAGCTACATTTGCGGCTTTACTTGTATTATCTTCTATGAATTTGCCCGTAGCGCTAGCGGGATTATTAATTTCAGTAGAACCATTGATTGATATGGGGCGTACGGCGCTTAATGTAAGTGGAAGTATGACAGCGGGAGTTGTCACTAGTAAACTAACAAAAGAGCTAGATACAAACGTATACAACGATCAAACCATCTCACCTGAAACAGCAGAAGTGTAAAAGAGATGCGTAATCCATAGTTAACAATGTTAACTATGGATTTTTTTTCTTTATTCACATAAAATAGGAAAAAATACTTATGATAACGCTTTCAAAAAAGGTTATAGTGAAAAATGTGTACGTACTTTATTTTACGGGAGGGTTTTAATTGAAACGTAGTTGGACTCAATATGTAATGGTAGTGGCGGCTTTACTCTTACTAGTAAGCTCTTTTTTTAGCCCATTTATGCAATCGTTTGCATCTGCCGCAGAAACGACAAAAATTACAATTCACTATCAGCCTGCTTCAAACGATACAAAAGAATGGGGATTATGGGTTTTTCCTGAAGGTAGAGAAGGGAAAGCTTACGCGTTTACAGGAGAAGATCAGTTTGGAAAAGTAGCGGAAGTTGAACTACCTGGTACTTATGACAAAATAGGTTTTATTGTACGAACAGAGTCATGGGAAAAAGATGGAGGAGACCGCTTCGTTTCAGTGGAGAACGGTGAAGGAGAAGTATGGGTAAAAAGTGGAGATGAACATACATATACGTCTCCTCCTGACGGTGAATACCGAGATTTACCGAAGTTTGATAAAGTAAACGTTACCTTAAATTATCATCGGTATGACGGAGATTACAGCGGATGGAATATTTGGACATGGCCAGGTGATGAAAAAGAAGGCAAGCAAATTAAATTTACGGAAGACACGAGTTTTGGGAAGAGAGCAATTTACACACTTAACAGTGAAACTGGTAATTTATTTGACAAAATAGGTTTTATCGTACGCCACTCTACTAGTGATAGCGATTGGGAAAAGAAAGACGGAGGAGACCGCTTTATTACCAAAATTGGTAAAGACGGGAATGTAGAAGTATGGATTGTTCAAGGACAAGATCGAATTTATTATGATCGAGCTGGAGCAGATATCACTCGGAAAATCACGAAAGCGACTATGGATACATTTAATCAAATTACTTTAGAAACAAACGTACCGTTTGACTCTTCTAAGAGCTTAAGAGACATTGAAATCGAAGCAGCTCAAATTGAGAAAGTAATACCTTATAAAGATGGAGGAGACTCCGTTACTACTAAAGTTAAAATTATAACAAAACAGCCTTTGGACGTTACAAAAACGTATAGAATTAAGCAAAAAGGATACGGATCAGCTGATGTAGTCAATGGAAATGTCGTTCGAACAAAAGAATTTGATGAAAAGTATGCGTACAGCGGAAATGACTTAGGAAACACATATTCTAAGAAACAAACAAACTTTCGCGTCTGGGCTCCAACCGCAAGCGAAGCAAAGCTAGTGACTTATTCGTCATGGAACTCGAAAGCTGTAAAAGAAATTTCTATGACTAAAAGTGAAAAAGGAACGTGGAAAGCGGAGTTAAAAGGAAATCAAGACGAACTAATTTATACGTACAAAGTAAAAATTGGAAGCGTGTGGAACGAAGCGGTTGATCCATATGTACGAGCAACAACAGTGAATGGAGATCGCGGAGTTGTTGTAGATTTGACTAAGACAAATCCGGGAAAGTGGAGTACGAATAAACCCAAATTCAAAAATCCAGAAGATGCGATTATCTATGAACTGCACGTACGAGATTTATCGTCTCAAAAAGAGAGCGGTATCAAAAATAAAGGGAAATATTTAGGCGTAGCAGAGTGGAATACGAAAGGACCAAATGGCGTAAAAACAGGACTCAGTCATATTAAAGACTTAGGTGTAACGCATGTTCAGTTTCTGCCTATTTACGATTATCGTACGGTGGATGAAACCAAATTAAACGAGCCGCAGTTTAACTGGGGATATGATCCAAAAAATTATAACGTACCAGAAGGTTCCTATTCAACAAACCCATATAATCCTAAGACTAGAATTATTGAGCTTAAACAAATGATTCAAACGCTTCATGACAAGCAGCTTCGTATGGTAATGGACGTTGTCTATAATCATGTGTATACAGTGAGTGAGCATAGTTTTGATAAACTAGTTCCAGGCTACTACTTCCGCTATAAAGAAGATGGAACTCTATCCAACGGAACAGGTGTTGGAAACGACGCGGCTTCTGAACGGAAAATGGTTCGGAAGTTTATTGTAGATTCTGTGGCTTATTGGGCAAAAGAGTACCATATTGACGGGTTTCGATTTGATTTAATGGGGATTCACGATACAAAGACAATGAATGAAGTGAGAAAGAAGTTAGATGAAATTGATCCTTCCATTATCGTACTAGGAGAGGGCTGGGATCTAGGAACCGAGCTTGATGCTAAGCTAAAAGCTAACCAGAAAAACGCTCAGGATATGAAGCGCATAGCTCACTTTAATGACGGTATGCGAGATGGCCTTAAAGGCAGCGTGTTTTTTGATCATGACAACGGATTTGTTAATGGAAAGCAAGGACAAGAAAAGCTCATACAGCAAAGTATAGCAGCTGGAATAGATTATGATCGTTCAACTGCCACGTATGAAGATCCAGATCAAGTTGTCACGTATGTAGAAGCGCACGATAACCATACGTTATGGGATAAGCTTCAGCTGACGAACCCTGCTGACACGGAGCAAACGAGAAAGCAGATGCATAAGCTTGCTTCTTCCATTATTTTAACATCTCAAGGAATTAACTTTATACATGCAGGTCAAGAGTTTATGAGAACAAAAGGCGGAGATCATAATAGCTATCAGTCACCCGATTCTGTCAATCAGTTAGATTGGAAGCGCCGAGCAGCTTTCAGCCAAGAAGTAGATTATATGAAGGGGCTTATTGCGCTTCGAAAGCAATATTCGTCATTTAGAATGACGAGTGCACAGGCCATTCATCAAAATCTACGTTTTGTAGATGCACCAGCAAACGTAGTAGGTTATACGTTAAATGCTAAAGCCAATAAAGATAAAGCAAACGAAATAATGGTGATTCATAATGCAAATAAACAAGCCCAAACGGTTCATCTACCTTCTAACAGAACGTGGAGATTACTTGTTGACGGCGAGCAGGCAGGAACAAAAACGCTCCGTACGGTGAAAGGAAATATAGTAAACGTTGCGCCTCTTTCGACATTTGTACTAGTAAGATAAGTTTTAGATAACTAGAATACATGTAGAAAAATTCAGAATATTGTACGCAAAATTGTTGATTTTACTAGATAACATGGTAAAATATTGATTGTTAGCGTTTTCAAAATTTGTGGGGAGGTATGTATTTGATGCAAAATCTTGGAGCGAAAAAAGTTGAAATGAGTCCGAAAGTAGTGGAATTTTTAAAAGGAGTTAAACAGCTATACATTAACGGTGAGTGGGTAGACTCTGTTTCAGGAAAAACGTTTGAAACAGTAAATCCAGCAACGGGTGAAAAGTTGGCAGATGTAGCTGAAGCAAATCCAGAGGATATTGATCGTGCCGTGAGAGCGGCTAGAGAAGCATTTGATCATGGACCCTGGACAAGGATGTCAGCAGCTGAAAGAAGCCGACTCATATATAAATTAGCTGATTTAATGGAAACACATCAATTGGAACTTGCGCAGCTTGAAACGCTTGATAACGGAAAACCAATTCGTGAAACATCAAATGCAGACATTCCATTAGCAATTGAACATTTCCGCTACTTTGCAGGGTGGTCAACTAAAATGGTTGGACAAACTATTCCTGTGCAAGGAGCGTATTTTAACTATACAAGATATGAACCAGTAGGAGTTGTTGGCCAAATCATTCCGTGGAACTTCCCTCTTCTAATGGCCGCTTGGAAGCTCGGAGCCGCTTTGGCGACTGGATGTACAATCGTGCTCAAACCAGCAGAGCAAACGCCGCTTTCTGCACTTTACTTGGCTAGACTAGCAGATGAAGCAGGGTTCCCAAAAGGCGTATTAAATATTGTGCCCGGCTACGGGAAAACAGCAGGTGAGCCGCTCGTTCATCATGATCTCGTAGATAAAATTGCTTTTACGGGATCTACTGCTGTCGGAAAAGCAATTATGAAACAAGCTAGCGACTCTTTAAAGCGTGTGACGTTAGAGCTTGGAGGTAAATCACCAAACATTATCCTGCCGGATGCAGACTTAACAAAAGCAGTTCCTGGTGCGCTTTCAGGTATTATGTTTAATCAGGGACAAGTATGTTGTGCTGGAAGTCGTCTGTATGTCCAAAAAAGCTTATATGATAATGTCGTAGCTGATTTAGTTTCTCAAACGAAATCTATTAAACAAGGAAATGGATTAGCAGATGAGACAACAATGGGTCCACTTGTATCTGCGCAGCAGCAAAAACGAGTAAAAACCTATATTGATAAAGGAATTGAAGAAGGAGCGGAAGTACTCGCAGGAGGAAACATTCCATTTGATCAAGGCTATTTCGTAGAACCGACTATCTTTGCAGATGTCGATCATTCGATGACGATTGCTCGTGAAGAAATCTTCGGTCCGGTTGTAGCTGCTATGCCGTTTGATGATCTTGATGATTTGATTGCCAAAGCAAATGATACAGCGTATGGTCTAGCAGCAGGCGTCTGGACACAGGATTTAAAGAAAGCACACTATATTGCTCATGGTATTAAAGCGGGTACAGTTTGGGTGAACTGTTACAACGTATTTGATGCAGCAAGCCCGTTTGGAGGTTATAAACAGTCGGGAATTGGTCGTGAAATGGGAAGCTATGCGCTTGATAATTACACTGAAGTGAAAAGCGTATGGATCAATATGGAATAATAAGTAAGGTTTTTTGTGAAAATCTATAGCATATCTTTGTGTGAAAAAGAGTAGTCTTTAGTGGACTACTCTTTTATTTGTTTAAGTCCCGTATTTTTAGAAAAGGAGTGATAACATTGCCGGTTATACAGGGCCCCTCGTCGTATAAGCTTACCGGTCACCTGCAAAAGTTTAGAGAGAACCCACTGGGTTTTTTGGAAAACTTGACTCAGTATGGAGAAATTGCAACATTTAGAGTTGCGCACAAACGCTTTTATGTAACGAGAGACCCTCAACTTATTAAAGATGTAGTCATTACAAACAGCAAGGCGTTTCAAAAAATTAAACTAACGCATATGTTTAAAACGCTGATAGGTGAAGAAATGTTATGGACAGATGAAGCATTATACATGAGCCCCATTCAACCCTCACAACTTAAACAACATCTAATTTATAATAAGGAAGCAATAGCAAAAATAATTGAAAAGCATACAGAAACGTGGGAAGAAGGGCAGCTTCGAACGATAGTAAAAGACATAAGACAGATAGTCGTAGCTGTACTCCTTCAACTTGTATTTGGCATTTCGATTGAGGATAAAGATAAAATTCACTATGTTCAAGCGCTTATGAGAAAAAAAGAAAAGTTAGGAAAAATTTATATTCGTCTACCTTTGCACCAGCCTGACTCAGATGAGCAGCTAGAACAACTCCTTTTTGAACGTGTTCAAATGCGTGTTCAAAACAAAACCGAAGGAAATGATTTACTGCAGTATATATTGATTTCTTGCGGAGAAGACATCGATGAAAGAGAAATATACGAACAGCTAAATTCTATATTCCTTTCGATGTATGAAATGATTACGCACGTATGCAGCTGGTCTATTCATTTACTGTCTCAAAATACTAGGGAGCACCTTCAGCTGCATAAAGAAATTCAAGCCTATGCTAGCGGTGAATCACTTTCAACCAAAAATCTGATCTATATGCGCAAAATAATTGCTGAAAGCATGAGGTTATATCCGCCTCTTTGGCTATTTGGGCGTCAAGCACGTGAAGATATACAAATAGATGGTTACAGTATTAAAAAAGGGGAGATTATGTTAATTAGCCCTTATATGATGCATCGCCATGAAGATTATTTTTTAGAGCCAAGTGAATTTTTACCTGACCGTTTTGAAAAAGGAGGGTCCATTGATGTCCCAAGCTATATGTATATGCCGCTTGGGATTGAGCATCAAGCAGAAAGGGGCATGGACTATATCACTGAAATAGTAACCATTTTTCTGTCAGAAATGACAAAGCGCTTTTTATTTCAGCTGACTAAGCCCGAGTCTATTGCTCCAATGGCGGGCGTAATGCTGAATATGAAAGAAGAACTGAATGTGAATGTTCACAAAGTTCACACGCAGTCTTGAATGAACGGGAATACTTTCCCTCTTTATATCAGGCTGTCAATTTATTGACACATCCTGCATTGAGATTTATCATAGGGTAATATTTGATAGAGATTACTGAAGGATTTTTAGAGGGGACTATGGATAAAACAATTAAACAGTTAGTGTCGCTAGTTGAAACATCATTACTAACGCAAGTTACGATTCAAAGTGAAAGTGACTATGATCCAGTTGAAGTTACGAACAAAACAAAAGAGTGGGTACTTATTGGTAAAGGAAACTATGCCGGTGTGTTTACGCACGAAAATTATCCTGAATTTGTCGTGAAAGTATACGGAAGAGAAATTTATGGTGTAAAAAAAGAAGCGCAAGTGTATAGAAAGCTGGGCGTTCACCCAGCTTATTCTCAACTTTTTCATGAGGGAAAGACGTACTTGATTCTAAAAAGACTTACAGGCGTTACTTTGTATGATGCCGTACAGCGGGGAATAAAGATTCCAGAACAAGTCATAAAAGATGTGAACAAAGCTTTGGACTATGCAAGAAGCCAGGGTTTAAACCCGTATGATGTGCATGGCAAAAATGTCATGATGAAAGATGGAAGAGGGTATGTGGTGGATATTTCTGACTTTTATAAGAAAGGTATTGATAAAAAATGGACAGACCTTGTAAAAGCTTATTACACCTTTTATCCGTTTATTGATAAGTATCATATCCGCTTGCCGTACCCGCTTTTAAACGTTATCAGAAAAGCATATCGTCTATATCGTAGAATCAAATCAAAAAGGAGTTTCCGCTAAAGGGAACTCCTTTTTAAGATGAGATACAGCGCAGTACATGCTGCTGCTCAAAAGTTGGTTTTAATTTGAATAGAATGGTTTGTAGTATTTCAGATTGATAGACAAATTTTAGCGTATGTTTAAGGGAAAGAGGATGTAAGAAAGAACGTATTCTTTTTTCAGCATAACGTATCACCTGTTCTTCATAAAATAAAGTACGTGCGGAGATTTTAGCGTGAATGTCTTTTGTTAGTTCGATGGTAAACTGGATAATCATTAAATCAGTGTCTTTACAGTATTTTTCTAGTAGCATGATATCACCTCCATTTTGTCAACTCATTTACATAATCTTAATATAAAATTTACAAATGTCAATAAAACACGGAAAAATAAATGGTAAGACTGTTCTTTTTATATGTTGAATAAACAAGAACGTTACAGAGGTGAATAAAGTTGAACATTAACGTCGGGTTTGCAATTTTAGCTGATATTGATAATAAGATGACGGCTGCTATTTATGTGGAAAATCAAATTGTAGCGATTATAGCTGGACCTTCAGATATTCTGTATGAAAAGTTGAAAAAAGTGTTTTTATAATAGAGAAAAGCTGTAATTGTAAATATGATTCATAAAAAGCTTAAAGATTCTATGAAATAGTCGAAATAAAAGATGAGGATAAAATACACAAAAAGAAAGAACAGGAAGTTTAGGATAGGAGAATTACATATGGATAAAACATCTTTTATTGGACTGATTTTAGGAATAGCCTCTCTTATTGTAGGTATGTTTTTCAAAGGGGTTAATCCATCTGTGTTAGGAAATCCGGCTGCTATTTTAATTATTATTGTCGGAACCGTCGGAGCAGTAGTGATTGCATTTCCTTCAAATGAAATCAAGAGAGTCCCAAAACTGTTTGGTGTCCTGTTTAAAGAACAAAAAATGCTGCAGCCCGTTGATTTAGTATCCATGTTTTCTGAATGGGGACAAGTTGTTCGAAAAGAAGGGTTACTATCACTTGAAGCCCAAATTATTGATGTAGATGACCCTTTCTTAAAAAATGGTTTGAATTTAGCTATTGATGGTCAAAGTGCGGATTATATACGAGACGTGTTGTCTGAAGAAATTGATGCTATGGAAGAAAGACATCAAACGGGTGCAAGTATTTTCGCTTTAGCAGGTACATATGCTCCAACTCTGGGTGTACTTGGAGCTGTTATAGGGTTAATTGCTGCGCTTGGGAACATGGAAGATACAGATACGCTAGGACATGCGATCAGCGCGGCGTTTGTTGCTACGCTTCTTGGTATTTTTACTGGGTATGTACTATGGCATCCGTTTGCAAATAAACTAAAGCGTAAATCGAAACATGAGGTAAAGGTAAAGTATATGATGATCGAAGGAGTGCTTTCACTCTTAGAAGGAGAAACACCAAAAGTAATTGAGCAAAAGCTGGCTTCTTATTTGCCAACAGCGGAACGTAAAAAGCTTCTTCAAGAAAGTGAAGTGGGCATAAATGAGTAGACGCAGAAAACGAAAGCACGAGGAGGACCATGTTGACGAAAGCTGGCTGCTTCCTTACTCAGATTTGCTTACACTTTTACTTGCTTTATTCATTGTATTGTTTGCAATGAGCTCAGTGGATGCGCAAAAATTTAAGAACCTTTCTCGCGCATTTAATGAAGCGTTCGTTGGAGGAACGGGCGTGATGGAATTTCAATCTCTGCAGGAATCTGAAGAAGTGGTTCAGCCTTCAAATACTCCTGCAGCTAAAAGTACGGAAAAAACAAATGAAGTGGAGACAGCTCTCAATCAGTCTCCTGCTTCTTCACAATCGTTAACGAGCGAACAAAAGGAGCAAACCATTCGAGAAGCTGATCAAGAAGAGCTTCAGCAAATTCAATCTAAAATTAATGCGTATATTCAAAAGAAAAACTTAACAAATCAATTACAGACTTCGCTAACCGAGGAAGGTCTCTTAATTTCCATTCGAGACAATGTATTGTTTGATTCGGGAAGAGCACAAGTTCGGAGTGAAGATACAAAAATCGCAAATGATATTTCAGAGCTTTTGGTGATTGATCCTCCTCGTAATATTATTATTAGCGGTCACACCGATAACGTACCTATTCGCAACGCTGGTTTTGAATCCAACTGGGAGTTAAGCGTGATGAGAGCAGTTAACTTTATGAAAGTTATCTTAAAAAATGATAAGCTTAATCCAAGCATGTTCAGTGCAAAAGGATTTGGAGAGTTCAAACCGGTGACATCTAACAATACAGCAGAGGGGCAAGCGAAAAATAGAAGGGTTGAAATATTGATTACTCCTCGTACAATTAAACAGCCGTAAAAGCAGTCCTGCTTTTACGGCTGTTTTCTATGTGTTATAAAGCTAAGAGTCTTCTCTTTTCAAAGTTTCCTCGTACTAACTTGAGATCCATTCCATCTAAAATCAAGTCAATGAGAGCGCCTTTAAAGACATCCGCTGTTTTTTTCTTATCATTGGACTGCAAATATTGCACGCGATACCACTTGTCTTCAACTTGAAAGTACATAAAACGTCCGTGCGTAAAGTCAATCCAAAACTTTGTAGGTTGTCCATTGAGATTTTTATAAACATATCCCCAGCTTCGTCCTTGGTGAGCGTCCTTCATTTTAGGGCGAGCTGTATTAAATACTTCGTAATATACTTTGTGCTTAATATCATAGAGCATCATGTGACAGTCCTCCTATCTATAGACGTGCTAGCAGGTAAAGATTATATTTGTATACAACAAGTATACTCAGCTGAAAGGAATCGTAGACTATTTTTTTGAGACAAGCAGGAGCAAAGGTGAATGAAAAAGACAGTTTAAATTAGCTCAATCATTCCGCTTTTTTTATACTGTAAGTAAATGAGTTAAATAAGGAGGAAAAAATGAGACGAGTAGGAATAGTAGGTGCTGGAATGACGGGTCTTACAGCAGCGGCTGAATTACAAAAAGAAGGAATAGAGGTCTTTCTTCTTGATAAGGGTAAAAGTGTAGGGGGACGAATGGCTACCCGAAGAGTAGGGGATGGAAAAGCAGATCACGGAGCTCAATTTTTTACAGTGAGATCCGATGAATTTCAACAAGACGTAAATAAATGGATAGCTGATAGAAAGGTTAAGAAGTGGTTTGGTGACCATCACCCTCGGTATCAAAGTATGAATGGCATGAATGCGCTAGCTAAATATTTAGCTGAAGATCTACGCGTATACGTGAATCGAAAAGTTCAAACCATTGATTTTCAAAACGGAAGGTATCAGCTGTATACAGAAGAAAATGAGGTTTTTGAAGCGACTGATATCATTCTTACACCTCCGTCTCCTCAGGTTATTGAGGTACTTAATAATAGTAAGCTGCAAGCGGACCAATCTGTTCTTAAAACACTGAAATTTAGCCCCTGCTTGGTTGCTATCGTGGAGCTTTACACAGAGATGCTGTATGGTGATCATGGTCAACTCACGAATCCATCTAGCACAATCCAAAGAATCGTTAATCATCAGCAAAAAGGAATATCAAAGACGCCCGTTCTTAGCATATATATGAATAAAGACTGGTCAGAAAAACATTTTGATGAACATGAACATGAGTTGCTGCGGGCGATAAAAAATGAAATAAAAGAATGGATAGGTGCAAATCATATTAAAAGCATTCAGTTAAAGAAATGGCGCTATGCAGAGGTTGAACAAGTTCTTCATCAGCCCTTTGCTGAAATTATGCCGTCGCTACTGGTGGCAGGAGATGCTTTTTTAAGAAGGGAAGACGAGACGAATCACTCACGGTTAGAGAGCGCATATTTGTCAGGGAAATCGGCAGCCGCTGAATTAATGGGAAAGAACATCTAGAAAAAGGAGGGACCAAGAAGTGAAAAATAATTGGATAATGAAACAAACCTGGAAAGATTTACTGTTTATTCATTGGCCTGTAGATCCGGCATTTTTGGCTTCTTTATTGCCTAGTCAGTTAGAGCCTGACACCTATGATGGTCAAGGATGGATTGCACTTGTGCCTTTTACGATGACAGACATTCGATTCAAAGGAACGCCCGCAGTTCCCATCTTTTCACGGCTATATGAGCTAAATGTGCGTACATATGTTACATATAAAGGGGAAAAAGGCGTTTATTTTTTTAGTTTAGACGCAAGCAATCCACTAGGGGTATGGATTGCACGTCAGTTTTTTCATTTGCCTTATTACCACGCTGCTATGACATTCAACAAAACTCAGAACCATATTTCTTTTCAGTCAGTTCGAACACACAGAGACTCAAAAAAAGAGCGAGTAAAGCTTACATATAGAGGTACTTCTCCGTCCTATCGGAGTAGAAAAGGAGAATTAGCTCATTGGCTTACAGAGCGCTACTGCTTATTTACCACTCATCAAGGAAATGTCTACAGAGGAGATCTTTATCATGATCCTTGGGAGCTGCAAAAAGGGGAGTGTGAAATAAGAGATGATTCTATTACTCAGCCTTTTTTGCGCCCGACGGACAGTCACGATTTAATTGTTCACTACGCAAATCAAGTCAAGGCTTATTTTTATCCTTTTAAAAAAGTATAAGTATCAAAACAAAATTAAAAAGTCTTCATACCCTTCTTCTTTAAGCTTCTCTTTTGGAATGAAGCGCAAAGCCGCGGAATTTACTTGATAGTATTCGCTGTTTTCTTCGGTTAATAGTAAACCCAAATAGTTATTTCCTTCTTTGCTTTTTAGTGCTGTTTCATGCTGCATCGGAACTTTTTTTATATTTCCGTATAAAATAGGGCGTTTAAAAACCGGCCACCCTGTATGGGAAGGGAGCTGATCTGACGTTTTAAACAGTGCTTCTCCCGTTAGAAGATCAACGTAAATTCCTTGTTTTTTGTTATTCCAATATAAATTTGTAAAAGGAGGTTCGGTTCCGCTTTCCTGCGTAACAAAGTATTGCATAGGCGTTAGGACCTTTTTGATGTAAGAGCGGTCCTTTGGCCAATGCTGCGTCAGAAAATCAGTTCGCCCCGAGCCTTCTTTGTATAATTTATAGTGAAATGCGTTTTTTCGATAATAATCCTGCTGCTGCTCTTCTGCTTCGTAAAAAGAAGAAAAAGGTAAAATAGGTGTGACGATAGGACGCTTAAAGCGCCCGCTTTGGGCTAGCTTTCTTTTAGAGTCGAAAGCCGCTTCTTTTTGTTTTTCGTTATGATAAAAAATAATGGCTCGATACGACGGTCCGCGGTCTGAAAACTGTCCGCCGGAATCCGTAGGGTCAATTTGCTGCCAATACAGGTTAAGCAGCTCTTCAAACTTAATTTGAGAAGGATCCCATACAATTTGTACTGCTTCTACGTATTCGCTTTCCTGTTTAGTTTCAGAAGTAATTTGTTCATCTTTAGCGTAGCCCGAGCGGATACTGCTGATTCCTGTAAGCTGATCAAAAGGAGCGACCATGCACCAAAAGCATCCTCCCGCAAACGTTGCATATTCTTTCATGTTACTTTCCTCTTTTCGTTGAATAAAATAAATGAAAATATATTTATATATTAAAATGTATAAACAAACAGAAAGCGCTTTATAACTAGTCTTGTAAGAAAGCACACTCTTGTGGTATTATGACCACTGGATAAAAGAAAAATGGCATATTGTTTACGCGAGTATCCTTATTTTATGTTCTTAAAAAGATGCAGTTTATTGTTTAAGTACTCATAGAAATACATACGTTGGAGCAGTAAAAGGAACAATTAAAAAATAAGGACGTTTTGCTCTTAAACGATACCACATTCCAGAATCTACATACCAGTTTAGGAGGAGCTAGTTTGAACACAACCCGTTTACCATCTATGTGGGAAATAATGATTGTGCTTGCTTTATTTTTAGCTGTTGTTATTTCATTTGCAACTGTTTTTGATTTACCTATTCAGCTCGCTTTATTTATTTCATGGTTTATTGTTATGGCATTAGGAGTACGACTTGGGTATACGTATAATCAGCTGCAAGGGGCCATTACAAGAGGAATATCAAACGGCTTAGAAGCTATTTTAATTTTATTAGCCGTCGGTACGTTAATTGGAACATGGATTGCCGGAGGAGTTGTTCCTTCTCTTATTTATTTTGGATTAGAGTTTATTAATCCAACATTCTTTTTACTTGCTACACTTATCATTTGCTCTATTACCTCGATTTCAACAGGAACATCTTGGGGAACGGTTGGCACAGCTGGAATTGCGATGATGGGAATTGGACAGGGGCTAGGTATGCCGCTTCCTTTAGTAGCAGGAGCCGTGATTTCAGGAGCTTATTTTGGAGACAAACTTTCTCCTCTTTCTGACAGTACCATTTTATCTGCGTCAATGGCTCGAGTGAATGTTATTGATCACGTAAAAGCAATGTTAGTTTTAGATATTCCTGCTTACCTCATTACGGCAGTACTATTTACCGTAACAGGATTTATGTATGGAGGTAAAGATTTTGATGCTGGACGTGTAGAAGAATTAAAGTCTTCGCTGTTGGATACATTCCATATCAGCGGGTGGATGCTGATTCCTGCTTTGGCTGTCATTGTCCTTTTAGCATTAAAGAAACCTTCTCTTCCAGCAATTGCAATTGGTTCATTGTTAGGAATTATATGGGCAGTTGTCTTTCAACATATGGATGTGGCGAGCGCATTTAATACCGCTTATGAAGGATTTAAAATTAATACCGATAATACATTTTTAAGTGAGCTGTTAAACCGAGGCGGGATTTTAAGCATGGTTGACTCTATTATTGTGATTATTTTCGGTCTAGGATTTGGCGGTTTATTAGATGAGCTGGGCGTCTTAGAAGTCCTGCTATCTAAATTTGAAAAAATTCTTGTCAATTCAGGAAACGTTACGGCTTCTACTATTTTCGTTGGGTTATTAGGAAATATATTTGGTTGTGCGATGTATGTTTCATTGATTTTAACACCGAAAATTATGGAGAAAAGTTATGACAAGTTAAGAATACAGCGTCTGGTGCTTGCCCGTAACTCAGAAGTAGGGGGAACCTTAACTTCAGGGATGGTTCCGTGGACGGACAACGGTGTATTTCTAGCTACAACGCTTGGGATTTCTACATTCGCTTATCTGCCGTTTATGTGGCTCAGCTTTGTCTCTATTATTTTGGCGATTATTTACGGATATACAGGGAAATTCATTTGGTACGTAACCGAAGAAAAACAACGTTCTTCTATAGCGAAATAAAAGAGGCTGGAACAAGAGTATTTTAGTTGAAGGAAAATCCGAACGATGAATTGAGATTCTTGATGGAGAATCAACTTCGTTCGGATTTTTTTATTGGTACAATTTGATCGCCTTTAGATTGAATTGATTTAGTTATGTCTCGAGCTCTTTTTGATCAAATCATTTCTGGATATTCGATTTTCCAGTGAACATTTTGAAGGTAAAGCTGAACATCCGTCTTTTTTTTCTGCTTCAGAAGTTTCAGAATATGTCGGTGATGTTCATTCATCACATGTAAAATGGCGTATAGCTCTTTATTGTCATCGCTAAAGTACGTTTGTCTGATGAATCCGTCTTGTAAAGACATAAGCTGTTCTTTTAAGGTCACATTATCGCATCGGTTCAAATATACTCGATGAAAATACGTTTGATATTTTTGATAATCCTGATAATTTTCTAATTCAATCGAAACATCGATTTTTTTAATAAGCTCATCCATCTTCGTAAAATCTTCTTCAGTTAAGTGATCAATCGACAGGGCAGCTGCCAGACCATCTAAAGCACCGACGATTTCAAATACTTCTAGTTTTTTTGGTGTATCAATTTCCTTTACAGTAAACCCTCTGCGCGGTCTGTATTCTAATAGGTTGTCTGAAGCCAATTTAATAAGCGCTTCTCTTACAGGCGTTCGGCTGACATTCAGCTGAGAACAAATACTGGCTTCATTTATTTTGTCGTTAGGCAGCAGTGTACCGTCTTGAATTTGACTTGCTATGTAGTTATATACATGATCTTTTAATGAATGATAAATCATAGGCCCCTTGTTCATTGTTTCCCCCTAAAATAAATATCGCATCAGCTGTTCTTTCTCTTCATGTCATGGTGATGAAAGAGTATAAAAATAGCAAGAAAGAACGTACAGGTATAAAAATAATCATATCATATCACTTCATTTAATCTTAGTTAGAATATAAAAAATAGAATTATTGAAATATTTTTTACTATTCATTGTTGTAAAAAATCTGAAAAATGATATAATCGTAAAAAGATTTAAGAAGTGTATATTGTATACAATATACAAAATTTATACATATCGAAGAAATAGAGCCTACTCCTGCAGAGAAGAGACTATAAAGAATATGTAAATAAACCGAGTTTTTAGATAGGTTTACTATAAAAGGAGGAACACAATGGGGGAGAATACAACATCTATGAATCAGTTACAAAGAAAAATGAAAAGCCGTCATTTATTTATGATTTCCCTTGGCGGTGTTATCGGTACGGGGTTGTTTCTTAACTCAGGCTACACAATTAATGCAGCAGGTCCTGGGGGAACACTCCTTGCTTATTTAATCGGTGGATTAATTATGTATTTAGTCATGATATGTCTAGGGGAACTAAGCGTAGCAATGCCTGTGTCAGGATCATTTCAAGTATACGCTACAAAGTTTATAGGGCCGGGAACTGGTTTTGCGGTTGGCTGGCTCTACTGGCTGACTTGGGTGGTATCTGTCGGATCGGAGTTTACAGCGTCTGGGTTGCTTATGCAAAGATGGTTTCCTGACGTTTCGGTTTGGATATGGAGCGCGCTGTTTGCCCTTTTATTATTTGGTTTAAATGCAACATCTGTACGTTTTTTCGGCGAAACAGAATTTTGGTTTTCAAGTATTAAAGTATTAACGATTATTGTATTTATTATTTTAGGCGCAGCAGCGATGTTTGGATTCATTCCTCTTAGCGGTCATGAAAAAGCGCCGATGCTTTCTCATTTTACAGGAGAAGGCGGTTTATTTCCAAATGGACTTATGCCTGTATTAATTACGATGGTTTCCGTTAGCTTTGCTTTTTCGGGAACAGAATTAATTGGTATTACGGCGGGGGAAACAGAGGATCCGGAAAAGAACATACCTCGAGCAATTAAAAATATCATTTGGCGTACGTTCTTCTTCTTTATTGGCGCCATGTTTGTCCTATCTGGGTTGATTTCATGGAAACAAGCAGGAGTGTTAGAAAGTCCTTTTGTGACGGTATTTGATCAAATAGGTATTCCTTACGCAGCAGATATTATGAACTTGGTTATTTTAACAGCTTTATTATCAAACGCTAATGCAGGATTATATGCATGTTCGAGAATGCTATGGTCATTATCTGATCAAAAAATGGTCAGCACTTGGTTAGGGAAAGTAACGTCTAAAGGAGTTCCATTTAATTCGTTACTTATCAGCATGGGAGTGGCATGTCTGTCCTTGCTGTCAAGCGTAGTTGCACCAACAACTGTTTACTTAGTATTAGTTTCTATTTCTGGATTTGCGGTTGTAGCTGTATGGATGGCTATTGCGGCTTCTCACTTTATGTTCAGAAGACGCTATATTAAAGAAGGGAATGATGTATCGAAGCTTGTTTACAAAGCTCCTTTATATCCTATTGTACCTATCTTAGCGTTTGTTTTATGCTTTGCTGCTTGTGTAGGACTGGCTTTTGATGAGAGTCAGCGTATCGCATTATACTGCGGTATCCCATTTGTCCTTTTTTGTTACTTGTTTTATTATTTGAAAAATAAAAAAGGAAACAGAAAAAACGAAAGTCAGCCTATAGCAAAATAAAAAGCAGAAGACCTAGGTCTTCTGCTTTTTTTGCATACAAAAACACCCTATCCATCCGTACTGGTTAAGTGTCCCGCAACAAGCGAAATTGAATTGGATAGGGTGCGTATCTATATAGTAGAGAAAGAGGCGCCATTTGTCAAACTTATTTAGCGTCGCCCTACTTAAAAATAGAAAAACGAAAGGTTTTCACTGTTTTTTCATTTTCACTATGTATAGTAAGGAATGTAAAGAAAAGATATTCGCAGCAGCACGTCGTACAAATCCATAGAACGCAAAAGAAAGGAGGAAGTCAAATGGCTAAGCGGGATGCGTATTTTGATAACGTAAAATTCATCTTAATTGTATTAGTAGTGTTTGGCCATTTGTTAACTCCCTTCATCAATGATGAACAGTGGTTACGAACGCTCTACATATTTATTTACACTTTTCATATGCCAGCGTTTATTTTAATAAGCGGATATTTTGCAAAGGGATACCGAAAGAAAGGATATATGTGGAAGATGGCGAAGAAAGTATTGTTTCCCTATATTATCTTTCAACTTATCTATGCGGTATATGATTATAAACTGTATGATGAATCGTCATTCGAAGTTTCAGTGTTTCAGCCAGCTTGGTCACTGTGGTTTTTACTAAGTTTATTTTGTTGGAATGCAATGCTGTTCATTTTTACAAAGATCAAATATCCTTTAGCCGTCGCGGCAGTTTTAGGAATTATGATTGGCTTATGTGAGCCGCTGGAAACAACGTTAAGTCTTTCTAGAACATTTGTATTCTTTCCCTTCTTCTTAGCAGGGTTTTATATGAAAAAAGAACATTTTAAAAAGTTGACGTCTGTTTCTTGTAAGAAAGTAGCTGGAGGCACATTGCTGATTATTGCTCTGTGGATCCAGTATATAGCACCGGATTTTGAGAAGGAGTGGCTATTTGGTTCAAAATCTTATGCCTCCTTAGGTGTAAATCAAGTAGAGGGAATGATCATTCGTACACTATTTTATAGCATCAGCTTAGCAATGACGGTTTCCTTTCTAGCTTTGATCCCTACACAGACGATGTCTTTTACATCTCGAGGTGCTCAAACCTTTTATGTGTATTTGCTACATGGATTTCTAATTAAATATATTCGCTTATCTTCTTTTGGAGACTGGATAGAAAGTGTACAAGGATACAGCATTCTTCTGATTGGAGCTTGTGGAGTGGCGTGGTTGTTGTCGAGTAAATACGTATCTACGATTGCAAGGCCTTTAATTGAGCTTAAACCGTTACCAACGCGCAAAAGTTTAAGTTTAGGTAAGTAATGAGAAATGGAAAAGGAGTTTAATGATGTCTAAAAACAAAATAATTATGATTATTGCAGCTGTTGTCATTATTGCTGCAGTAGCTATTGGTGCCGTAGCAATGAATAAATCAAAGGTGGTTGCTACCGTTGGTGATGAAAAAATCACAAAAGATCAACTGTACGAAGCTCTTCTTGCCCAAGGAGGATCAAGCGTCCTTGATTCACTGATTGAACAAAAAGTCATTTCAAAAGAAGCAGCTAAACAAAATATTAAAGTAACCGATAAAGAAATTAATGCTGAATTGGAAAACCTTAAAAGTCAGTATGGGGGAGAAGATGCATTAAATCAAGCATTAACATCCAGCGGTGTAAAATTGTCAGAGCTGAAAAAAGACTTAAAGACAAATATCGAAGCAAAAAAAATGGTCGAGTCGACTATTAATATTAAAGATAGTGAAATCAAATCGTACTTTAATGAAAATAAAGATTCACTAGCTACAGAAGCACAGGTAAAAGCTAGTCATATCTTAGTAGCAGACGAAAAAACAGCGAAAGAAGTAAAGGCAAAGCTTGATAAAGGAGAAGATTTTGCGAAGCTAGCAAAAGAGTATTCAACAGATACAGCTTCTAAATCAGATGGCGGAAATCTTGGATACTTCAAAAAAGGCGATATGGTCGAAGCATTTGCCAACAAAGCATTTTCAATGAAAGTAAATGAAGTGAGTGATCCTGTTAAAACAGAATACGGTTATCACATTATTAAAGTAACGGGCAAAAAAGAAGCGCAAAAAGCAACATATGAAAACAGCAAAGCAAAAATTAAGCAAACGCTGCTTGATCAAAAATACCAAACAGAGTATCCAACATGGTTACAAAAGCTAAAGAAAAAGTACGATATTACAAACAAACTTGATTCATAAATAATACCTTAACGAAATGAGGGGATGGATATGAAACAAACAGCGTCTTATAGCAAATTAGAAAAAATCGTCGAACAATTGAAGCACAGAGGTGTACGAGCTGAGATATGCCGGCGTGTTGTAAAGGTCACAGAAACTGTTAATGGATCAAATCCTTCATATTCAAATCAAATCGTTAGTCATTCATAAAAGTACAAAAGAAGCGAACTGCTGAACAGCAGTTCGCGCCCATTCTTAATACAGGTAGGGAAAATTAAAATGAAGAGAGATCAGTAGAGGCAGCTTGTTTCTGCTGATTCTTTTTGTATAATAAAGTAAACAAAAGGATGCAGGGAAATGTATCGGGTGAAGGAAGGAGTTACGCAGAATGAATGTACTGCTAGCAGAAGATGATTTGCAGCTAGGTGAATTAGTTAGTTATATGCTGAAGAAAAAAGGAGGCTATAACGTCGAATGGGTGACAGAAGGGAATGATGCATATGATTATGCATCTGAAGCGCACTATGATGTGTTAATTCTTGACTGGATGATGCCCAATGGAGACGGAATCGATGTATGTAAACGTCTAAGAAAAGAAGGATACGCCGGAGCTATTCTTATGTTAACAGCAAAAGATGCAGTTCAAGATCGTATACAAGGCTTAGATGCGGGAGCGGATGATTACGTTATTAAGCCATTTGAAATTGACGAGCTGCTTGCAAGGCTTCGCGCTTTGTCTCGCCGTAATTATGCGCCAATTTTAGAAGAAGAAGTAGAGATTGCCAGCATGATATTAAAAAGAGCAAGTCAAACCGTGCAGTTTGACAAGGAGTTTATTCAATTAAGTCCTCGTGAATTTCAACTGCTAGATTTTTTAGTGAAAAACAAAGGACAAGTTCTTTCTCGAGATATTATTTTAGACCGGGTATGGGGATATGAATCAGATGTTTCGATTAAAACGATTGATGCGACGGTTAAACTTTTGCGAAAAAAACTAGAGAAATTCAACAAACAGGATCTTATTCAAAGCATTCGCGGAGTAGGCTACAAAATTGAAAGCTAAACTTCTTACGAGGGCTAAACAGAAAGTAAAACAAAAAGTAAAGCAAGATTTATTCAGCCAGACGCAAAATCGTTTAACATTCCGATACAGCGCATTACTAATGCTGTTTCTGCTTTTATTCGTATTTATTGTTTATGCATTGGTATATGTGGTTGTATCCAACAGTCAGCAGCAAAACTTAAATAGCATGTTAAAACAAGAGTCTCGAATTGTCCAAAGCATCTTAATTAAACAAGCGATAAACAGCTCGGATCAACAGTCAAAAGAAGAGTACAAAAACATTGTCGTAGCCGGTGAAGATCAGTTTTTTTATTATGTAATCAGTCCTGAAGGGGACCTTATTATGGGAAACGAAGCGAGCGAGCGGCTTCGCTCTAACTTATTAGATTTAATTGATGGGTGGATCCCTATTGAAAATGAAGTGAGGAAAGAACGAATAAAAGCCCCGCGTCCTAGCTTTGAACACATTGAAGGAGTAAAAGGGCAAAACGGGGAAGGCAAAATAGATATTGATTTGATGATGGCGGGTGAACCTATTTTTTATAAAGGTCAATTTTTAGGGATGCTTTATATTGGAAAAGACGTTTCATTTCTTTATCAGCTGTTAAAGTGGCTCCTTATTATTATGCTGAGCCTTACCGTACTGTTTGTAGGAGTAGCCATTTATATCAGCCGCTTAATGTCAAAACGTGCCATGGTCCCAATTGAAACAGCTTTCCAAAAGCAAAAAGAGTTTGTGGCGGATGCATCCCATGAGTTAAGAACGCCGCTTAGCGTTATGCTTTCTTCTATCAACGCTTTAGAAATGCAGGAGGAAGTAACAGAAGATCCTTTTTCTAAAAAATTAATCAATAATATGAAAGCTGAAGTGAAGCGGATGACGAGTCTCGTCAGTGATTTGCTTACGCTTGCACGCTCAGACTCTAATAAAGTAGAAAAAGCAATGATGCCCTTTGATATTACAGATGCGGTGCAAAAGGTAATGGAATCCGTTGAAACCCTAGCGATTTCTAAACATATTGATTTGCAGCTGGATACGCCGGAAAAATTAGTGGTAACTGGAGATCAAGAGCGTCTAACTCAGCTGATTTACATTTTGTTAGACAATGCTATTAAATATACGACTCCTCATGGAAGTGTAAACATTCAAGTGGTTCAGCATGGGAGTGAATGTATATTAAAAGTACGTGATACAGGGGTTGGAATTCATCCCGACGAAAAGGATCGAATCTTTGACCGCTTTTATCGTGCTGATAAATCCCGATCCCGTCAAATGGGAGGTCATGGGCTTGGCCTAGCAATCGCTAAATGGATTGTAGAAACACATAAAGGAAAAATTGACGTAGAAAGTGAACAAGAAAAAGGAAGTACATTTACAGTAAGGTTGCCAATGTCACAAAAAGTGAAAAAGAGTTAAAAGAGGCTGTGACAAAATTAGTTGAAGGAAGATCCGAACGAGTTTGATTCTTGATGGGGAATCAAACTCGTTCGGATTTTTTTATGGTTAGGGTGAACGTAGGTTTCACGTATGTAGTTGCTTCTAGCTGTTGATTGGAGGGCAAGGAGAAGACTCTTGCGGGAAAAGCGAAATAGGTGAGACCCCGCAGAAAGCGAAGGCTTGCACGGAAATCAACAGCAGTGTCACAAGCGATCTATACTTGCCCATTTATCCAATTTGTTCGTCCATTGATTTGGTTATGTCTCAATCTCTTTTTAGTTAGTGAAAGTGACCAAATGAAAAAGAAAAGTTTAGACAAAATGGCGAGTGTGAAAATCAGATAATTCAGTTATATTTACTAGCGTAATAACCAGTCTATGTGGCAGGTTTCTTTACAAGGATAAAGACTTTTTAAAGGAAACAGTGCATGATAGAACAATAGCAGACTACTTCGTTTAATAAAAAGATGAAGTAATTAAGTAAAGGAGAGTTTGATAACATGTACGATTTAATTATTCGGGATGGTTCGGTCGTATTAGAAGACGAAATAGTAAAAGCGGATATAGGTATTAAAAAAGGAAAGATTGCAGAAATAGCGCAAGGTGTTAGCATACCAGCAAAAAAATACGTAGATGCTAAAGGCAAATATGTTCTGCCTGGAATGATTGATATTCACGTGCATTTTGATGAACCGAGCCGAGGCCATTGGGAAGGGTTTGATTACGGTTCAGCATCTATGGCCGCAGGAGGCTGCACTACGTATTTTGATATGCCTTTAAACGGCGTTCCTCCTACCGTAACAGAAGCAGCGCTGTGGGAAAAGAAAAAGCTGGCTGATCAAAAGTCAGTAGTAGATTATGGTCTATGGGGAGGGTTGGTTCCTGGTAATAAAGAAGAATTAGCCAAAATGGCTCATTCGGGTGTAATAGGTTTTAAAGCATTTATGTCAGAAGCCGGTTCTGAATTTGATTTCTCAGATGACCTCACATTATACGAAGGAATGAAAGAGATTGCAAAACTAAATAAAGTGCTTGCCCTGCATGCTGAAAGAAATGACTTAATACAGCAGCTTGAAGAGGCTAAACAGAAGCAAAAGCAAACTGCTATTAAAGATTATTTGGAAACGCGACCTGTTGTAGCAGAAGTAAACGCAGTAAAGCAAGCGCTTGAGTACGGTGAAGAAACGGGATGTCCGCTTCACTTTGTACACATTAGCAGCTATGAAGCAGTGCAGCTTATTACGGAAGCAAAGAAGAATGGAATGAACGTTACGCTGGAAACTTGTCCGCATTATTTACTTTTTACAGAGGAAGACTTTGAAGAAATTGGCGTAACGGCTAAGTGTGCACCTCCTCTTCGCAGCAGGAGTCAAAAAGAAAAATTATGGGCTTGTATTCAATCAGAGGAAGTAGATATGATTTCTTCGGATCATTCTCCTTGCCCGATTGAGTTAAAAACAGCTCATCAGAATGATTTATTTAAAGTTTGGGGTGGAATATCAGGCGGTCAATACTCTTTGCAAGCAATGATTAGTGAGGGAGCCATCACTAGAGGGATTTCTCTTTCTCACATTTCAAAGCTTGTATCAACCAATCCTGCTAAACGATTCGGTTTATATCCTAAAAAAGGGAGCATTTTGCTAGGATCCGATGCGGATTTGGTTATCGTTGATCTGGATCAAACTGAAAAAGTGACAAAAGAAGGAATGGTTTTCAAACATAAGCACAGTATATATGAAGGAACGGTATTTAATAGCGTTATTTTAACTACCATTAATAGAGGAACGATTGTATACAATAAAGAAGAAGGTGTGTTTCCTCTTCACAAAGGACAAATGGTAAACGGTGAATACGTAAAGTTGTAAGTACAGTGCAAAAAGAGGTAAAAAATAAACCTTTTATCTCTTTTTTTACATAAAAAAATGAGGATGACTTATATTAAAGGTGCTACATAGACGAAAAAAGAGTATCTACTATAACAAAAGAGACATTTTTAAAGAAGCTTTTATTATTCTGAAAAAGTATATTTTCGGTTGAGGGAAGCATAATGAAAAAATAATAAAATTTCTTTTTTAATATAGAGAAAAAATTCCCAAAAAGAAAAATATTATCTGATTGTATGAAAAGTAGATAATCAGATGCTTTGTAATCAAGGGTTTTGTATAAAAAAATTCCCAAAAAGATATTTTAAGAAAAGAAATCTTGATTTAAAGCTTTTTATAGGTGCAATTTTATAATGGAAAACCGTATTTTATGCACTCATTGTAAAATTCTGATATTGACAGAATCATTTTATAAGAATAAAATTTTCTTGTTTCTATTTTTTTATATCATCATAATTTTTTGACAGTTTTGTCTATGGTGGTTTACGGTTGAAAGAGAGGTTAAGGAATATGTCGGTAGAGAGAGAAAAAGTGTATGAAACAGTTCCTCAAAAAGGATTCTTCGGACATCCTAAAGGGTTATTTACCTTGTTCTTTACAGAATTCTGGGAGCGTTTTTCATACTATGGAATGCGTGCGCTACTTGTATTGTACATGTACGATACAATTGCAAACGGTGGATTAGGAATGGAACAAGGAACCGCTTTAGCGATCTTTTCTATTTATGGTTCCCTTGTTTATATGTCTGGAATTATTGGCGGTTGGATTGCAGACCGCATTTTAGGTACGTCTAATACGGTGTTTTACGGTGGTATATTTATTATGCTGGGGCATTTAGTGCTTGCGTTGCCAGCAGGTGTAACAGCGCTGTTTATTTCGATGTTCCTGATTATCATTGGAACAGGTTTATTAAAACCAAACGTTTCAAGCGTTGTTGGTGATATGTACAGTCCTACGGATAACCGTCGAGATGCTGGATTTAGTATCTTCTATATGGGTGTAAATGCAGGAGCATTTATCGCACCGCTAGTTGTTTCAACAGTAGGTGAAAAATATAATTATCACTTAGGTTTTGGAATCGCGGCAGTAGGAATGCTTTTAGGTCTAATTGTATTTATGGCTACACGAGGCAAAACTCTAGGTCGTGCAGGTAGACAAGTACCAAATCCTTTAAAACCAGAAGAACGCAAAAAAGTATTTGGTACTATTGCACTTGTTGCAGTTGTACTTGCAATCTTTATTGTACTGACTTCTTTAGCGGGCATTTTAACAGTTGAAGGCGTTATTTTATTTGTAAGTATTTTAGCGATTGTTATTCCTATTATTTACTTTGTGGTTATGTATAAGAGTCCCAAGACAACAGCTGATGAGCGTTCACGCGTATTAGCTTATATCCCTCTTTTTATTTCTGGAGTAATGTTCTGGGCAATTCAAGAGCAGGGGTCAACAATTTTAGCAACGTATGCAAAAGATCATACACAGCTAACGTATGGCGGCTTTAAAATTCCAGTTGGCTGGTTCCAATCGTTAAATCCGTTATTCATTATTATATTTGCACCAGTTTTTGCAGCACTTTGGGTGAAATTAGGAAACAGACAGCCTTCTACACCAAAGAAGTTTTCATTAGGACTATTATTTGCAGGGCTTTCTTTCCTTGTCATGGTTATTCCAGCTAGTATTCATGGAAATGAAACGTTAGCGAGCCCGCTTTGGTTAGTGTTAAGCTTCTTCTTAGTTGTAGTTGGAGAGCTTTGTTTATCACCAGTAGGGTTATCAACTACAACAAAACTAGCACCTGCAGCGTTTTCTGCTCAAACGATGAGTTTATGGTTCTTAACAAGCGCAGCGGCGCAGGCAATCAATGCTCAGCTTGTTCAATACTATGAAAACATTTCGCAAGTTGTTTATTTTGCTGCATTGGGCGGAGTGTCGGTCATTTTAGGTGTAATTGTGCTAATGATTTCGCCAAAAATTCAGCGTTTAATGAAAGGTGTTCAATAAGAAAAACCGTCCTTAAGGACGGTTTTTTTATGATTTATTTGAAAAAATATTCATGAAGGAGGCGTAGGTCTGATCGTCCTCACCCTCATAGAACGCAAGATTTAAAAGTCTGTTAAGTTCGTTTGTTGATTTTTCAGTTTCTGCAATAATTTGATGCATATGAGCAATCTTAGACATGGATCCGTTGCCATGAGCATTTTTGATTTGATTTAATGTTAAATGAAGCGATAAGACCTCTCGGCGAAGAGCTTGTCTTAATTCAGAGGAAGCAGGGATAAAAAAGCGTTTATAAAAATAACTGGCTTCTTCAAATACCAATTCTCCATTTTCTAGCTCTTTAGCCGCAATTTCTTTAATCTCTTGATCGTCTAATCGACTGGCCGCTTCTTCGATAAGAAATCCAAAAATAATAGCTGTATCTGGTTTTAACATACAATAACCTCCATTATTATAAAAAAGAACTATGTAGTTTATATGTATAGATAGAAAGGAAAAAATATTCATAGTAATTCACTAATCAGCATAGACAAAAAAATAAAAAATATTCTTTTATAGGTAAACTAAAATTATTTCAAAATAAATTTTTTATAATTAAACATTTTTTCCATATTAAAGGATTATTTTGGCTTTCAAAAAGAGATGAATAGAATAAAGAGGGTTCTTAGTCCTATATAAAAAGAAAATTGATAAAAGATATTAAATTCAGAAATTTCTACCTCTTTATAACTAAAAAATTGCTCTATTAAAATAGTTGACAGCAGAAATAGATAGGCATAAAATATACTATTGTCAAATGAATTAGCAAGCTATTCATAAAAAGTTAACGGACATTTGAATAATATGAGTAATATCCATATAAGGTATTAATTACTTAAATCTAACCAACTTGTATGCTTGTCATACAAGTCTACAGAAAGGAAGATAGTCGTATGCGCAACGTATTTTTTGCAGATAATGAAACAATTGAAACGACTTTACGTGGGAAAGAAATTTTAGGAGCTCCAATGTTAAACAAAGGAGTAGCTTTTACAAAAGAAGAGCGTAAAACGTTAGGATTAGAAGGTTTACTTCCTCCAATGACTTTAACTTTAGATGAGCAGGCAAAACGTGCATATGAGCAATTTTTAGCTCAGGCAGATAACCTTGGTAAGAATGTGTATTTAAACGATTTACAGAACCGTAATGCTGTATTATTCTATCGTTTATTGCAAGATCACTTAAAAGAAATGCTTCCAGTTGTTTATACACCAACAGTTGGACAAGCAATCCAAGAATACAGCCATGAATATCGCCGTCCGGGTGGCGTATACTTGTCAATCGATAATGTAGAAGGCATTGAAGAAGCTCTTAAAAATATCGATGCAAATAGTGAAGACATTGATTTAATGGTTATTACAGATTCAGAAAGTATTTTAGGAATTGGTGACTGGGGCGTTGGTGGTATTAATATTGCTATCGGTAAATTAGCCGTATACACAGCTGCAGCAGGAATCGATCCAAGCAGAGTACTTCCAGTTGTTCTTGATGTAGGAACAAACAACGAAAAATTATTAAATGATCCTCTATATATAGGAAACCGCCATGAACGTATCCGTGGTGAGCGCTATGATAATTTCGTAGATCAATTCATTTCAAAATCTCTTGAAATATTCCCTAATGCACTGTTACACTGGGAAGATTTCGGTAATGTAAATGCTCGTAACATTATTAACAAGTACGGAAAAGAAATTCTAACGTTTAATGATGATATCCAAGGAACAGGTGCTGTAACGCTTGCCGCTATTTTCTCAGCAGTTCAAGTGTCTAAAATGCCACTTCGTGACCACCGCGTTTTAATCTTTGGACCGGGTACAGCAGGTATCGGTATTGCAGATCAAGTTCGTGACGCAATGGTATTAGACGGTATTACAGAAGAAGAAGCATACAAAAACTTCTGGGCAGTTGATTTCCGAGGCCTTTTAACAGATGACATGGACGACTTATTAGGTTTCCAAACTCCTTATGCACGAAAAGCAGAAGAAGTAAAAGACTGGAACCGTGAAGAAGACAAAATTTCTCTTTTAGAAGTTGTCAGACAAGTTAAGCCGACAATCTTAATTGGTACTTCTGGCGTAGCAGGCGCATTCTCAGAAGAAATCGTAAAAGAAATGGCTAAGCATGTAGAACGCCCAGCTATTTTACCGATGTCAAATCCAACTCCGCTTGCGGAAGCTACTCCTGAAAACCTATTAAATTGGACAGAAGGAAAAGCGCTTGTAGCGACTGGAAGTCCGTTTGAACCAGTTAACTACGATGGTGTGGAATATGAAATTGGTCAATCTAATAATGCTTTTGTTTTCCCAGGTCTTGGTCTTGGATCAATCGTGGTAAAAGCAGAAGTTATTACAGACAGCATGTTTGCAGCATGTGCACACGCTGTAGCCCAAATGGTAGACAGCAGCAAACCAGGTGCTTCATTGCTACCACGCGTAGAAGAATTACGTGAAGTATCATATAACGTTGCTTTAGCGGTTGCTAACGCAGCAATTAAAGATGGCGTTGCAAAAGAAGTTCCAACAGATGTTAAAGCGGCAGTAAAAGCAGCAATGTGGGAACCAACATACAAAGAAATTAAAGCTTTAGAAACAGTAAATGCTTAATTTTTAGATAGAAAAAGCACAGCTTCTGAAAAAAGAAGCTGTGCTTTTTTTAGTTACAAAAAGAATTCTTAAGTTACATAACGTATATAGTTTTTTAAAACTTGTGTATGATTCTCTATATTAGAACCACAGGGGGTTATGAGATGAATACAGCACGTAAATTGGAAACGTTTACTCAAGATTCACAGCCTGAAAATAAGGGTTTTTGGAACCGAATCAACAATATTAAAGTGGGAGTTATTCCTCTGCCGCTATACATTTTACTTGCATTAATTGTATATGGCGCGGCCGTTTACAACGAGCTTCCTCCAGATATGATTGGCGGATTTGCGATTATTATGGTGATGGGAATGCTGCTTGGTGATTTAGGATTAAAAATTCCGATTTTAAAAGATATTGGCGGACCAGCTATTTTATCACTGCTTGTACCTTCCGTATTAGTTTTTTATAATGTTTTAAATCCCGCATCTATGGAAGCGGTAACAACTTTGATGAAGACATCAAACTTTTTATACCTTTATATTTCTTGTTTAGTAGCCGGAAGTATCCTTGGTATGAACCGCAAAGTTTTAATTCAAGGCTTTACACGTATGTTCGTACCGCTTGTATTAGGTACGCTAGCCGCTGTAGCTGCAGGCGTAGCTGTTGGGATGTTATTTGGTTACGGAGCAAAACATACATTTTTCTATATTGTTGTACCAATTATTGGAGGAGGGATTGGTGAAGGTATTTTACCGCTTTCACTTGCTTATTCTCAAATTTTAGGTAGTTCAGCAGAATCTTTTGTGTCGCAAATGATTCCAGCTGCTGTTATTGGAAACATCGTTGCTATCGTATGTGCTGGCTTAATGAAACGTCTAGGAGAGAAAAAGCCAGAATTAACAGGTAATGGAGTTCTTGTGAAGACAAAAGGCGGAGATGGCATCTCAGAAGATACAAATATCAAGAAACCAGTGGATTTCTCGTTAATGGGCGCAGGTCTTTTAATTGCATGTAGTTTCTTTATTTTCGGAGGCTTAGCACATAAGTTTTTAGGAATTCCAGGTCCAGTTTTAATGATCGTAGCGGCAACGCTAGTAAAATGTTTACAAGTAATGCCTGCTAAAATGGAGCAAGGTGCTTATCATATGTACAAATTCATTTCTACGAGCTTAACATGGCCGTTAATGGTAGGGCTAGGGATTTTGTATATTCCTCTTGAAGATGTAGTGAAAATTGTTACACCAGGTTATGTAGTCGTATGTGCAGCAGTTGTTATTGCTATGGTAGCAACGGGTTATTTTGTAGGTAAAATGATGAAAATGCATCCAGTGGATGCTGCAATTGTAACCGGCTGTCACAGCGGTTTAGGAGGTACGGGAGACGTAGCGATTTTATCAGCTTCCAATCGTATGTCACTTATGCCATTTGCTCAAGTAGCAACAAGACTTGGAGGCGCTTCCACTGTTATTTTAGCTACGCTTCTTATGAAACTTTTAGGAGTATAAAATCAAAACAAAAAAGCAGCTCGGTTCGTACGAGCTGCTTTTTTTGTCTTATGAAACGCTAACAGGTTTTAAGATAAATTCTTCCACAACTTTTGCCACACCGTCGTTCATGTTTGTATCTGTTACGTGGTTGGCTTTTTCTTTAATATCTTCAGGAGCATTTCCCATTGCTACGCCAAGTCCAGCAAATTCAATCATGGCAAGATCATTATAACTGTCGCCAATGGCAATCACTTCATCGCGTGTAATGCCAAGCTGTTGAATTAATAAGTGGAGACTTGTCCCTTTTGTGACGCCTTCTTCTGTAAATTCAAGGAAGTATGGTTTAGAGCGCATTACGCTTAGCTCTCCTTGAAGCTGCTTTTGAAGTTTCTTTTCAACGTGAACCAGCATTTCCGGTTCTGCAAGCATGAGTACTTTTACAACAGGTTCTGTAACGGCATCAGTAAAAGATGAAACAACACGGATCGGCAGACCTGTAATGTCACTTTCAATATCCGTAAATTTATTTTCTACTTCGGTTATAATTTCATCTCCAACGTACGTATGAATTAAAACGCCTTCTTCGCGGCTAATATCGTCGAGACGTGCAACGGTTCTCGGAGATAATGTGCTGCTAAATAGCTCTTCATTTGTTAAGCAATTAATAATTTTCGCTCCGTTAAACGATAAAATAAAGCTTCCGTACTTTTCTAATTCTAGTTCTTTGGCGATGTGAACCATTCCGTAAGTTGGTCGGCCAGAAGCAAGTACAACTTTTACTCCCGATTCTTGCGCCTTCATTAATGCTTCTTTTGTGCGCGGAGAAATAGTGTGATCATCGCATAATAGTGTATCATCCAAATCTAAAACAATCATTTTGTAAGGCATATTTGTAAATTCCCTTCTTCTACTAGACTCATATCTTCATATGGTACTATAAAAAAACGTTTGATTCAATTTAATGATTTTTTGAAAAAAAGAAGCATGCGTATACTTTGTTTGAACTCCTTGTAAGTAGATGAAACAAAGAAATTGAGACATAACTAAATCACTCGAATCTATAGACGAACAAATGGGATAAATGATCTAGTATGGATGACTTGTTACACCGCTGTTGATTTCCGTGCAAGACTTCGCTTTCCGCGGGCGACCGATGAGCCTCCTCGTCGCATACGCTCCTGCGGGGTCTCATCTGTTCCGCTTTTCCCGCAGGAGACTTCGCCTTGCTCTCCAATCACCAGCTAGAAGCAACTAAACACATGAAAGCTACGTTCATTTTAACAATAAAAAACACGAACTAATAATCGAAAATTTTGATTGTTAGTTCGTATTTTACTTCGACTAAAATTCTTTTGTCCCAGCTTCTGGATTAGTAAGCAGCTAGAGTGTGATTAGTTTTCTGGGCATCTCCTTCACTGAATGCTTCTTTTAAGAGCGTGTAAGATCGCTTTTTTTGTTCGAAATTTTGAATAGCAGTAAGTATGATAAATTCATCAATAGAAAACGCCTGTTTCAAAGCTTGGAGCTTTTGACGAACGGTTTCTTTTGTACCGTATATAACGTTTGCTTCTTTCTCTTCAATTCGATAGCTTTCTTTGGACTGTTGACCAAATTCTTCAGCTTTTTCTTTGGAGCCTAATGTAACGGACTTACCATTTTGTAAGTATACTTTAAATATTTTTGTGCTGGATGCTAATGTTTTTGCTTCTTCTACGGTATCCGCTACGATGACGGAAAGCGCAACGACAAGCGAGCGAGCGTGAGATGAAACGTGCTGATTATAGGCAGAAATCGCTTCTTCTAGTACTTTTTGCTCCCCATTAATGAATTGAGCAAATACATATGGAAGGTTTAATGAAGCCGCAACTTCTGCGCTTGAAGCACTTGCTCCCAGTAAAAACATATCTGCTGATTTTTCCGGTTTTGGATAGGCTTTTAAACCGTAAAGAGGGTGATCTTCCGGCAGCGTATCGTTTAAGTATTGTTTAAGTTCTATCAGTTTGTCTGTTAAGGACTTAGTGGTCTGAGAGTTTTGTTGTAAGGCTTGAGTAGAATGAGGTAGTCCTCCTGGTGCTCTACCGATTCCAAGATCGATGCGATTTGGAGATAATGAGGCTAAAACGTTAAAATTTTCTGCTACTTTATAAGGGCTGTAGTGCTGAAGCATAACACCTCCTGAACCAATACGGATATGATGCGTTTTAGCGAGCAGGTGAGAAATTAACACTTCAGGTGATGATCCTACAACATGTTCAGAGTCATGATGCTCCGCTACCCAAAAGCGATGGTAGCCAAGTTCTTCTGCTAGCTGAGCTAATTGAATAGTATGCTGAAATGCATCTTCAGCACGCTCACCTTCATAACGCGGGCTTTGATCTAAAATACTTAATTTCACTGAAAACACTCCTTAAAGTTGATAAAAAAGGTAAGAATAATTGGGATTAATTTTAGCAAAGGATTTTCCAGATGAAAAGAGTTTTTTTAAAGAAAAATATTTTTTGAAAAATAAGTTGACTTTGCCATTTTGAGGCTATATAGTTGAATCATCAAATAGAAAAGCCGATAAAACAACTTGGATAAATAAGAATTAAGTGAGTATGTTTCAAAGACACTTCACTTCATTCTCCGGTTTTATCAAAGAAACAGTTAAAGCTGATTGGTCTACCAAAGGCTCCTGAGTAAACTCCAGGAGCCTTTTTGCTGTAAAAAGGAGGGGGAAAAAGTGAGCGATGTATGTATTTTATATAACGGAAGCTCCCATAATTATCAACAAATAGCCTCAGTGAAAGGTGAGCTAGAAGCTTGCTTAACCTCAAAAGGAGTGCGGGCAGAAGCTATCTCGTATCATGATGTACACGCTTTAACAGAGAAAGCGCAGAAAGAAGTAAAGGCATTTAGTTCAAAAGTGAACCAAGCCAAAAGTATTGTCGTTCTGTTATCTGGCGTGAATGAAACATACGTACAGTCTTTTGACCAGCTGACAAAAATATTGCCAGAAGATTTATTGCATAAAAAAATACTTCTGCCAATTCTTATTGGTGAAAATGTGAATTCTTTACTAAAAGCTAAATATGACTTAAAGCTTTTAGCATCTTTTTTAGGTAGACCTTATTGGCTCAGCAGTCTTTTTCTGCTGCATGAATACGTCTCTTTTGCAGGAATCAACAATGCGAATGCCAAAAGTCGTTTAAAGGAAGCTGTGGATGAGCTGATTTATAGAGCCGATCTATCCCTTCAAACATTTATAAAATGAGGTGAAGAAAATGAGTGAATTATTTCGATTAGCAACCGTAGAAGATGCTGAAGAACTGTTAGATTTAACACTTCGAGCATACGAGCCGATTCGAAAGCTAGGAATTAAGTTTCCCGCTGCAACGGCAACGATTGAACTTGTAACAGAAAACATTCAAAACAGCCGCTGCTACGTGCTGGAAAGTGATAAAAAAATCGTAGCTACGATTACAGCAAGAACGTATAAAGAAATAACGAACTGGCCTTTCTTATGGTGGTTTGCGGTAGATCCTTTGGTTAAAAAGAAAGGAGTAGGTTCTAAACTCTTAACATGGGTTGAAGAAACAATTATTCGGGATCAATTGGGGGAACCTGCCGTTACATTGGCTACTTCTAATCGACATCCGTGGTTGATTCCTATGTATGAAAGGAAAGGGTATGAACGGTTTTTTGAAGTCGATCAAGGAGAAGAAGGAAAAGGCGTATTCTTAAGGAAAATCTTACATCCTGAAAGATATGAGTTAGAAAAACACAAGGAGTTACAAAAAGCTAATTAATAATTTAAAAGAAAAGAGGAGAAACCATGTCAGCAAAGATTTTATTATGGAATCGAAAAGGTTGTCATCATTGCGAGGAACTAAAAGCATATTTTCATGAGAAAGGATATCAATATGAAAGTATCGACGTAGAGGGAAAAGATTATTTGCGGGATTTACTTGAAATTAAATACGGTATTCGCCATGTACCGGTCGTTGAAATTGGAGACGAGGGGCAGTTTAAAGGAGTAATTGAAAAAGATTATGAACAAATAGAAAAATTGATTGAAGACTATTCACCAATAGTTAAATAGCTGGGACATCCATTTTATTAATTCATTAAAACAATAAATTATTTTGAGACATAGTGAGGGACAAAACACATGAAAAAACTAAAGCTGACAGCTATCTTTTTATCACTTCTTTTATTATTAGCCGCTTGCGGAACACCCAATAAAGAAACAGCAGCTAACGCAAGCAAAGACAAAGTGCAAAAAATTATAGTAGGAACGGGTACGCAATTTCCGAACATTTGCTTTCTTGACGATAAAGGAAATCTAACAGGGTATGACGTAGAACTTGTTAAAGAAATAGACAAACGTCTTCCAAACTATAAGTTTGAATTTAAGACAATGGATTTTTCTAATTTACTTTTGAGCTTAGAATCGAACAAAATTGATTTAGTAGCCCATCAGATGGAAGTGAATGAAGAGAGAAAACAAAAGTTCCTTTTTAATAAAGAACCTTATAATATTTTTCCGCTACATGTAGTTGTAAACGAAAAAAATACGTCAATTAAATCAATTAAAGATTTGAGTGGTAAAAAGGTAATTGTAGGAGCAACAAGTAATTCTGCTAACTTAATCGATAAGTATAACAAAGAACATGGAAATAAAATTAATATCGTCTATTCAGGCCAAGGATCTGATGATACAAAAACGCAGCTGAAAACAGGGCGTGCGGATGCCACGATTAGTACGCCGTTTGCAGTTGACTTTGTCAATAAGCAAGCGGACGCAGAGCAAAAAGTTGTAGGGCCTGCTATTTCAAATTCAAAAGTATATTTTATGCTTCGCAAAAATGAAACAGGTTTACAAAAAGATGTTGATAAAGCGTTAAAAGAAATAAAAGAAGACGGAACATTGACAAAATTAAGTAAAAAATGGCTGGGAGAAGATTATACAAAAGCAGCTGGAAATAACTAAAGCACTTACTGTGACCCAAGCCTTAAACTTGGGTCCTTTCGCTACCTGTAGAGGGAAACAAAGGAGAGAAAAAGATGGGAAAAGCATTTGATATAGAGCTGATTTTCACCTCTATTCCTCAATTATTATCTTATTTGCATATTACAATTTGGATTTTGGTTGCTTCACTTGTGATTGGCAGTACCTTGGGATTGTTTATTGCCCTGCCTCGTATTTATAAAGTACCTGTGTTAAGTCAAATAGCAGCAGTTTATATTTCTTTTATGAGGGGGACGCCTATTTTAATTCAATTATTTTTAGTTTTTTACGGGATACCTGCCCTTTTACAATTGATTCATATTGACGTTTCTAGAATGGCTCCGCTCGTATTTGTTATTATCACGTATTCACTGAGCACGGCGGCGTCTTTTTCTGAAATGATGCGCGGTGCCATTAATAGTGTAGATAAAGGGCAAACTGAAGCAGCTTATAGTATAGGAATGACCGGAAAACAAACGTTCACTCGAATTGTGCTGCCGCAAGCTCTCGTTGTAGCCTTTCCTAACTTTGGAAATCTTGTGATTGGGTCCTTAAAAGATACGTCTTTAGCCTTTACCATTGGTGTGATGGATATGATGGGAAGAGGAGATACCATTATCGCTGCAACGGCTCATGCAGTGGAGGTATATATTGCACTTGCCATTATTTATTATTTTGTGGCGATGATATTAGAGAAATTTTTTGTGAAATCAGAACAGAAGCTGCAAAAACATGATCAGCCTGTTCATGTATAAAACGAGCTTACTAAAAGAGGTGTAAACATGATTATTGACGTACCGTTTATATGGACAGCATTTGTAGAAATTTTAAAGGCATTACCTTTAACGCTCCTTATTACCATCGGTCCGTTACTAGGCGGGTTGCTTATTGGTATTGCTGTTGCGGCTGTGAGAATCAATTCAGTGAAAATAATAACGCCAATTGCCAACGTATACGTATCATTTTTCCGAGGAACGCCTGCTATTCTTCATATTATGGTTATTTACCTAGGGTTCCCGCTATTTATTAATAAACTATCGAGTTACTATGGATGGGGCTTCAATGCAAACAGCATTCCTATTGTCGTATTTGTATTAATCGCTTTGTCTTTTACAGCGGGAGCTTATATGTCAGAGATTATTCGCTCTGGTTTGTTAGCTGTAGAAAAAGGACAAATTGAGGCTGCGTATTCCATTGGAATGAATCGTTTTCAATCGATGAAACGAATTGTTTTTCCACAGGCGTTTGCTTTGTCTTTACCGAATTTATGTAATATCTTCATCGGCTTTTTGCATACGTCTTCTATCGCATTCATCGTATCGCAAAAAGAGCTAAACGGTGCTGCTAATATCGTAGCTTCGAATAACCTCAAGTTTTTAGAAGCTTATATTGCTGCTGCTCTTATTTATTGGATGCTGACGATGTTAATAGAAGGAATAACAGCGCTGCTTGAACGAAAATTAACTGTTTATAATCGAGGAGGGGTTGTATGATTACACTAACAAATATAAAAAAAACATTTGGTCATAATACAGTATTGGACGGTATTGATTTAATTGTTAAAAAAGGCGATGTTGTGACCATTTTAGGACCGAGTGGTTCTGGAAAGACTACGTTTTTACGCTGCATTAATTTCTTAGAAAAAGCAGATGAAGGAGAAGTTTCGATTGATCAATTTACGATTCAGTGCCAAAAGCCAAACCGCAAAGACATTTTAACTCTTCGACAAAAAACAACGATGGTTTTTCAGCAATACAATTTGTTCAAACACAAAACCGTTATTGAAAATATTATGGAGGGGCTAGTTATTGTTCAAAAGCTGCCAAAGGAAGAAGCGAAACAACGCAGTTTAGACGTCCTTGAAAAAGTTGGGCTTGCTGAAAAAGCAAATGCTTATCCAAGTCAGTTATCAGGAGGTCAACAGCAGCGAGTGGGCATTGCTAGAGCGCTTGCTTTAAATCCTGAAGTCATTTTATTTGATGAGCCGACGTCTGCTTTGGACCCTGAACTGGTGGGTGAAGTACTGTCTGTTATTCGTAAAATTGCTGAAGAAGGAATTACGATGATTATTGTTACGCACGAAATGAGTTTCGCCCGTGAAGTCTCTAATCACGTTGTATTTATGGACGGAGGAAAGATTGTCGAACAAGGTCATCCTGAAGACATATTTTCAAATCCAAAAGAAGAACGAACAAAGCAATTTCTCAAGCGTATTAACCCAACGCATTCTCCTTACTCTTATATTTATGAAAAAACAATCTAATACTTTAATCTAAAACCCACTTGACTCATAGGAATAATAAGTATATGATAAAATCATCAAATTAAACAAACCGACTAGATCACTAGAGGTTCTTTGCACAATGCGTGACATTGTGTAAAGAACCTTTTATTTTTTACTAGACTTAAGGGAAGAAGGGTGAACGTAGTGAATAGAGGAGCATTAAAAGCTAAAACAAGCAAAAACCTTTTTATAAAAGGTCAGGTTGTACCTGGAAGGCAGCAAGGAAGACATTTGGGATTTCCAACAGCTAATATAGATACTCAGCATGAGGAATTAAAAAATGGCGTGTATGGTGTCCTCGTTCATCTGCGGGGACTTGAACATATAGGAGTTATGAATGTAGGGGTTAAACCGACATTTGGATCGGAACTATCTAAAACATTTGAGGTTCATATTTTAGATTTTAACGACGTTATTTATGGAGAGACAGTTCAATGCGACGTAATCTTTCGGGTGCGAGGGGAAAAAAAGTTCCCTTCTATTGAGTTTTTAAAACATCAAATTAAAGCCGATACGCTACAAGTTAAGCAAAGATTTCAACATATGGGCTATGTATCTAGTGAACATACAGCTTCAAAGCTAGGGCAAGCGCGGTATTTAAATCTTCCTGATCTACAGTTTTTTAATTGGTGCCACAGTCAATTCAGAGTCAATAAAGGGATTTACAATACAATTGATCAATGGTTTTATGACGAAGGAATTGTAAATATTCACCCTAGAAGAGTTCACATTATCGCTTTTTTGCAATTTGCACAGGAAGGAAATGAAAGAAAGACAGAAAAAAAAGGAGTCCTTCGCTTTGGAGCAGGCGGTTTGACTAATCAATTACGAGAATTTATGAATGGATATGAAAAAGGAGAATGGTAATATGACACATCAAAGACAATTAAAGCTAGGGGCTATTATTCATGGAGTAGGAGGAAACATGGGGGCATGGAGACACCCTGAAATTTTGTCAGATGCCAGCGTTAATTTCGGTTTTTACAAGCAGCAGGCTCAAAAAGCGGAAGAAGGAAAATTTGATTTAGTGTTCATTGCCGATGGATTATATATCAATGAAAAATCGCTTCCGCATTTTTTGAATCGTTTTGAACCTCTTACTATTCTATCAGCACTTGCTTCTGTCACTTCTCATATTGGTTTAGTCGGCACTCTATCGACTTCGTATAGCGAGCCGTTTACGGTGGCTAGACAATTTGCTTCACTTGATCATATTAGCAGCGGCCGAGCGGGATGGAATGTTGTAACATCTCCATTAGAAGGATCTGCGCTTAACTATGGAAAAGAGCACCCCACCCATGATAAACGCTATAGAATAGCTGAAGAGTTTCTAGAAGTAACAAAGGGATTATGGGATTCTTGGGAAGATGATGCATTTATTCGAAATAAAGAAACCGGACAATTTTTTGAGGAGAAAAAGCTGCACCGCTTGCATCACAAAGGGGAATTTTTTTCTGTAGAAGGCCCGTTAAACATTGGCCGCTCAGTTCAGGGTCAGCCCGTAGTGTTTCAAGCAGGCTCTTCTGAAAGCGGCAAAGATTTAGCAGCGAAAACGGCTGACGCAGTGTTTACGGGACAAGACAATTTAGAAGAAGCAAAAGCTTTTTACCAAGATGTAAAATCAAGAGCCGTAGCGCAAGGACGCAATGAAAACGAACTTTTAATTTTCCCGGGAATTGGTCCTATCATTGGTAGTACAAATGAAGAAGCCGAAAGAAAATATGAAGAACTTTCTCAATTGGTGACAATTGAACATGCGCTAAACTACTTAGGACGCTTTTTCGATCATTTTGATTTTTCACAGTTTCCGTTAGATGATCCATTTCCTGACTTAGGAGATATAGGAAGTAATAGTTTCCGCAGTACAACCGACAAAATTAAAGAAAACGCCAAAAAATATAAGTGGACACTGCGAGAAGCAGCGCTGCGAATTGCTACACCTAAAACACAATTTATTGGGACGCCAGAGCATATCGCTAATTTGATGGAACAGTGGTTCGAAGAAAAAGGAGCTGACGGCTTTATTATTCATTCAAGCGTTCCGCATGGCTTAGATGACTTTGTTGAACACGTCGTACCGATACTGCAAGAAAGAGGCTTGTATCGTACAGAATACGAAGGGAATACATTAAGAAGTCACTTGGATTTGAATGTTCCGAAAAATCGCCACACACAGGTGAAAGTTAACTGAAGTAGATTCAAAGATACCGGGAAAAAAGTATTTTAGCTGAAGTGAAAAACGAACTATTAATCGAAATCTTTTGATTAATAGTTCGTTTTTTTGTTATGGTAAACGCAGGTTTCATCTGTTTAGTTCCCTTTAGCAGTTGATTGGAGGGCAAGGCGAAGACTCCTGGAAAAGCGGAACAGATGAGACCCCGCAGGAGCAAAAGCGACGAGGAGGCTCATCGGCCGCCCGCGGAAAGCGAAGTCTTGCATGGAAATCAACGGCCGTGTAACAAGCCATCCATATGAGCTCATGTATCCCATTTGCTCGTCTTTAGATTGAATTAATTTAGTTATGTCTCGACCTTTTTTAATATTTTTAATATTAAAATATGGTAAAATTCTTTTTGTAGGTTATTCGTTTCAGTTCATAAGGCCTAAAGGGTTTTGAATACCCGGAAAGGAGTCAAATGGAAAAAAGACATAAAAGTAAGAAGAAGCGTATGATCATTTCGATATCTTTATCCGTTATTTTAGTCGGGGGAGGAGCGACAGGATGGATATTGTACCAAAACGGAAAAATTCCTTTTTTATCACAGCAAAGTATAAAGGCAAGTGCCATTAAAGTGAATCAACAAAAAGTTGATAAGCTGGAAAGCAGCGATCAGCAGGCAAAAGATTTTATAGCTGAACATCATGACGTACTAAATGATTTGACGGGGTGGAGTGCCATTGAGCACCCAGACTGGCCTGCCGTACAAGAAGAAGCAGCAGCCATTAAAAATACGATTGGCACGATTAAAGTAAAAGATTCTGTTTTAAAGAAAGACTTTCAGCATATGGAGAAGCTCGCTGGACAGCTAGAGCAGACTAAAGATCAAGCACTGTTAAAAGAACTTCATCGTTATTTTCATGACTTAGATGTTGTGATCAATGAAGACGATGGATCAAATACATATTTTGATGTTACCAGCTATGGTAAATCAGTTGTAAAGACTTCTAAATGAGCCATAGCAAAAAGCTTTATACATAAAAGTAGTTTTGTATAACAAACATCTTCGCTTATTCATGCATATGCTACGGATAAGGAGGAGACAGGTTATATGAAAAAAATTTATTTAGATGCAGGTCACGGAGGAGCAGATCTAGGGGCTGTAGCCAGCGGGTTATATGAAAAAGACTTAGTGTTAGCTGTTCAACAGTACATCATCTCTTTTCTTTCTACTCACTATCAAGGATTTTCTCTTTGTACAACGCGTACAACCGATGTGTTTTTGTCATTAAATGAACGGGTCAACAAAGCCAATGCGTGGGGTGCTGATGTATACTTATCTATTCATATAAATTCAGGCGGCGAAACGGGATATGAAGATTTTATTTATAGCAAAAATATAAATAACCAAACCATTGTGTTACGAAACGATATTCACGATCATGTGAAATTTGTTCTCACTAAATACAATCACTCTAACCGAGGCAGGAAATTGGCTAATCATAGTGTGTTAAGGCGTTCATATATGCCATCTGTACTAACTGAAATGGGGTTTATTGATACAGAACACGATGCAAAGCTCTTAAAAAATCCTCAATTTCTAAAAGATATGGGGGTGGCATACGCAAAAGGGATTGCGCAGTTTTTAAACTTGGAGCCTAAATCTACAAATCCTGCGGGAGATTCTGACGAGGAAAGTTTTCCGAAGCCTACTTTTTTATATAAACCTTTATGGATAAAAACAACCGAGGATACGGAGACGTATAAGTATGCAAATATGTCAGAGAGAACAGGTTATTTAAAAAAGAATACCCTCTTTCAAGTTTATGGTGAAACGCGTGCAGCCTGGGTGATTGATGGACAACATTTTATTGGAAAAAAAGATACAATCATTGAAGGAGAAACCATCACAACTGAGGAATTAACAAAAGAGAATATGAAAACATTAAAAGTGTTTGTGACAAAAGAAAAATTAGAAACAGCCGTAACCTTTTCCAAAGAAGGAGCTGCGGTAGCCATCATTACACTTCACGATAAAAAAATACTGAATGTAAAAGCATTTTTAGATAGAGAAAAATGGTGGTACAAAGCTGAACGGATAAAAAAATAGTGAAAAAACCTGCTTGTTTTTTGAAGCTTTCACCCTAGTAATTTTACTTATTTTTGATAGAATATAAAGAGCTGAATCGTAAAGATGCATAAAGGTGTGATGGAAATGGAAGAGCAACAAGAAGCGATTGATTTAACAAAAGTATATGTATATGAGGAGTTTCCGGATAAAGTTGCAGGCAGATGCGATAACTGTGGACATGTGAAATTTAAAAGCTTAGTAAAAGACTTTATTTTTATCCGTACATGCGCAAAGTGCGGCATGAAAAAAAGCATTTAAATCCCTACTTCTTTATAAAAAACGCTCTTTTCTGAAATGAAAAGAGCGTTTTTTCTCTATTTAACGTATAAATGATCGCTAAGCTGCTCTGAAATAGTCTCTACATCTTCTTGTACATGTTTTTGTTTTTTCATCATTTCTAATAGGATTTCTTCAAGATTCTGTGAATGGTTTTGCTTATCTTTTGGTTTATGTAAGTACTTTGCAATTTGATGCATATTATTGCTTAGCCGGCTTAGTTCAGACTCAATTTTCCGCAGGTTAACCAATAGTTCCACACCTGCTTCTTTGCCGATTAAAGGCGGTTTAACTTTTCCATCCATAATAAATTTTCGAATGAGAGACGTTCGTTTTAGATTATAGTGTTCAATAAGTTCCTCTAATTTTTCTTTTTCTTCTTCATTCAACTTAATTGCTGGAATGCTGTGTCCTCTCATAAGGTATCTCCTTTCAAGAGCAGTTCTTGCTGCGTTCAATCATATGTAAACATTCTCTTGTCTTTAATAATAGCAACCTTTTCCATGGTTAACTATGGTGAAAAGTTACTAAAATGTCGAACGTACAGTCTGTTAAAAAACTGGTAAATTAAGAAATTTGGTTTAGTAATAGTTGAATTATAGAAGGAATGTAATTATCTACAATATTGCTGCTTTAATAAAAAGGCAGTAAAAGGGATGAATGTACCGCCGTTGTACTCAACCATTTTTGAGAGCGCAGCTTTAAAGAAGAGGGATGATTTTTATCATTTTTTCCTCGTACCACATCTTTCCTCCTAGTAACTCTGTCGAATCTTCTAGACTATTGTCTCAAGGGAATAGAAAGAAAGAAGACGAAATGGTTGAGAACGAGGTAAAGTCATATTATGTCTTTATTGACCTCATTTACATACTTTACGGGGGAGGAATACGTTTGAAACTAAAAAAACGATTAAAACTAAATAAGGTAGGGGTAGCCATGCTTGCGGCCGGGGTTATGTGTACAGCTTATACGTCTATTCATACGCTAGAAGCGCCTGTAGTCGCTTTGGCTGCAGAGAATCAGTCGGATTCTTTGGAGCTAGCATTTGCACAAGCATCTAAAGAATTTGATGTGCCAGCTTCGCTTTTAAAAGCAATTTCCTACAACAAGTCGCGCTGGGAAAGTCATAATGGAAAACCTAGTGCAGCCGGGGGATACGGTCTTATGCATTTAACAGACACCCCGTTTGTAGAAGATGGAAAAGGAAACGGAACTGCACCTTCAAAACCAGCAGCATATGACAAACAGCAAACGCTCTCCTTAGCTGCTAAGCTGCTTAAGTCAGATAAAGAAAGATTAAAAAAAGATCCTGTGCAAAATATTCGCGGTGGCGCTGCTGTACTAGCTTTTATCGCAAAAGACAAAAATGGAAACGTACCGTCCACTGAGAAGAAATGGTACGATGCAGTCGCCGCTTACAGTTCTTCTCAGGATAAAGAAAATGCTCAAATATTTGCCGATGATGTATATGAAACGTTGGAAAAAGGAGCAGAGCATACAACATCAGACGGACAGCATCTTAAAATTCCCCCTCAAAATATAGATATGTCGATTCCTCGTGCTGAAAATTCCAATACGAATAAAGCGGATTGTCCGGCATCTTTAAAATGTGAATACATCCCTGCTTTTTACGGGAAATTTAGCGAAAGTCCTTCAGATTACGGAAACTATGATATTGCAAATCGTCAAAAATCAGATGTTCGTTATATTGTTATTCATGATACAGAAGTAAGTTATGATGGAACGATTGATTTGTTTGCTAACCCTAATAGAGCAGCTGCAAACTATGTAATCCGTTCAAGTGATGGCCACATCGCACAGATGATTGATAACAAAGATGTAGCATGGCATGCAGGAAACTGGTATTTTAATACGCACAGTATCGGAATCGAGCATGAAGGGTTTGCGCTTGAAGGATCCACGTGGTTTACAGAAGAAATGTACCGTTCTTCGGCAAGACTCGTACGCCACCTTGCCAAAGAATATAATATTCCGTTAGATCGAGCTCATATTATTGGTCATGATGAGGTGCCGGGCTTGTCTCCTAAGGCTCAATCAGGTATGCATTCAGATCCAGGGCCGTTTTGGGATTGGGGGCACTATATGGATTTAGTAGGAAGCCCAGTCGAGAGCCAGCATACAAACAAACTAGCCGTTACAATTAATCCCGTCTTTAAAAACAATCAGCCAGAAGTATCAGATGCACCAAAGCAGCCGGCCAACTTTGTGTATTTGCATCAAGCTCCTCGCCATGATTCACCGCTACTGAATGAGCCTGCAGCTTCAGGACCAGGAACGAAACAAACGTTAGACTGGGGAAGCAAAGCTGTAACTGGACAAACGTATGCAGTGGCTGAGACGAAAGGAGAATGGACAGCGATTTGGTACGGAGGACAAAAAGCGTGGTTTTATAATCCCCATAATAAAAATACAAGTAAAGGTACAGGCATATTATTAACGCCAAAAGCAGGAAAAGAAAGCATTCAAGTGTACGGAGGAGCTTTTCCGGAAGCTTCAGCCTATCCTTCTGATATACCGGTTAAAGATATGATCCCACTTCAGTATACAATCTCTCCGGAGCAGGTGTACGTGGGGGTAGAAAAAGTAAGGAGTGACTATTACTATGCACCCACTTTTACAACAAATCCAAACGATCACAAAATGATTGTTGGAAATGACGAATATTATCAAATTTATTTTAATCACCGCTATGCGTTTGTGAAAGCTTCGGATGTAGAGGTTAAAAGACAATAGAATAGAGTGTTAAAAGAAAAGGAAGAGGCAGGATGATTAAAGGATATGTCTCTTTCTTTTCTTTTAAAAACCACAAAAATTCAGAATGTTATTGATGATGTTTTCTTATAATGATTTTTTAGCTTATTATATTTTTAAAAAAGGAAGGAATGTCCCGTGATTATAATTAAGCCTCTAAGCCAGTGTTCTTTTTCTGATGCACTACAAGCATTCAATAAGGGTTTTGAAGATTATTATCTTCCGATTGAGCTGTCACTAGATCAATTCACTTATAGGTTTGGTTTGGATCAGCTGTCTGTGGACCATTCTTTTGTCGCTTTTTATAATGAAGCACCAGCTGGAATTATGTTAAATGGAATAAAAAAGTTCAAAGGAAAAAAACATGCTTGGAATGGAGGTACAAGCGTAGCATTCCCTTACCGAAAAATGGGGATTGGTGAAGCTTTGCTAAAAGCCACACTGGAGAGATATCAACAGCAAGGAGTAGCGGAAGCCAGTCTGGAAGCATTTAAAGTGAATGAAAAAGCCATTCACCTTTATCAGAAATACGGATATGAGATTGTAGATACGCTTTTATTTCTAAAGCATAGAGGTAGTTTTCACGCTCCTTTATCTAAAAAGAAGAATCCGTTTACGTATTTGCTAAAGCGAAAGGCTGCAAAAGATATTCAGAACCTATCTTTTTATACATATGATGTTCCGTGGAAAAATCAATTTGACTGTATTCAAGATGGAGAATCGTTTATTGCGTTAAATGAAAGAAACGAAGAAGTTGGCTATCTATTGTTTCAAAAGAATTTTTCTTCCATAGGCATCGTAAATTCCGTTACTTTTTATCAAGGAGGCGTTAAGGAACATATCTCAAATCAAGAGGAAGTTCTGAACTTTTTATTGATATCCATTTTTAATATGTATGGACCAATTGCTTACAATACATATAATATACCTGCAAAAAGGAATAGCTTACTTGTGAAAATATTAAAATCATTTGGCTTTCAAGATTTATATACAGCTGAAGGAATCAAACTTGAGCAGGTGTTTATGAAAAAATACCTTTAAAAAGCGGCCACGGGCCGCTTTTATTGCATTTCTGTAATAGGATGTACATCAAAAAACTGATCAATTTTTTCTTGTTGCCCTTCGTATTTTGTTTTCCATACTTGATTCACGTCACTATAATTCCGCAGATCTATTCCGTAGAAGTCGGTTAACTCTTTTCGAGTAATCGTGATGGTCTGAGGAACGGTCGTATTAATAGTAAAGTGAACGCTGTCAATACTTTGTACGGCAGAAAGTAAAATGGTTGCGTTATGTAAAAGTGTGCGTTTGGTTTTAACAGACGTCCAGCTTTTTTCAAACGTATGCTGATTATTTGTTGCAGCGTAGTTAATTGCTAAGTAGTAAGGTTTTTGCGCATTTTGAAAGGTTATACCTTTCAAATAAACATGTCCCGGAAGTTTATTTGTAATTTTCTCTATTGAAGTCTCATGTTTTAAAGAAGTATGGTGAATAGAAGAAGCAGAGACTCTTTCAGCAGAAAGATTATTATGAGGCGCATAGGCACATCCTGATAGGCAAGTGAGTACAGAGCAAATTGTAAGAGAAGCATATATTTTTTTCATCATTGTAACTCCTTTTATTTATATCTATTTGTAAAGACGAAAGACCTATATTTTTTGTTTCATAAAAAATATAAGTTTATTCATTAAAAAGACATATAATCCAAAATAATAGAAGTTAATAACCCTAATGAAGCAATAAAACCGATCACAGGACCACCTTCTTCAAAAGCTTCCGGCAACATCGTAGAAGCCGCCATTGCAATAATTCCTCCACCGGCGAATGAGGCAATAAAACCCATCATGTTTGGGGTAGCGTCTTGAAGAAATAGGTATCCAATCCAAGAGCAAAGAGCTGATATAAAAAAAACGGAAAGCCATAATGAAAAAATTTTCTTTTGGTTGTATTGACTTTTTAGTAGTCCGCTTGTCCCGGAGATTCCTTCGGGTATATTGCTTATAAAAATAGATACAACAAGCAGCCAGCTAACGTGGTGCTGTTCAATCAGACTTGCGCCAATCATAAGTGACTCAGGTATAGCATCCATAATGGTACCTATAAAGATGGCTAGTCCCGAGCTAGCGGGAGCAAGGTGGTTAGAACGTTTTCTTTTGTGAGCGCCTTTTTTAGCTAAGGACATGTCAAGAATAGTAAAAAGTCCTGCGCCAGTTAAGAAGCCTGAAGAAGCAGCAATAATCCCCGCTTCTTTTACCGAATCTTGAATAAGCTCATAGGCAGCAGCTCCTAACAAAACGCCTGTGCCAAAAGCCATAATATAAGCAGTCAACTGTTTTTTTAAAGGTACAAAGGTAGCTATAATAGCGCCGATTAATACAGCTGAGCCTGAGACACCACCCCACATAAGGGCATCTATCACATGAGATCCCTACTTTCTTACGTACTTACTTGTAGTGTAACCATCTCTATGATTATTATGAAACAAGATAAATGAACTAAAAAAATGGGAAAAAATCACTTATTTAGACCTTGAATAAAATAAGTCTTCGGTATAATTGACAAAATTTTCTGTCTATGTCCGTTGAAAGTGCAAAACCCTTGTGATAGGCTTATCAAAAGATAAAAGATGGAAAAAAATTCTTTTATCTATAGTCGATTAAAACCTTACCGAGTTTTACTTTTAAACGAAAGAAGGAAGACGAAATGAACCCAAAAGCAGTGAAAAGAGAAAATCGTTATGCTAACTTAATTCCTATGCAAGAAATTAAATCCGTTGAACAGCAGCTTTACCCATTTGATATTTATAACAGTCTGCGTCAGGAGGCACCTATTCGTTACGATGAAAGCCGAAACTGCTGGGATGTATTTGATTATGAAACAGTAAAGTATATTTTAAAAAACCCGTCGCTTTTTTCATCCAAACGAGCAATGGAAGAACGTCAAGAAAGTATCTTAATGATGGATCCTCCAAAACACACAAAATTACGAAACTTAGTGAATAAAGCTTTTACGCCAAGAGCTATTCAGCACTTGGAGGGTCATATTGAAGAGATTGCAGATTATTTATTAGATGAAGTAAGCAGCAAAAAAAAGTTTGATATAGTAGAAGACTTGGCTGGACCACTGCCGATTATTGTAATAGCAGAGCTACTGGGAGTACCAATACAAGACCGAGCACTGTTTAAAAAGTACTCCGATGACTTAGTGAGCGGTGCTGAAAATAATTCAGACGAAGCTTTTGCGAAAATGATGCAAAAGCGTAATGAAGGCGTGATTTTTTTGCAAGGGTATTTTAAAGAAATTATCGCCGAGCGTCAGAAAAATAAACAAGAAGATCTTATTTCGCTGCTTTTAGAAGCAGAAATTGACGGTGAGCAATTAACAGAAGAGGAAGTACTGGGGTTTTGTATTTTATTGCTAGTAGCAGGCAATGAAACAACAACAAACTTAATTACGAACGGAGTCCGGTATATGACAGAAGACGTAGACGTGCAGAATGAAGTTCGTCAAGACATATCGCTAGTGCCGAACCTGGTGGAAGAAACGCTTCGCTATTATCCTCCTATTCAAGCGATTGGACGCATAGCTGCTGAAGATGTAGAACTTGGAGAGTGTAAGATTAAAAAAGGGCAGCAGGTAATTAGCTGGGCAGCAAGTGCAAATAGAGATTCAGCTAAGTTTGAACGCCCTAACACTTTTGTAGTGCATCGTAAAACGAATCCTCACGTAAGCTTTGGATTTGGCATCCATTTTTGCTTAGGAGCACCGCTAGCAAGAATGGAAGGGAAAATTGCTTTTGCTAAATTACTAAAAAAAGGGGAATTTCGTAAAGTTCAGAATCAGTCTTTAAAGCCAATAGATAGCCCTTTTGTTTTTGGCGTAAAAAAATATGAAATTGCTTTTAATAACGCTTGAAAAGCGAGCGCAAATTATGCGCTTGCTTTTTAGCGTTCAGTGTTCCATTTTTGGCCCTCTGAAGGGGACGTGTAGGTGTCCATTGAAGAGATAAGCTGTTCGGGAGTATCAGAAATGTTGATTAGACGAATAGCAGAATCCGTAGAAAACCCTTCATCTACGGCATGCTGAACCATTTGCATAAGCGGGTTGTAGTAGCCGTTCACATTTAATAACCCTACTGGTTTTTTATGTATACCAATTTGAGCCCAGCAAAGAGCTTCAAACAATTCTTCAAATGTCCCGAAACCTCCAGGAAGTGCAATATAACCATCAGCTAGCTCGTGCATAGTTGCTTTTCGCTCATGCATGCTCTCTACTTCGATGAGTTCTGTCAGCGCGGTATGAACAATTTCACCGCTAAACAAACCGCGGGGCATAATACCGATGACTTCGCCTCCATGCTGAAGCATTTCATTTGCGACTTCTCCCATCAGACCCATTCGTGAGCCTCCGTAAATCAGCCGGTAGTTTTTCTGGGCCATGTAGCGTCCTAGCGAGACGGCGGCCTCTTTATATTCTGTTTTTATTCCAGCGCTTGATCCTGCAAACACACAAATTGATTTCAATTGCTTCACTCCTTTGTTTCTTCTCTATATAAGTCTTTTCTGTTTATGAAGAACAAATTCCTTCTTAATAATTTATGAATTTTCACAATGTCATCGCTTGATTATTCTAAAAACTTTGCTTATAATCAAAGCGAAACGTCTGTTTGAAAGCGTTATCTATTGCTTTTCTTTTGATGGAAAAGAGAGTAGGTATAGATCTACTTGTAAGATAAGTAGATAACATGGACTTATGAGAAATTTGACTGTTTTAAACGCTTCATTTAGTAAGCATACGTACTTGCAGGATTAGGACAAGGGGGATATGGGGATATGCTGAATAATTTAATACGCACATTAATGGTACAAACGCCGACCGTACCGGGAAACTTAGGAAGAGTAGCAACAGCTATCGGAAATGTTGGAGGAGACATTGGCGAGGTTGAAACCGTTAAAGTAGGACATAACTACACCATGAGAAGCATTACGGTTCAAGTAGAAAGTGAAGACCAGCTTGAGGAATTGCTTGAAGCGGTTCGCAGTTTAGAAGGTATTACTTTACATACAGTATCAGATGAAGTTCTTCACGCGCATGAAGGCGGTAAAATTCAAATGAAAAGCAAAATGAAAATTGAGTCGATTGCTGACTTAAGAAGAGTGTATACACCAGGTGTAGCAAACGTTTGCCGTGCTATTCAAGAACAGCCCGACAAAGCTAAAATTTATACGAGCATTGGAAACACGGTTGCGATTGTAACGGATGGTACCGCTATACTAGGATTAGGAAATATTGGTCCAGTTGCAGGAATGCCCGTTATGGAAGGAAAAGCTGCGTTATTTGATCAACTTGCCAATGTAAACGCTATCCCCATTTTGTTGAATGTAAATGAGCCGGAAGAAATCATTCAAACGGTTAAAAATATTTCACCGGGATTTGGCGGTATTTTACTAGAAGATATAGGGTCGCCTCACTGCTTTGAAATTGAAGAACGTTTAAAAGAAGAGCTCGATATTCCAGTTATGCATGATGATCAACACGGAACAGCAGTTGTGACGCTAGCAGCAGCTATCTCAGCTTGTCGCAGCACAGGTGTGAATTTGAAAGAAGCAAAAGTAGGGCAGATTGGCTTAGGAGCAGCCGGTATCGCTACTTGCAGAATGTTCATGGCTTACGGTGTCAAACAGGTGATAGGAGCTGATAAGTCTCCTGAAGCGAATGAGCGCTTAGTCAGCTACGGTGGAAAAGTAGCGGATTCGTTAGAAGAGCTTATGGAGAACTGTGATATTGTTATTGCGACAACAGGTGTACCTGGCCTAATACAAAAAGAATGGATCCGAAAAGGGCAAATCATTCTAGCACTTTCTAATCCAAAGCCAGAAATTGAACCTGAAGATGCTCTTGAAGCAGGAGCTATTTACGCTACTGACGGAAGGTCAGTGAATAATGTACTTGGCTTCCCAGGTATTTTCAGAGGAGTGTTAAATGCGGGGGTGCGCGATATTACGCATACGATGCTTTTAGCTGCAGCTGAAGCCATTGCGAATTCAACGCGTCCAGGCGATTTAGTTCCTCACCCTCTTAATCTAGCTGTACATGAAGCAGTATCTGAAGCAGTTGAAAGAGCGGCTGTTGTACACGGAGAGAAAGACGGCGTTTATCGATAACAAACAAGGCTGCCTCGAAATAGGCAGCCTTGTTTGTTTTTTATCAAAAAATAATAAGAAAATAGCAAACTATGAAACTTTTTTCCTTTTTTAACGTAATATAGTAATAGAGATAGCAAAAAAGGTAGAGAAAGGAGTTTTTATGGAGTTTGAACATTTAAAGGGCAAATTGCCCCTCGAGGCTAAAAAAGCGATGCGCTGGCAATCCATTTTTACGCATAGCCTGTGGCTTCTTGCAACAGCGGGTTATTTTCTACTCGTTCATTTTTTTGATTGGTGGTCAATTATTGGATGGATATCAGCTGGACTATTAGTCGTGAGCTTTATCATATATACAATTATAGCTCCAAATGTATATATGAATGTATATTCATATGAAGTAACAGATACTCAAATTGATGTACAAAGAGGGCTATTCATCTGGTATCATACGAAAATTCCGCTTGTGAAAGTGCAGCACGTTGAAACTTTGACAGGGCCGATTTTTCGAAAATTTGACTTGGCATCTGTTAAAATCATCACAGCAGCCGGAAGCGTCGAAATTCCTGCACTTGTACAAAGAGATGCTGAAGCACTGCGAGAGTATATTGCTAGACTAGCAGAGGTAGATGATGAAGATGAGTAAGCGGCTGCATCCGCTATATATTGCAATAGCATTTATTGAACATATAAAAAATAATATCCTGCCTTTTGTGTTTGTATTTATTGTCAATCGGCACCTGTTGTTTACATATTGGTGGGCAACGCTATTAGCGGGAGGCGTAGTCGCTTTATTTGCTTTTTTTACTTGGAGGGAATTTCGTTATGAAGTAACGGAAACGGAAGTGCGTCTGTATAAAGGGATTTTAAAAAAAGAAAAACGATTTATTCAACGAAATCGCATTCAATCGATTCAGTTAGATCAGCCGTTTGTTTTTAGAATTCTTCGCTTAGCCCGGCTTCGTATTGACACGGCCAGCAGTGGTACGGATGCTGAAATTGATTTATCTGGTATTTCACTAAAAGAAGCGCACCATCTTAAAGATACGTTAAAGCTGTCAGGAAGTCAGCCGGAAATAAGGGAAAAAAGTCCTGAACGTACGATGAAAGTTTCGGTGAAACAGCTGGCGTTAGCTGCTGCGTTTTCCGGGAATTTTGGCTATATATTTGCTGCTCTTGGTTTTCTCTATCAGTATATTGATACGTATATCAACCGCTGGGTGAAGACAGCTTACGAAGAAGTGATTCACCAATCGATGCTTGGTTTAGTTGTATTAGTGGCTGTAATTGTGGTGTTTGCTTATTTGCTGTCTATCGTTTTATATGTGATACGATTTGGCGGTTTTACAGTGGAACGCTACGATCATTATCTACATATTAAATACGGACTGTTAAATAAGAAATCCCTTACGATTCCTTTTCATAAAATACAGGCTGTTACGATAGAGGAAGGGTTGGTTCGACGCTTATTTGGATGGTCTGCCGTTTCGTTAAACGTCGTAACCTCTGATTTAAAAGAAAAAGTTTATTTGCACCCGTTTATCCAGCAAAAAGAGATTTCAGCATTAATGAACGTATATGTGCCGCACTATGAATATATAAAGTGTCCAAGAAATACAGCTATTCAATATGCATGGTACCCATTACTAGTACCGCTCTTGTTATTTGCAGCGGCAGGGATTGGCATCAGTTTTTGGAAATCACTGTTTGTGTGGGTTATTGCCATGCTATGCCTCGCATACGTACTTATTCACTGGTTGGGCTATCGCCAAGGCGGCTTGATGATGAACGATGTATTTGTCAGTATTCGATCGCAGTTTTTAACACGAAAAACAACGATTATTAGAAGAAAGAAAGTGGAAGAAATTGAGGTGTTTGCAGGCACCTTTTTATGGAAAAAAGGATACCGGAAAGTGAAAATTTCAACTATGGGTACAAGCGGCAGCTATAAGTCGGGATATTTTCCATTTGAGATTTGGCATCCTATCTTTCTGCGAGCTGCTTCGTCTAAAAAGGCATGAAGAACATCATTGTTCTCCATGCCTTTTGACGTTATTTATTCTTTAACTTTTTTCCTTGCTCGTAATAACGATTCATCACATCAGCAGGCACCATACTTCCTCCAGTTGACCATACAAGGTGAGTAGCTTTTGACATATCGTTTTCTAGTCCTTGCGCTTGTATATAGGAAGATCCGCTTTCCATCAGGTGAAGAGGCCCTTGTAAACCAGCCGCTGCTGAAGGTTCTATATACATATTTTCACGATTGGCTAGCTCATAAATAAATCGGAAAAGCTGATCATCTTCTACGGTATAAATTCCACTAATAAGCGATTTTATCGTTTCGCCCACAAAGCTAGATGGCCTTCCTACAGCTAGTCCATCGGCAGCTGTTACGTTATCAAGTCCAATATCCGTAACGGAAATGCCATCATGCAGCTCGGTCATTAAGCCAAGCAGCATGCAAGGAGAGTGAGTAGGTTCAGCAAAAAAGCAGTGAACGTGATCACCGTATATTGCTTTTAATCCAAACGTAATACCGCCAGGACCCCCGCCTACTCCGCAAGGTAAATAGACAAATAAAGGGTGTTCGGCGTCTACTTGAATCCGCAGCTCGGCTAGCTGCTTTTCCAAATGTAAAGCAGCCACGGAATAACCAAGAAATAAATCTCTAGACTGCTCATCGTCAATAAAATGACAGGTAGGGTCTGCTTCGGCTTGCTTTCGTCCTTCTTCCACGGCTTTTCCGTAGTCAGACTGATATTCAATAACGGTTACACCTTTAGAACGAAGCAGATCTTTTTTCCATTTTTTAGCGTCCGCTGACATATGGACAGTGACATTAAAGCCGAGAGTGGCGCTCATAATACCAATGCTTAAACCTAAATTACCGGTAGATCCTACTGCAATAGAATAAGAAGAAAATAACTTTTTACATCGTTCTTCCGTTAGAAGAGCGTAGCTGTCTTCCTCCGTAAGCAGTCCTTCTTTGATAGCAAGACTTTCAGCAAATTTTAATACTTCATAAATGCCGCCTCTTGCTTTAATAGAACCTGATATGGGAAGGTCATGATCGCATTTCATCAGTAATTTTCCTTGCAACTTGTTATTCATTTGTTGATTTAAATAGTCTTTCATATATGTAATTTCTTGAAGAGGTGATTCAATTATTCCTTGTGATGCTTTCAGCTCCGGAAAAGCGATTTGAAGAAAAGAAGAAAAGCGAGAAAGTCGCTCTTTTGCATCTTTTATATCTTTGGTATGTAAAGAAAGAGACGAAAGTGCTTTTTGAGCAGGTTTTATATAAGGATTTATCCAAAGTATTTCCTGTTTATTGATTAAAGGTGTTAATAAAGGATATTCACGCATCCATGTAGCAAGGGGTTTTTGGTGAAATAAATGTGTTGTCATAAAGGCTCCTTTCGCAATATGTTATTTCCTTTATACGTATAGTATCAAGAATAGGAGAAGTTGAAAATGAAAATATCAAAAAGCAGAAAGCACATTTTAACCACCTCTTGTATACTAATAAAGATAATCTATACAACTGCATAGAAAAAAAGGAGAGGAATTCATGGCATTTTCAGGAGATGATAGCAGATGTCCTATCTGCGGAGAAAAAAATAACTGTGCTTCTATACAAGGCAGAGAAATAGAAAAGTGTTGGTGCATGCAGAAAGTTTTTACTCCTGATCTGTTTAAACAAATTCCTTTAGAAAGCAGAGGAAAAGCATGTGTATGTGTCAAATGCGTTGGGAGACAGAAGAAAGAAGGTGAGGATTAACTTGAAAAAAGGAATTATTTCATACGGTGAGGCATTTATTGATTTTATCGCGAAAAACGAATCTAACACTAGCTTTGACCCTTTTTTAGGAGGCACAACCGTTAATGTAGCAGTCGGAGTTCAGAAGTTAGGAGCAAAAGCATATTATATCTGCAAGTTAGGCAGTGATGAAACAAGTGATTTTGTAAGAAAGAAACTTTTAAGTGAAGGAGTAAATCAAAGCGGCTGTGTAATATCGGAGACTAAAAAAGTTTGTGAAGTGTATGTACATAAAAGTAAAGAAGGAGATCGTTACTTCCATTCCTACATAGATTCTACACCTCATGAGCAAGTGTATAAACATGAGCTGCGGGAATCTTTATTTGAGGAGGCAGCGATTTTTTATTTTGGATCAGGTACGTTGTTTCAGCCGATTTCTCAGGAAACTACAAAAGAAGCTGTGAAGCTCGCAAAAAAACATCGTATGCTTGTAGCTTTTGATCCAAATCTTCGAATGAAAAGATGGAAAAGTGAAGAAGCATGTAGAAATATCGTGACACCGTTTTTGTACGAAACAGACATTTTGAAAATCTCTCAAGATGAGCTTCTATTTTTGATGAATTCAGCAGACCTGACAGAAAGTCTAGAAAAACTGAGAGCGTATCATGTTCCGTACGTATGGGTCACTCAAGGAGAAAACGGCGCAGTAGTCGTTACTGCAAATCAAACGCTGCATGTGAGTGCAAAAGAAGTGCAGGCGATAGACACGACGGGAGCGGGTGATGCATTTATGGCAGGCATTTTATGGTGTGTTCACATAAAAGGGTTACCTGAAAGTGAGGAGTCACGGAAGCAGTACACAATGTTTACTAATGCGTTAGGTGGAGCAGTTTCGGCAAGGTACGGAGGAATGATTTCGCTTAAAGCAAAAGATGTATCTAGTATAAAAGCAGGTAGCTGATAGCTACCTGCTTTTGAAAGTTTATTATTTGAAAAATGACAGTATAATCATAAGGGCAAAAATAATCGTAAGGTGGTTCAATGAGAACACAAACATTAAAGTGGCCCATTTTGTATCTTCTAATTTTTTAAATCCAACAATCCCAAGAAGCATCCACACTAGTGTTAAACCGAACATTGTAAATGCGATAATTTTACTAAACGATAAAAATAAGAAAGATGCCGCTAGTAAAATAACTAGGTATACAAGGGTTTGGACTTTGGAACGACGGATACCTTTTACTACAGGAAGCATTGGTACACCTGCGGCTTTATATTCCTCAAGTCTTCTAATCGCAATAGCGTAGAAGTGAGGAGGCTGCCATAAAAACATAAATACAAACAATCCAATTGCTACCGGATGAAATAAGTCTGGTGAAATAGCGGCCCAGCCAATGATTGGAGGCATAGCTCCAGAAATACTTCCGACTTCGGTATTATAAATGGTTGTACGTTTTGTAAGCATAGTATAAGGCACTACATAAAAGAAAAATCCTAAAATACCCATGATCGCGGCCATGTTAGAAACTAAAAATAAAATACCTACACCGATAACAAATAAAGCCAGTCCTAACCATAGAGCAAATTTAGGGTTGACCGCTCCTGTTACCGTCGGTCTGTCTTTCGTACGTTTCATGATCGCATCAATATCACGGTCATAGAAGTTATTAACTGCCCCAGCTCCTCCTACGACAAAGGATGTCCCAATTAAAGCCAAAATAATGATAGGAATTTGTGTCACAAAGCTTAAGTCATTAACAGCAATTGCGAGACAAAGCCCGGCAACCATTCCTAGTGAGTTCGATTTAATAATCCCAGTTTTTATAATAGCACTGATTACTTCCCGGGAAAAATACTGATTGATAGGAAGTGATTCCTTTGTGATAACTTCGGTATTTTTCACAGCAATTCTCCTTTTTGAGCTTATTCTTGCATGAATAAACCTAATCTTTATTAATCAACTAAACTATTTTAACAAAAAAATATCGTAATTACATCAAGGTTGCTCGTAAAATTTGTTAACATTCCTTGAACTTTTTAAAAAAACAAAGAATAATGTCGAATTACCAATTAAAAATAAGTACATCCTTTATTATAAGATAAAAATGGAATGCTTAAAAATGAAAATTTTGACTATCTGGTGAACTTTTAACGAGCAAGAAACTCGAACTTAATCGTACCATATTTATTGGTAATTGCAATCACATAGTATGTGATGAAAGAAAAGATGTGGTACATTAAAGAAAGGACTAATAAGTTTATTTACTATGTCTTATTCACAAGGAGGATATATGATGCCAGATAAATATGCTAGCTTCTCTGAACTTGCCTCTTATGAAGTATACAACCAAGACTACAAAATTCAGTTTGAAATCAGACCTTCTAACATTATTATGCTTGCGATACACGGCGGAGGTATCGAAACTGGAACATCCGAACTTGCTGTTGGCCTAGCAGGAAACGAATACTCGTACTATATATTTGAAGGGTTAAAGAAATCAGGAAATGCCGACCTTCATATCACATCCACTCATTTTGATGAACCTCATGCGCTAACTATTATATCGAAAGAAGACTATGCAGTATCTTTTCATGGATACAATGATAAAAGTGAAAAACACACTAAAATCGGCGGTGCTGACAAAACGTTAAGGTCCAAAATACATGAAGCGCTTGTTTCCAAAGGTTTTAGTACAGAAATTTTATCAGATCAAGACCCTTTTTCCGGTACAAGCCCTAGAAATATAACCAATAAAACAGCTAGGCGGATGGGTGTGCAAATTGAGATAAGTAAAGCGCAAAGAGAAGCTTTTTTTGCAACTAACACGAGAAATGAACGTAAAAATTCTAAAACCCAGGAATTTTTTGAGTATATATCAGCTATTAGAAGTGCATTTCCTCTTAGATAAATCAGATACGTTTAGTATTTATTAAACAGGTTAGATTTATTACGGACATGTTTGTGGTATACATATAGTAACTACATATACTGGAGGAGATAATCATGAAAACATTTGACCAAGAAGATACCCTAGAACGTCTCAAAGCCTCTTATCGATATTTAAAAAGCGTAGACGTACGGGGAATCAGCACATTAGATGATCAAAAACGAGCAGAAGCTGTGCAGTTAATCGAAGAGATTGGTCTTAAAATATCAGAAATGCGTGTGAAAGTAGAGTGAGAAAAAAGAGAAGGACATCTGTCCTTCTTTCTCTTTTTCAACAACTATAAACAGGAGATTGACCATGAATGAGCAATATTATGACGCTTTATTAAATATAAAAACAACGGGAGAACAAAAGGGATTTAATGATTCATTTCATTACCATCGTTATGAACCCACGCCTTATAGTGCATTAGAAACACTTTTCACTCAGTATGAGCTAACAAGCAGCGATAGAATTGTTGACTTCGGGTGTGGAAAAGGAAGGCTGAATTTTTATGTGAACTACCTATGCAATGCCACCGCTGTAGGGGTAGAAATGAACGAGCACTTTTATGAGCAGGCCATAGATAATCAGAGGCGCTATTTAAAAAAAGCCAAGGGCCGCAAACATCATATTCATTTTCAGTGTTGTTTAGCCCAGAAATATAAGATTCATCCACTAGACAACTGCTTTTATTTTTTTAATCCTTTTTCAGTTCAAATTTTTATCCAAGTAGTGAACAATATTTTGCTTTCGTGGGAAGAGAATAAGCGCGAGATTGATTTGATTTTATATTATAGTTCGGAGGATTATCTTCATCATCTCGAAAAACACCCTTCTTTCATTTTAAAAGAAGAAGTAATGCTGCCAGAGTTGGATCGTAAAAACCCATATGAACGGTTTTTGATTTATAAAGTAGCTTATTAAGACGACTTATTTACTATTTGATAAAGCTGTATCGTGCTGGTTCTATTTAACAAATCAGCAGGGGCTGAAAAAAGACCTGCTGATTTTATTTATAACTTTTTAGAAATTAAAGCATAACACTTTATTATGTAAGCGCTTTCTGTTATAATAAAACTAGGTTGGATAGCATGCGTGGCTATCGGTGTACTCAGCGCAGGCGGGGCTAGTACAGAAGGAGAAGGCTACATACAAGTTAATAAACATTTAGTGGATAGAAATAAGAAGTCTCAAAAACAAATTTATTAATTTGTATGCTAAATCGTAAATTAACAAAAACGGCATTTATGATAAGGTTTTAGAGAAAAGAACTCAGCATATACTGTAAAAGCAATTTTTTTACTCTAAACAAGGGTGAAGAAATTGCTTATTTATTTTTAAATAAGTGCACAGCTTTTCAGATTTGTTTTGAGATATCTAGCGTTAGTGTATAATAGTAACAAGTACGAAAAAGTTGACATTGTTAATTGATTAAAGGGGATTTAAAAATGAGTGAACTAAAAATAGATGATGTAGCGAAGCAAAGCGGTTTAACAAAACGCACGATTCGTTATTATGAACAAATTGGACTGATGCCAGCACCTCCAAGAAGTGAAGGTGGATTTCGTCTGTACACCGAAGAACATGTAGAATTTTTAAAGAAAATTACCAATGCCAAAGAAGTCATGGGTTTTTCACTTCAAGAATTACAGGAATTTCTTGCTTTAAGTGATACTCTTGAAATACAAAAGATGGATTATAGGCAAGTGAAAGGAACAAATCAACAAAAAGAAAAGTTAGAGCAAGTGTTACATACGGTAGAAGAGCAGCTCAAGCTGATTGAACAGAAAAAGAAAAATATCTTAAAAGTAGAGTCTGACCTTCTGTCACTGAGAGATCGTGCTAAGGCTGCAATTGTAAAATTTGAGCAGGAAGAATCATAAAAAGCAGGCGCATTCACCAGAAGAGTGCGTCTGCTTTTACGGTTTTTATAGGGCATTCATTTATGATTGTGAAGTGTTTTCTTCTAGCTGTACCCCTAAAAGAAGTAGAATAGCCTGTATCCCATCGGCTTTTCCACTGTGAAAGCTTCTTGTTTCAGCATCCAAAGCTTCATTTACAGATTCCATCATATTTGATTCGTACAAGTCTAAAATTAATTGTTTTCCTTCGGGACTCAAATGCAGCTGCCCGCGTTCCTTCATTTTAAACTTCAACTTCTTCAACTCCCTTTCCCATAATACTATCAGTATACAAAATTAATAACATTTACGTAAACGTTAATTTTTGTATGTGGACAGAAGAACGTATTGAGTATAGGTACTAAGTGAGGTGAGAGATACTGATTATCCTTTGCTTGTTTTAATGTTTGTCAGCTTATAGCCGCAAGCTGAGCATGTATAGATAACGTTTTGATTGGACTGAGCAGTTAAAACGGTAGCAAGCTCTTTTTGAGAATGACAGTTAGGACAAATAACAACAGGGGATTTCATGTGATTTTCTCCTTTTCTTTTTCATAGTCAAATTTTATTTTATGTAAAGTTTAATCAAATATCCTTCGTGCTATCAAAAACGACGGAAGACATGTAAAAAAGCATTCTCGCTCAAAAGAAACGGGAATGCTTAAGGTGAGTTTAAAATCCGTCCTGGCTTGCTGTAAATGGAATGTTAAGTCTTCTTTCTACATTGCGTAAGCGCTGATTTAATCTGTTTATACGGTCAGTATGTCGCTCCACAACTCGATTTAAACGAGTAATTTCTCTGACTTGCTCCTCATTTTGTCTCTCAAGGGCACGAATTCTTCGTTCAAATCCTCCAAGATTTTGAAGCTGCTGTCTTTCATCGTATTCTTCATGCTGTGGTACGTAAGGGGGATAGTATTGTTGAACTGAGTAATCAACTTGCTGAGGAATGTATCCAGGGTTGAAATAATAAGGGTTCATTAGGGCATCGCTCCTTTTAAATAGTAATTTCAAATCAAACACGATATAACGTATGCGAAGATAAGAAAAATGCTATAGGCACATACCTAAAGACATTCTGTATTTAAAAAAGGGAAGTATTTTTAAAAGTCAAAAGGAGATAGGCGGTCCTTTCTTGAATATGCAAAATAGAAAAGCTTCTTTTTTAGACACTTTATTTAAGAAAGAGGGAAAGTGACCGATGGCTCAAGGAAAACAAAAACCAGCACCTAAAATAGAAGAATCAAAAGCTCCGCCTGCAAAGAAACAAAAGTCGAAGAGCCGAAGCACCAAAAAAGCGCAGCCTCCTACATCACCCTGGGTAAAAGCTGCTTCCGTTTTATCTAACATTGATTTCATTCGTTTGTTTCGAGTGCTGTTTCTTGCTTTAGTGGTTGCTTTTATTGTGTATCAATATATTTTACTCACAAAGGGAATCTTCATCAAAACATACGCGGCCCTTTGGCATCATCACAAAATGCTCTTGCTGGCTGGAGCTGCTTTTATTACCTATACTTCTTTCGTTTTTTACCTTGGTTACCGCACCGCTAAAAAACGGTAGAACTGCTCTAGGGGACGAATAGCATCTATTCTTTAAGCAAACCTTATATGTATATCAGCATAGAGGGGGGAAGAAACGTGGACAAGCAGCGAGCAAAACAAATTGCTGATTCACCCGTTATGGCTAACGTTACGTATAACGATACGGCCGTTTATATTCAACATGTAAGCGAAGAAAATGATACGGTAAGAATTTATCCGCTAGGTCAGCCGGAGAATGAACAAAATGTTTCCGTGAGCCAATTAGTAGAGAATTAAGGTGGATAAATAGAGCTGCTTTTTCAGTTAAATAAAAGCCAGAGAGCTATGTTGTACTCTCTGGCTTTTATTTATTCTTCCCATTTCTTACTGCTGATCTTTTCAATAATCCCGTGCAAATCATCCGGCTTATGAAACTCAATCGGAGACGCGCCTTTTTCAAACAGAATCGATTCTGCTTCAATTAAAGCCACGTAGCGTCCGTTCACTTTTGCTAAGTGAATATTTTCACCAAAATCAGCTAACAGTCCTTTAATCTCTGTTTCGCCAAGCTTCATTTTAAGCTCTGCATCAGGCGTATGCTCGACGATATGTGCAGCAGCTTCCATGACTTGATGCGTATCTAAACGTTCTTGAAGCTCACGCTTTTCACTTGTTGCCCACAATTCTATGTCCGACTCAAACTGTTCGAGTTCTACGCTTTCTGCTTCAAACGTTTCGCTGACATGTTCACGCACCATATCCATCACTTGTGTTTTCATAATCTCAGGCATCGGCTCGTTGTAGTCAATGAATTTTAAAAAGTCTTCAAAGTAACGGGCGTGAGATGCTTGGTGGATGACAAGCTCGCTTTCTTCGACCATGCCTTCTTCAGGCATGTAGGGGTATTGAATAGATTTCATGTTTTTAGTAGTAATCGCCATTTCTACGTGGCGAATAAGGGTTGATTCATCTGAAATTGAAGCCACTTTTGGTTCAAAGTCACATTTTAAAATAAACACAAAAGCATGATCAAAATATTTTCTTGGAACAGCAGATACAACTAAAAATGCTCCTCCTCGAACGGCTGCAGTATCAAGGTACGCATTGATAAACTGTTCGCTGTTTTCTTCAAATTCTTCTTTGGTTGTGGCAAAACGAGTGCGGTGAAATAAATTATAATTAGGGTTTGAGTCGAGAGCGTGTCCTGGTTCAACTATAAAATACCCGAGCTTTGTAGGCACTTGTTCTGCTTTGGGGTGTCGCTCTACTTTGCGCTTTACAATTTTTTTAAATTCACCGTCTAAAAAATCTTTAATGGAACTTTCTTCATATTCTTCCGTATCAAGCGTTTGAAAATGCTTATATTGTTTAGAAGCCTGTTCTTCTTTTCCTTCTACTTGTATCACGTAAAATGATAAAAAATTAATTTTAAAATCCATAGCAGTCACCTTGTTTCTTTTTAGTCAGTTACTTCAGTATAAGAAAGAGTCCGGTAAGCGTCAATGCCTGTTAGCTTTAGGGACAGAAGATCTATTTATACGATTGATCAGCTGAGAAATAGTGTGTAAAGCAAAGAATAAGAGAGGCAGGGGGCCTCTCTTATTTATACTGCTCCAACCGTTCAAAAAAGGTTTTGACAAACTTATAAAAAATTTTATCAGAAGGTGCTAAATCACGATTTCTAGGAATAATCATCCCGACTGTACGCTGAAGCTGCGGCGTATGAATAGGAAGTTTAGTCGTAAAACGAGGAGTCGTTTCAGACACTGTGCTTTCAGGAAGAAGCGTGACGCCGATTCCTGCGGATACAAGACCTTTAATCGCATCTAAATCTTCTCCTTCAGATGAAATATTGGGCATGAACCCTGCTTGTTTGCAAGCGTCAAAGGCCATTTTATGTAAAATGAATCCCTTTGGAAATAGCACAAAATCTTCATTTCTTAAATCCCGCAGCCGGATGTTATCCCGTTCAGCGAGCGGATGATGAGAAGGAACAAGGGCTAAAAGATTTTCAGTGAATAGAATATGCCCTTCTATACTCTGGTCCTCTACAGGTACAGGGCCTAAAAAAGCGATATTAATATCTCTTTTTTTAACCGATTCAATTAAAAATTTGTACGAACCTTGTCTAAGATGAAAAGCAACATTTGGGTGTTCTTCTTTAAAGGCTGATATGATAGTAGGAAGAAGGTGACTAGCAAGGCTTGTTGGAAATCCGATTTTAATCGTTCCTCTTTCGGGATCCAGGTATTCATCAATTTGTTCTTTCGCATAGTCAATAGCTTTCATAGCCGTCTCCGTATGCTCAAGAAAGACTTTTCCTATTGTTGTTAACTTGACATTTCTTCCTTCGCGTTTGAATAAACTAACACCTAGCTCAGACTCCAGGTTCGCGATTTGACGGCTGATCGCTGATTGAGCTACATGCAGATATTCTGCTGCCTCAGATACGTGTTCTCTTTTTGCAACTTCCATAAAATAGCGTAATTGACGCAGTTCCATAGGCATCCTCCATCTATATATATCAAAATTAGATTAGTTTTATCTAAATTATATATTGTTTATATTGATTTGAAAACTTACAATGTAAACAGGTGATCTTAAAAAGATAAAGAAAACGAACGGGGGAGAAGAAGATGACATACAATCAAATGCCAAAAGCTCAAGGTCTCTACCGTCCTGAATTTGAGCACGATGCATGTGGAATCGGATTATACGCTCAATTGAAAGGCGTAGCGTCACATGATATCGTTAAAAAAGGACTAAATATGCTTTGTCAGCTTGACCATCGAGGCGGACAGGGAAGCGATCCGCTAACAGGAGATGGAGCTGGATTAATGGTGCAAATTCCACACGCGTTCTTTAAAAAGACATGCGTTGAATTGAACTTGCCAGAAAAAGGTCGTTATGGAGTTGGAATGATCTTTTTCTCAAATAACGAAGACGAGCGTCGAGAAATCGAAGCTTATATTAATAAATTAATTGAAGAAGAGGGACAAACGTTACTAGGTTGGAGAACTGTACCTGTAAATGCCGGAAAAATCGGAAAAGTTGCAAAAGAAAGCTGTCCGTACGTACGACAAGTATTTATTGGGGCAAATGACAGTATTCAAGATGACTTAGCGTTTGAACGCAAGCTATATGTTATTCGTAAGCAAGCGGAAAATTGGGCGCAGGCGCGTCAAAATCGTTTTTATTTTACGAGTCTTTCAAGCAGAACAATTGTGTACAAAGGGTTATTAACGCCTGAGCAAGTTGATGCTTTTTATCTTGACCTACAAGATGAAGACTTTACTTCAGCGTTTGCTTTAGTGCATTCTCGCTTTAGCACAAACACGTTCCCAAGCTGGGAAAGAGCACATCCAAACCGTTATTTAATTCACAATGGTGAAATTAATACGCTTCGCGGTAATCAAAACTGGATGAGAGCGCGTGAACAGCAGTTTGTTTCGGACGCATTTGGTAAGGATTTGCCGAAGGTTCTTCCAATTTTAGATGCTGAAGGAAGCGACTCATCCATGCTAGATAATGCGCTAGAGTTCTTTGTATTGGCCGGCCGCAAGCCAGCACATGCAGCGATGATGCTTATTCCAGAGCCTTGGTCTGAGAATCCGCACATGTCAAAAGAAAAACGTGCTTTCTATGAGTATCATAGCGCATTAATGGAGCCATGGGATGGTCCGACTGCTATTTCGTTTACGGATGGAAAGCAAATCGGTGCTATTTTAGACCGTAACGGTTTACGTCCAGCTCGCTATTATGTTACAAAAGATGATTACATCATACTTTCATCAGAAGTAGGCGTCATTGATGTTGAAGATGAAAATGTATTATATAAAGATCGTTTAAGCCCAGGTAAAATGCTTCTAATCGATTTAGAGGAGGGCCGAATTATTTCAGACGAAGAAATTAAATCTGAAATGGCACAGGCTGAGCCTTATCAAGAGTGGTTAGATGAACAGCTGGTAACGTTGCCAGAAGTGCAGGAAGAAAAATCTGAATACTTCGATGATTTGGTCATTCGCCAGAAGTCATTTGGCTACACGTATGAAGATATTCATAAATATTTAGTTCCAGTTATTACAGAAGGAAAAGATCCGCTTGGTTCAATGGGTAATGATACTCCATTAGCCGTGTTGTCTGATCGTCCTCAATCGCTGTTCAATTACTTTAAGCAGCTATTTGCTCAAGTAACGAATCCACCGATTGATGCTATTCGTGAGCAGTTGGTTACATCGACAATGACATTGCTTGGTGCAGAAGGGAATTTACTGCATCCAACCAAAGAAAACATTCATCGAATTCAGCTTGAGACGCCGGTTTTAACAAACGATCAAACTGATCAGCTGAAGTCTGCAATTCATCCGGATTTCAAAAGTGCCGTTATATCTGCTGTATTTACAAATGATTTAAAAGCAGATCTTGATCGCGTATTTGCTGAAGCTGAAGCGGCAATTAACGCAGGTGCTAGCATTCTTGTTCTGACAGACCGTGAAGCGGGAGCTCAATCTGTAGCTATTCCAGCTTTATTAGCGGTCAGCGGGCTGCACCAGCACCTAGTGCGAAAAGGAAACCGTACAAAGGCGAGCATTGTAGTGGAAACGGGAGAAGCGCGTGAAGTGCACCATTTTGCAGCGCTGATTGGTTACGGCGCAGACGCAATTAATCCATATCTTACTTTTGCAACATATCAAAATGAAATTAACGCAGGTACGTTGAACGTATCGTATGACTATGCTGTTGAGAAATATGTAAAAGCCGTTACTGAAGGTGTCGTAAAAGTAATGTCTAAAATGGGTATTTCAACGGTGCAAAGTTATCGGGGCGCACAAATTTTTGAAGCAGTTGGAATCAGTGCAGAGGTTATCGAGCAATATTTTACAGGTACTGCTTCGCAGCTTGGCGGTATCGGTTTAGATGTTATTGCAAAAGAAGCGAAAACGCGTCATGACAATGCTTATGTTGAAACAATTGAGCAAACGTTAGAATCAGGAAGTGACTTCCAGTGGAGACACACTGGCGAGCATCATGCGTTTAATCCAAAAACAATTCACACGCTGCAGTGGGCTTGCCGCAAGGGAGATTACAGCTTATTTAAAAAATTCTCTGAATCGGCTAATGAAGAACGCATCGGTTTCTTGCGCAACCTGTTCTCGTTTAATGCATCGCGTTCATCTATCTCCATTGATGAAGTGGAATCAGTTGATTCGATTGTAAAACGTTTTAAATCAGGTGCTATGTCGTTTGGATCTTTAAGTCAAGAAGCTCATGAAACATTAGCGATTGCGATGAACCGTTTAGGGGCACGCAGCAACAGTGGAGAAGGTGGCGAGCATCCTAGCCGCTACACTCTGGATGAGAATGGAGATAATCGCCGCAGTGCGATTAAACAAATCGCTTCTGGGCGTTTTGGGGTGAAAAGTCACTACCTTGTGAATGCGGATGAGCTTCAAATTAAAATGGCACAAGGTGCAAAACCTGGAGAAGGCGGTCAGCTTCCAGGAAACAAAGTATATCCATGGGTGGCAGATGTGCGTGGATCAACGCCAGGAGTAGGCTTAATTTCACCTCCTCCACACCACGATATTTATTCGATTGAAGATTTAGCGCAGCTTATTCATGACTTGAAAAATATAAACCGTGATGCACGAATCAGCGTCAAGCTCGTTTCAAAAGCAGGTGTAGGAACGATTGCTGCCGGAGTAGCAAAAGGAGTAGCGGATGTTATTGTCATTAGCGGTTACGACGGAGGTACGGGAGCATCTCCAAAAACAAGTATTAAACATACTGGACTACCGTGGGAACTTGGCTTAGCAGAAGCTCATCAAACGCTTATGTTAAACGGTCTTCGTGAAAAAGTAGTGCTTGAAACAGACGGGAAACTAATGACGGGTAAAGATGTAGTCATGGCAGCACTTCTAGGAGCAGAAGAGTTTGGTTTTGCTACGGCGCCTTTAATTGTTTTAGGCTGTATCATGATGCGTGCGTGTCACTTAGATACATGCCCAGTTGGAGTGGCAACGCAAAATCCAGAGCTTCGTAAAAAGTTCCTGGGAGAAGCGGACCACATCGTTAACTATATGAAATTTGTTGCACAAGAAGTGCGCGAAATTATGGCTGAACTTGGATTTAAAACAGTGGATGAAATGGTTGGACGTACAGACGTATTAAGCGTTAGCGAACGTGCAAAAAATCACTGGAAGGCTCAGCACTTAGACTTAACAACTCTTTTATATCAAGCTGAAGGTGTCCGTACCTTTAAAACACCTCAAAATCATAAAATTGACGAATCTCTTGATATGCAAAAGATTTTGCCTGCGGTACAGCAAGCAATCGAGCATAAGTATCAAGTCGAGTTAGAACTTCCAATTTCTAATATTAACCGTGTAGCTGGAACAATTGTAGGAAGTGAAGTTACAAAACGTTACGGGGAGAAAGGTCTGCCAGAAGATACGATTACCCTTCGATTCACTGGCTCTGCAGGACAAAGTTTTGGTGCGTTTGTTCCAAAAGGGATGTCTATGTATCTAACTGGAGATGCAAACGATTATATCGGAAAAGGTTTATCAGGAGGTAAAATCATTGTTGCTCCACCTAAGGAAACAACAGCTGTGTCAGGTGAGAATGTTATCGTCGGGAACGTTGCATTTTACGGTGCAACAAGCGGTGAAGCCTATGTTAGCGGGCTAGCAGGAGAACGTTTTGCAGTTCGTAACAGCGGTGTGAACGTAGTGGTTGAAGGAATTGGCGATCATGGCTGTGAATATATGACTGGCGGACGTGTTGTCGTATTAGGCGATGTAGGTAAAAACTTTGGTGCAGGAATGTCAGGCGGTATTGCTTACGTATTTGCTGATGATCAAGAAGCATTCAAAAACCTTTGCAATAAAGACATGATTGGGTTTGAGAGCTTAAAAGGCGAAGAAGCAGAAGAAGTAAAAGAGATGGTTTCAAATCATCTGAAATATACGAACAGTCATAAAGCAGCATTTGTCTTGGAAAATTGGGAACAATCACTTTCAAAATTTGTAAAAGTGATTCCGAATGATTATAAACGCATGATGAATCGCATTGAAGAGCAAAAAGCAGCTGGACTAACGGAAGAAGAAGCAGCTATGAGTGCGTTTGAGGAAAATGCAAAACAAGAAAAGAAAGCATCGGCAAAACAACAAGAAGCGGTAGCTCAGTAAGAAAGGGGAGAGTACGATGGGAAAACCAACAGGATTTATGGAAATCAAACGTGAAAAAGGGAAGGAACGTGACCCGTTAAAACGTTTAGGTGATTGGAAAGAGTATGCTGCTCCTTTATCTGATGAAGCGCTAAGCCGTCAAGGGGCACGATGTATGGATTGTGGCACACCTTTTTGCCACATGGGAATGGATATTAATGCTTTTACTTCTGGATGTCCAATCTATAACTTAATTCCAGAGTGGAATGATTTAGTTTATAAAGGACGCTGGAAAGAAGCTTTAGAGCGTTTAATGAAAACGAACAACTTCCCGGAGTTTACAGGACGAGTTTGTCCTGCTCCGTGTGAAGGTTCCTGTACGCTTGCTATTTCAGATCCAGCGGTTTCGATTAAGAATATCGAACGCGCTATTATTGATAAAGGCTTTGAGAATGGGTGGATTACTCCGCGTATTCCCGAGAAAAGAACAGGCAAAAAAATTGCTGTTATTGGCTCTGGGCCAGCAGGCTTAGCAAGCGCAGATCAGCTGAACCAAGCGGGTCATTCAGTAACAGTATATGAAAGAGCAGATCGTGCTGGCGGTTTATTAACATATGGAATCCCAAATATGAAGCTAGATAAAGAAGTAGTGGAAAGACGTGTTCGTTTATTGACGCAAGAAGGTATTGATTTTGTAACGAATACGGAAGTTGGAAAAGACATTACTGCTGAAGAGTTAAAAGAACAATATGATGCTGTGATTTTGTGCACAGGAGCTCAGAAGCAAAGAGATCTAGTATTAGAAGGTCGTGAAGCAAAAGGAGTTCACTTTGCAATGGACTACTTAACAACTTCAACAAAAAGCCTTTTAGACTCTAACTTCAAAGATGGTCAATTTATTGATGCTGAAGGAAAAGACGTTATTGTTATTGGAGGCGGAGACACGGGAGCTGACTGTGTAGCTACTGCTCTTCGTCAAAAATGCCGCAGCGTTGTTCAGTTTGGTAAACATCCTCAGCTTCCTGCTGAGCGTACGGAAGATAATATGTGGCCTGAATATCCACATGTATTTAATCTTGAATATGCTTATGAAGAAGCACAGGCGAAATTTGGGGACGATCCACGTGAATATTCAATTCAAACGAAAAAAATCGTGGCAGATGAGCAAGGCAATCTAAAAGAACTTCATACGGTTCAAATGGAAAAAGTAAAAGGTGAAAATGGACAGTACATCTTTACCGAAATTCCAGGAACAGAAAAAGTATGGCCAGCTCAGCTTGTCTTTATTGCGATTGGGTTTGAAGGTCCAGAGCATCCGGTTCTATCAGCGTTTGGTGTTGAAACGAAAAACCGTCGCGTAGATGCAGCGTATGGAAATTACAAAACAAATGTTGAAGGTGTTTTTGCTGCTGGTGATGCTCGTCGTGGGCAAAGTTTAATTGTATGGGCTATTCATGAAGGTCGTGAAGTAGCTAAACAAGTTGATAGCCATTTAATGGGAGCAACTGTATTACCATAACAAAAAACCGTCACAATTGTGGCGGTTTTTTGTTTATCTAGGATTTGGTACTTCATTTCCTCTACGTAAATTTTCAAATGAAACGGTTAAAATCGTGTTGGTAATTCGAACTTGTGAAGCGGGGGAAACGCTGTATAAGTTAAAAAGTTCAAATATCCAGGGATCACGTTTTTTTAGCTGTCGCGCGGCTTTTTCGACGCGTTCGTTAATAGATCCGCTGTAATTGTTATAGTTATCATCAACAAACCTTACAATGGAACGAAATAAGTATTCTGTTAGTTTGCTATCCATCCCGCCTCGTTGAGCATCTCTGTAGATGGACTGATACTGGCGTTTTAAAATTTTCATCACTCTGTCTACATCGCGTGTTGATCTAACTTCCTCTTCTTCATGCAGGACATAAGAAAATAAGTCTTCATTGTATCTATAAGGTTCTAAATAATTTTCATTCGTAGTAGGAACCACTGGATGGTAGTAGCGTGGCATATAGGGGTAAACCCATTGACTGTACATGAAACATTCACACCTTCCTCGTTCATTTCCCATTAGTTTATGCACTAGAGTGCTAGCTACTGCATGTTTGTTTTAAATAAAATTTAGGAGTTTGATAATAGGACCACCCTCTAAATTCTTGATAAGTCGATGCAAAATAAATGTAAATCGGTGTATTTAGCAAGTCTGGATAATGTTGAAAAAACGCTTGGTCTCCGTAAAATATTGCTTCTAAAGCAAGCGGGAGCTCCCGGCGGAAAATGTGATAACGAAGCTGTGCTTGCTCGCGGCTGAACTCACCTCCGCTAACAAAAACTTCGCCTTGAATAACTGCTTGTCGGTCTGTTACGTGAAGAGCAGCTAGTACTTCATCACGCATATTTTCATCTATCGCCTTGTTGTTATATGAGCATCCGATGCTTAAAAAAAGCTGACCGGTTGTATCAGAATGAGTAAGAGTATATTTTCTTCCAGAAACCGGATAGGAGGAAGTAGCAGGGGGAATAAGAGTCGTAGAAAGTTTTGAAGAATTAAACGAACTCATAGTCATTGACACTCCTTTTTTTGAATAAATTTCAATATTATACGGCGCTATGGGCTCAGTTGTGATAAATGTCTACTTTCTTTCTGCAAGAAAGGCGTTTTGATGTACTTTTTGAGAAATGGATGGTAATATTTAACTAAAATTATGCGTGTACAGTCCCCCAAGATTGTCTTCAAAAGCAAATGTGAATGGAGGTTATCACTTGAATATCACGACGTTTGACGGTAAGTATGGAAACTGGTTAACGACTAAAAACCCTCTTCAATTTCAAGCAGCGACTGCCTATGGGAACATTGGGCTGGCTCCTATCTATTGGGGAACGAAAGAAGAAAAAAATGGATGGTATTACATGTATCAGCCTGAAGAAATAACGGGCGTTCAAGTAGAAGGTGAAGTTGACGGTGGTAAATTTCTCATTCGAATTCCTGATGACTGGAATGGAAAGTTAGTTATGTCAGGAGTTCCAGCTACCCGAGATGAGAAATCAACGGATTTACTGTTCAGCGACTATGTGTTGGCAAAAGGGTTTGCGTTTGCTGCTTCTGATAAAGGAACTCAGGGAGAAGAAGTGAGAGATGATCCATTTGCTAAAGCAAAGAACGCTCTAGTCAAAGAAGAAGACTCCATTAGAAAATGGCATATTCAATACCGAGAAGTGACAAAAATAGCTCAGAGATTTTTGTTTGAAAATTATCGTCACAAACTTCAAAAAGAATTGACAGAATATTTTGATATAAAAACGTATGCGTTAGGTATTTCTAATGGGGGTTATGTTGTTCGCTATGCTTTAGAAAACGATGGAAAAAATGGAGAGCCTCAGCTTTTTAATGGAGGCGTTGAATGGGAAGGGGTTATGTGGCGAGCTGATCACGATAACTTGATTACTTCCCTAACACCTGTTGTAAATCATGCCGAAGAAGCACTGTATACGGTAGGTGAATCGCAAAAAGAAGCTTTGCATCGTTTGTATCAAGCAGGGTTGCCAAAAGGATCTGAGTTTTTATGGCCATATCATGACCAGTATTATTGGTTTTTAACGCTTAATATATATAGAGATGAGTTTGACAGTCAAGCACCTAGAAGCATTCCATGGCAAAAATACTTGACGCTTTTTGAAAACGGAGTCAGAGATCGTTCGTTAGATTCTATTTTTGAAAAGTATGATTATCAAGAAAGGCCGCAAGATGTAAAGCAAAGAGTTCGTGAAATTGAAAATACAGGTGATATTTCCGTTCCGTTGATAAGCATTACAGGGTCGTTAGATGCTCTTATTTTTCCGGATATTCATGCTTATCCTTATGAACAACTGGTAAAAGATTCTGGTAAGCAGCACCTTCATCGTCACTATGTAATTGAAAATGGAAACCACATTGATAGCTTAGTATGGAATCATCAAATTGACCCAGATCGAAAGCTTCAGCCTCTCCTGCCTTATGTGTATCAAGGATTTGAACTGCTATGTGATTGGGTGGAGAATTTTGAAGAACCTCCGAAAAATAAGAAAATAAGTGCGCCTCTCAAGGAAATGCATGTAAAGGATCTAAAAACAGAGGAAGACGTGCTGCCGTTGACTACAAAGAAAAGCATATCAACAGAAAAATAAATCGTCGAAAACCGTGCCGAAGGTGCGGTTTTTAATTTGGAAAAGCAACGTTTGAATAAAAACAGCTTTGGTGAATACAAAATATTATAGTACGATAAGAACGGAACATACGTTATTTGTTGTTTATTTTCATCTATTTAAAATAAAAATTATAAAAACATTGAACAAAACCGAACTTTTGTGTTAGATTAATAACTATAATTCGTACATTTATTAAATGGCTACAGTTGAAAGGAGCAAAAAACATCATGACAGCGAAAGTAATTAAAGGAAAAGAAGTAGCGCAAGAACTGCGCGCCGCATTAAAAGAAGAGGTAGCTCAATTAAAAACAAAAGGTATCGTTCCTGGTTTAACCGTGATTTTAGTAGGAGAAAATCCTGCTTCCCAATCATATGTAAAAGCAAAAGCAAAGGCTTGTGAAGAAATCGGTGTTGCATCTGAAATTATCAAACGTGACGTAACGATTACTGAAGAAGAGCTTTTAAACGAAATCCATCACTTGAATGGAAATCCATCTGTTCATGGTATTCTGATTCAACTTCCATTACCAAAACATATTGATGAAAAGGCAGTATTAAATGCTGTATCTCCTAAAAAAGATGTAGATGGCTTCCACCCAGTAAGCGTAGGGAATATGGTTATTGGCGATGAGTGCTATTTACCATGTACACCACACGGTATCGTTGAGTTAATTAAACGTTCAGGTGAAGAAATTTCAGGTAAACATGCGGTAGTAATTGGACGAAGCAATATTGTTGGTAAACCAGTATCCATGCTGTTACTTCAAGAAAGTGCAACGGTAACAATTGCTCACTCTCGCACAAAAGATTTATCTTCTTTAACAAAACAAGCTGATATTCTTGTGTCAGCTGTAGGACAACCTAGACTTATCAAAGCAGATGATATTAAGCCGGGTGCCATTGTAATTGATGTGGGTAACACAATGGAAAATGGTAAACTCGTTGGTGATGTTGATTACGAAGCGGCTTTAGAAGTTGCAGGTTATATCACACCAGTACCAGGCGGAGTTGGTCCGATGACCATCACAATGTTATTAAAAAATACGGTAGACGCTGCTAAAACAATTAACAACGTAAAATAATAAGAAGTTAAAAAGAGGCTGAGACAAAGATATTTTCGTTGAAGGAAGATCCGAACGAGTTTGATTCTTGATTGAGAATCAAACCCGTTCGGATTTTTTTCATTGATAGGGTCAACATAGGTTTCATGTATGGAGGTGCTTCTAGCCGTTGATTGGAGGGCAAGGCGAAGACTCCCGCGGAAAGCGAAATCTTGCACGGAAATTAATAGCGGTGTTACAAGCGATCAATACTAGAGCATTTATCCAGTTTGTTCGTCTTTAGATTGGATTGATTTCGTTATGTCTGAATCTTTTTTTGTTTCAGTAATGGAATAAAAGCTAAAAGAATAGAATGTAACAACCTGTATAGAAAGAGGAGGAAGCGATGGTTACATTACCTGCAACCGTATATTCTCAACAAATGGTGAAGAAAAAGTTAAACGTTTACTATCCAGTTGTACATTTGACTAATCAAGCTGTTCAGCACAGCATGAACAGTAAAATTTTGCAGCGTACGAATGAATTAATACGTCAGCAGGGATATGGAGAAAATCCGGATACAGAAGAAACGGGTTATTATGAGTTGAAAACAAACGAGCGAAATGTGCTCAGCTTAACACTTGTCAATTTTGCTTATTCCGGGGGAGCGCACGGATTGACCGTGGTAGTTCCGTTAACGTTTAATGTGCTGACTGGAAAAACGTATCAACTCAAAGATCTATTTAAAAAAGACAGTAATTACGTGAGCGTTCTTTCTAAAATAGTAGGAGAGCAAATAAAAGAGCGCGATATTATGGTTCTTGGAGAATATAAAGGAATTAAACCAGATCAAGATTTTTATATCGCCGATAAATCACTTGTGCTATTTTATCAGCTGTATGACCTGGCTCCTTACGCATATGGAATTCCTTATTTTCCAATTTCTATCTATGCTATTCAAGATATTATTGAAGATGAAAGTCCACTTGGACAAATGTTTGGATAAAGTTATAAAAAATTGCGGTGCGGCCGTACGTATCTTTTTAATTCGGCCGCTAACTGCTGACGAAGCGAACGAACGCCAATCGCTTCAGCAATATCTTTTGCTACAGGAAATACCCCGATTTTAGTGATATGAACACGAAGATAACCCTCATACAAGCATCCTCGCTCCACATGCTTGATTTTGGTGCGTACAACAGCTTCTATTTTATCGTTTTCATTTTGCAAAGGGTAAGAATCTGTAATATGAAAACGAAAAGAATATTCCTCCATCACCATCATCCTTTTTTCTATGATATGTACTAGCATACTATACAAATAGTGAATCAGAAAAAATAAATGTGTCAAAAAGACAAAGCGCAAAGCAATCAAGGAAGCAGTTTCTTGCATCTAATGATCATTATTTGTGAACGATAACAGAAAAAGACAAAAAGCTGGAGTTGCGATGATAAAAATAGCATTCAAAGGATTACTTATTATTTTATCTTTATATATTCTGTATGTGGTTATAACGGCGGTGGTTCTCTTTTATGTACCTTTAAAAACAGGAGAGGAAACGACCTCAATTAAACCGGCTAGCTTTTTTGGTCACAGTGAGTCTACGGACCGAGTCAGACTTCTTGAAGATGGTTATGAGGCAGGAAGAGTTCGTATTCAAATGATTCAAGAAGCTGAGAAATCGATTGATATTGCTTATTACTCAATAGGAAAAGGAGAGTCAACTGATTTAATTATGGCCGCTCTTTTTAAAGCAGCTGATCGAGGCGTCCATACTCGCGTTCTTTTAGATGGGATAGCTAACGGCTTACGGGGAAACCGAAGAGGCGTGCTCTATGCATTAGCTTCACATCCTAATATTGAAGTAAAGTATTACGAACCGTTTCAATTGTTTAAACCTTGGGCGTGGCATAATCGTATGCATGACAAAATAATGATTGTAGACGGGAGACTAGGTATAATAGGAGGACGGAATATAGGGGACAAATATTTGGCTAAAAAGCCTCCTCCAGACTTCGTCTATGATCGTGATGTCTTTATTACAAACAGCAAACATAAACAAGATAGCGTCATCACTCAAATGCAAAATTATATAAATGAATTATGGGCTCATCCTTACACTAAAAAAGCTTTTCATCATCTCACCCAGTACCAGGTCGATCAGGGAAAGAGGATGAAAGCTTTGCTGCTGCAGCAATATGATAAAGCTAAGCAAGTAGGAGAAACGTTTGCGACGCCTAAGATTAATTGGAATGCTTCCACCGTTCCTACAAAGCGTGTTTCTTTTATTCATAATCCAATTGAACGCTTTAATAAAAGACCTTTTATGTGGAAAACGTTTATTAACCTGGCAGAAGGAGCTAACCGCTCTGTTCTTATTCAAAGTCCTTATGTGGTGCCAACTAATGCGATGAGAAAGTATACAGCAATGAAAAAGAATCCAGCTGTTCAATGGACACTACTCACAAATTCAGTTACATCTACGCCCAATGTGTTGGCTTTTTCCGGGTATATAAGTATGCGTGATACGATTATGAAGACAGGTGTAAAGCTTTACGAATACCAAGGACCTTATTCGATCCATGCAAAGTCTGTGATTTATGATCAAAGACTCAGCGCCGTAGGCTCTTTTAATTTAGATTCCCGTTCTACATTTTTGAATAATGAATCAATGGTCATTATCGATAGTCAAGAATTTGCAAAAAAGTTGACGATAGCGATGGAAAACAAAATGGATAAAAGTATCCTTATTGCCAACCATAAGCGATGGATTAAATCTCCTGACATCCAAAAGAAAGAAGAACCTGTTATGAAGCGAACCTTCCTATACGCCCTTGCAAAAGTGACGAGGTTTTTTAAGGAATTTATTTAAACAACCGGCAGTAGAACAAAAAGCACTCAATGAACATTCATTGAGTGCTTTTTGTTACATATCTTATAAATAAGTGAATAAACACACTTATCACATGATGTAAATTATCCTCTTTTATTTACTGGGGAAAATAGGTAGTATAAACATAATAAACAAAAAGGAGGAAGGCACGTGGAAACCGCTGTTTTGATGAAACCAGATGTAGCCTACCGGAAGGCTTATATGAGCTTTTATAATGAATGGAAAGAAAGCGGAGAAAAAATGATTCCGTGGGTAATTGCTAAAGATCCTGCTTACTTTGAAAAAATGGTTCAAGAGTTGTTAGATGCAGAAAAAGGGATCGGATTAAAAAAAGGATATGTACCCGATTCCACCTACTGGCTAATGCATCACGAAAAAGTAATAGGCGTAGTTAATATCCGCCATGAGCTAAGTGAAATACTTCGAAACAGCGGAGGACATATAGGTTATGGCATTCGGCCAAGCGAAAGACAAAAAGGATATGCGAAGCTGCTACTGAAGTTATCTCTTCAAGAAATTAAAAAGCTGGGGGTTCAACGGGCATTAGTTGTGTGTGATGATTGGAACACCGCTTCTCATCGAACTATTCTGGCAAACGGTGGTATACAAGACGAGGATTATATAGAAGAGGACGGAGCTGTTGTTCAACGCTTTTGGATTCATACGGATAAAATGGCATAAGAAAGAGGTGAATTTTTCAATTCTCCTCTTTTATGCTTAGTCATATTGTTTTAAAGCTAGCTTCAACCGCATATAGGTATACATGGCGTATGCCTGTCTTCCTTCTAAACTGTACGGATTTGCTTTGGAGCAAAGACAGTCAAGAAATTGCTCATCACATGAGCGGCATGATCCGTAATCTTCATAGCATAAATCATGGTATTTACAGCAGCAGTCTACATCATTTACAGGACATCCGGGACCACTGCATCCGGGACCACACCATTTATAGCCAGGGAAGAGGCAGGGCGTGGCTTTCCGTTTGTTCGGAACAGACATAATCATACATCCTTTTCAATAGTCTCTTTACATTAAATGCAAGAAAAAGAAAAGAGACAGGGACAAACACCTTGCAGCAGCAGCCTAATTTTCATGAATTTCTATTTAATCGATAAATGCGTCATTCATCCGCATTAATAGTTTGCCAAAAAGCTCCTTTTCTTCACTTGACCATTTTTTTAACATACTATGATAGCGTTCAAGACGCATTTGCTTATCAGTTTGCAGCATTTGTTTTCCACGTGGTGTGATGTCAAATAGGCTGACGCGTCCATCCGAAGGATCAGAGGAGCGGGAAATAAGCTTTTTATTTTCTAAAGCAGCTGCTTGTCTAGACAGAGTTGAAATGTCAAGTTTAAATGCTTCTGCTAGCTCTTTTACACGCGCTGGTCCAAATTCATCTAATTGCCGTAATAATAAATAAGCTGATCTTTCTAGGTTTCCTATTTTATTTTCAGAATTATCAAGATAGACGGCTCGTCTAATAAAGGTAGTAAGTTCATATTCAATCAATTCAATTGAATTCTTTTCTTGCATTATAATCTCTCCTTACAAAATCATTCATTGACAAAGAAATATATACTTGTATAATACAAATGTATATATAGTTGTATAGTACAAGTAAAAGTAGGTAAAGTAAAGGATGTTTATATAGTTAAATGTTAGACAACATGACAAAATAAAGAGAGGAGGACAGCTGTTCTTTATCTATAGGACAGTGACCTATAATGAAAGTGATACGAATCATTTTACAAATCGCGATTCTTTATACTTTTTCTATGATTGGCGAAGCCGTTCACCACATACTTCACCTGCCTATTCCAGGCAGTATTATAGGCTTAATTTTAATGCTCATTTGCTTAACGTGCAAAGTCGTTCCCATCAAAGTGATTGAAGACGGAGCAAGCTTCTTGTTATCTTTTTTACCTTTATTATTCATACCAGCTATGGCAGGAGTGATGAATTATCCTTCGCTTCTTTCAAGCAGCGGAGCGATTTTGTTTTTAATTATTGTGCTTAGTACAATCATTACGATGGCCGCCGCAGGGGCTGCTAGCCAACTTTTGGAAAAGAAAGCGAACAAACGAAAGGAGAAACAACAGTGCAAGAATTCTTTATCGCGGTCTTTATAATCATAGCTACAGTTGCTCTGTATCTAGTCATGGCGAAAGTATACGTACGGTTCTCCTACCCAATTCTTATTCCAGTTTTAACTACAACCGTATTCGTTATTCTTCTTTTGCTTGCTTTTCATATTTCCTATGACGAGTATATGATTGGAGGCAAATGGATTAATTCACTTCTGGGGCCAGCGGTTGTTGCATTAGCGTATCCACTGTATAAACAGCGTGAGATGCTAGTAAAATACAGCATTCCTATTATTGGAGGAGTGTTTGTAGGATTATTTGCAGGCATGATTAGCGGACTTGTGTTCGCTGAAGTATTCGGCATTGACCGAAGCCTGATTTTATCCATTATTCCTAAGTCTATTACCACTCCCGTTGCAATTCAAATTGCCATGGGACTAGGAGGGGTTCCATCCATGACTGTGGTATTTGTTATGATTGCAGGCTTTTCGGGAGTAATTCTTGGACCTTTACTTTTAAAGTGGATTCGTATTAAAAGTTCTTTAGGAAAAGGAATTGCACTAGGCAGTGCTTCTCATGCGCTAGGAACTTCTAAAGCATTTGAATATGGTGAACTAACGGTATCGATGAGCTCAGTATCAATGACGTTAAGCGCTGTACTAGGATCAGTTTTTGGACCTATTGTTGTGTGGCTATTCCAAGTGTAAGGTGAGGTAAAAGAAAGTGAATATAAAAAACGAGGCTGAGACAAAAGTATGTTAGTTAAAGTTAAACACGAACTATCTATTGAAAAGTGATGGATAGTTCGTGTTTTTTTATGATCATCGTAAACGTAGATTTAATGTATGTACTGGCTTCTAGCTGTTGATTGGAGCGCAAGCGACGAGGAGGCTTATCGGCCGCCCGCGGAAAGCGAAGCCTTGCACGGAAATCAACGGCGGTGGAACAAGCAGTGCAGATCATTTATCCAATTTGTTCGTCTTTAGATTGATTTCGTTATGTCCCAATCTGGTTTTTTATATAAAAGCATAAATTTTTTCCGCAGCAAACTTTAAGTTGTGCAGCTCTTTTTCAGGTACTATAATAAAAAGAAAGAAAATTCATAAAATAACCACTTTTTTGTTATTTTTAGGAAGGCTAGTCAATTGTCGGGTGGGTAAGCAGGCTTAGTCAAGGTTATATACGCAGTAAAAATAGCAGAAAAGAGGAGCTGAACATATTTTATGAAAGAGGAGCTCGTGTATATAGGAAAAAAGATTCTTGAACATAAATATAGCTTGTCAGAAAAATTAGCCGAACGTTTAGATTCTACACATACGCTAAGTCTAGAGGAATTGAAAGAAAAGAAAATTTTGAAATGGCGAGTGTCAATTATGGAGTACTTTGGAAGAGCGCTATTTGAAGAACAAGAGGCTGTACTTAAACTTGTTAAAGAATGGGCACTTGACACGGGAAAATATACAGTGGAAAAAAATATTCCTTTAGAAAAAGCACTCGGTAGCCTCCCAATCTATCGCAGCGTTATTTGGGATGTATTTACAAGAGAACTAGAGGAGCATCAGTTTGCTGCAATTACCATGCTGCATGTCAGTGAGCGAATTGATCCGCTTTTAGATACGGTAACATGTGTTTTTGGTCAAATTTATGATGAACATAATCGATATATGATGAATTTAGCTTACACGTCACTAGAAGAACTGTCAGTTCCGCTCGTGCCTGTCACAAAAGGTATCGCTATTATGCCGATTATTGGAGAAATTGATACTCATCGCTCCCAAGTTATTATGGAAACTTGCTTGAAAAAAGGGACAAGCCTTCAATTATCCTATCTTATTTTGGATATTTCAGGTGTGGTGATTATTGATACAATGGTAGCAGACAATCTTTTCAAAATTCATCAGTCTCTCAAATTAGTAGGAGTGGAAGCTATTATAACAGGGATACGACCGGAAATTGCCCAAACGGTAGTGAAACTGGGAATTGATTTTAATCAAATTAAAACAGAAGCAAATTTAGAAGCAGCGCTTTTAAAAATTGGGTTTAGACGTCCTGAAGAACATAGCCGCGCGCATGTGTCATCACGGCGCATAAAATGACCGGCTATGAACACGCAGCACCTGTGTTACATATGGAGATATTCATTCTTCTAAACGTCGGTATGAAATATGGATTTCAGCAGATAGAAAGTAAGCGCATAGTAAAAAAGCGGATGTTAATCAACATCCGCTTTTTTACTTAATAAATGCTATATGCCATGGTAGCACAAAAGCATAAACGAGGAAGTATACCACTATTGAATAGATAAAAAACCAGCTGTTTAAATGCATATAGCCACTTTTAATCATTCCGTATTCTATGAGTAGTGAACCCGCGCAAAAGAGAAGTGATAAAACCCATTTATTTTTAGCTGTTAAGTAAGTCAAAAATAAAACGGAAAGGGAAGGTGGAATAAATGTATAGCTTAGAATATCTCCAAGTCCTGTAACTTTTGGATCTCCCAAATCAATCACGTTAAAAACACGCGTAATGATAACATCACAAAGCCATCCGACAAATCCAACTACGCTAAACGTGATATAAAAATCTCGCCAAGTTAGCTGTCGTTTAAATAAAACAAGGGCAAGAATAAATAAACATAAACTAACGGTAATCGGAAACCACAAACCATGTGCAGGTAAGTCTAAATGCTGAATTGCTTGCTCCAACATTGTTCACCTCAAAAGGAAGAGTTAGTGTTGAAGCTAGCCTATGTTATGGAAAGTATTTTATACATTTTCTACGCGTTGCGTGTATATTCTTCTCGCAAGATTGAATATAACTTTAAGTCTTGATGAGCTCCCTTAATAAACATGGCTTTTCGAATCGTTCCTTCATAAGACATACCGATTTTTTTCATCACTTTCTCAGATGCAGTATTTTCAACAAAGCACCTCGCCTGAATGCGGACTAAATCCATTTCTTCAAATCCAAACGCAATTACTTTTTCAGCTGCTTCCGTAACAAATCCCTTATTCCAATATGCTTCAGAAATCGCATAGCCAATTTCCGCAATGCGATGAGTAGGGTTCCAAGTGACAAAGTCAATGGTGCCAATACATTTTTTCAAGGCTTTGATTTCCATAGCCCAAGGAGAAATGGATTGGTTGCTGTACTGCTTTAAAACGAAGGAAACAAACTCTTTTGTATCTTGAAGCTTTCGGTGCTTTTCCCAATTTACATATCTGCTTACCTTTTCATTTGAGGCATATTCAAACATGTCACGCACATCTTTTTTGGTAACTTTCCGCAAGCGGAGTCTTTCTGTTTCTAGTGTGGGTAAATTTCCGTATATATCTTTTACTTGAATCATAAAGTTGTCTCCTTTCTCAGCAAGAAGTGGATGAAGTGTTGATGATAATGTTTCATAGAAGCTGCAGCATTCCAAGAATACGCTTTCTATTTCATGTGCTTGATTCTTTAATTGTAAAATATTTCATTGGTGAGCGTAAGAGGTCAAATGGATTTTTAAAAAATAAAAAATTATTTTTGCTGTTCATAATCAGTTCACATATGCTTGTTAGACTAAAGTCAGAAATTACGAAGGAGTGAAATGAAACACATGAACAGTGAAGTGAAAGAAGAACGAACTTCAAATAAAAAAAGAATAGATTTATTTTTAGTTCCCATTGTTTTAATTGCAGCGTTTTTGAACTTATTTAAAATTTGGACAGATGAATACGCCAACGCTTATTACACGGCAGCTGTCAAAAGTATGCTTCAAAGTTTTCATAATTTCTTTTACGCATCTTTTGATCCAGGAGGCTATGTAACGATTGATAAGCCGCCGGTTGTGTTTTGGATTCAGACAATTAGCGCCAAAATATTTGGATTTCACGGATGGAGCGTCATTCTACCGCAAGCATTAGCGGGCATCGGTTCAGTCCTTTTACTATACGTACTCGTAAAACGTACGTTTGGCGTATGGGCTGGGAGATTTGCTGCTCTTGCCATGGCTCTGACGCCAATTGTACCTGCGGTAAGCCGAACAAATAATATCGATAGTATGCTTGTATTTACATTATTAGTAGCAACGTGGATGTTATTTCGTGCTGTGCGCACGGCTAAATTTGGCTGGGTTTTAGCAGCTTTTGCGATGATTGGTGTCGCATTTAATATGAAAATGCTTCAAGCATACATGGTTTTACCAGCATTTTATGTTTTCTATGTAGTGGCAACCAAAATCACTTGGAAAAAGAAAATTGCTTTTTTAACAACAGCGACTGCACTAATGCTCGCCGTTTCTGTCTCATGGGCAGTTGTAGTGGATTCAACTTCTGCTGATAAGCGACCTTATATGGGAAGCAGTCAAACAAATTCAGTTCTAGAGCTTGCTTTCGGATATAACGGTATTAATCGTTTAACTGGAAATACAAGCGTGACGGGAAGCAGTCATAAGCAGCCTGCTCAAACTCAGCAGCAAACAGCAAGCAATGAAACAAAACAAAATAGCAGTTCAAGTGCTGATGCTTCACAAAGCTCAAATCAAAGCAAGAGCTCTTCTCAAAAGATGCAGGCTCCAGGTGGAGGGAATCAAAACGGAATGTTCAACACGGGGAATCCTGGTCCATTCCGACTATTCCAAAAAGGGTTATCAGATCAAATCAGCTGGTTATTACCATTTGTAATCTTTTCAATCGTGGGTCTATTTGCCGGAGTGAAATTTAAAGGGCCTTACACGACAAAACAAAAAGAAAGTTTATTTTGGTTAGCGTGGCTGCTACCAGTAGCTGTCTTCTTTAGTATCGCAGGATTTTTCCATCAGTATTATTTAATTATGCTGGCACCTCCAATCGCCGCATTTGCAGGAGCGGGAGCAGTAGCTTTATGGAGCATGTACAAACAGCGTAATGGCTGGAAATCATGGCTGCTGCCAAGTGGTATTTTAACAACAGCAGCACTTCAAGTATATATTATGTCTCCTTATGTCAGCTCAATTGGGGTAACACCAATTGCCGGTGTAGGAGCACTGGGCGTTATTTTAGCTCTTGTTTTAGCTGTTCGTAAAGAGCGTAAAAACTCTGTGACCAATTATCTAGGAGTCGCAGCGATGGTTGTCTTGCTTGCAATGCCGGCGTACTGGGCGATGACACCGATTATTTATGGTGGAAATAGCATGCTTCCAGCAGCAGGTCCTGATTCTTCAAGCGGTATGGGAGGACTTCCAAGCACAGCTACAAATAGCAAACAGTCTGGTTTTAACGGCATGCAGCCTCCAGGAAGCTCTAATGGCAATTCATCTTCAAACAATCAAATGCAGCCGCCAAGCGGTTCATCAAACGGCGGTCAAATGCAAATGCCGGGCGGTTCATCCAATAATAGTCAAATGCCAAACAGCTTTTCAGGCAAATCATCATCTTCAAAACGAAAAAGTGGAGGGATGAACGCAGAAGTAAACCAAAAGCTACTAAATTATTTAACAAAAAATAATACAGGTGAAAAATATTTATTTGCCACAACGGATTCAACTTCAGCTGCGCCTTACATTATTAAAACGGGCAAGCCAGTAATGGCAATGGGTGGATTTAGCGGTTCAGATCCAATTTTAACGGTAAGTAAATTAAAAGCCATGATTAAAAAAGGTGAAGTGAAATATTTCTACTTGTCTGGAATGGGCAAGGGAGGTCAATCTGACGTTATCACGTGGATTAAAGAAAACAGTAAGGAGGTTCCTTCTTCCAAATGGCAGTCTACTTCATCAAGTTCTCAGCAAGGACCATTTGGAAATGGAACACTATACGAAATAACGCTTAAATAAGGAGGACATGAATATGAGTTCAATTGTCAAATATTCTATTGTTGTTCCTGTGTACAACGAAGAAGAAGTGATTCATGAAACCTACCGCCGTCTAACAGAAGTGATGCGTTCAACGAAAGAAGCTTACGAGCTTCTTTTCGTGAACGACGGCAGTAGAGATCGAACAGCAGAAATCATTAAAGAATACAGCGAGCAAGACCCGGCCGTTGTTTTATTGGATTTTGCCCGTAACTTTGGTCATCAAATTGCTATTACAGCTGGTATGGATTATGCAAGAGGAGAGGCCGTCGTTGTAATTGATGCTGATTTGCAAGACCCGCCTGAATTAATTTTAGAGATGATTGAAAAATGGAAGCAAGGGTTCGACGTTGTATATGCTAAGCGTACAAAGCGAAAAGGAGAAACATACTTTAAAAAGCAAACAGCTGCTATGTTTTATCGTTTCTTACGTGCGATGACCGATATTGATATTCCTCTCGATACAGGGGATTTCCGTTTGCTAGATCGCAAAGTGTGCAATCAAATGAATAGCATTCAAGAAAAAAATCGCTTTGTTCGCGGATTGGTAAGCTGGGTCGGCTTTAAACAAATAGCAGTAGAATATGAGCGAGACGAGCGTTTGGCCGGGGAGTCGAAATATCCTTTGAAAAAGATGCTGAAGCTTTCAATGGATGGCATTACATCTTTTTCCTATAAACCGCTAAAGCTAGCTAGCTATGCTGGTGTAACTCTATCTGGTATCGGTTTTATTTATCTTTTAGTGGTGCTGTATTTGAAGTTATTTACAGACAGCACCATCACAGGGTGGTCGTCATTAATTGTCATTCAGCTATTCTTTAGCGGCATCATTTTAATTATTCTTGGTATGATTGGAGAATATATTGGCCGCATCTACGATGAAACAAAAAACCGTCCACTCTATATCGTCCGTGAAAAGTATCAGCTTGAAACACGCAAGGAAGTATCACTTCGTGACTAACAAATGGATATCTTTTATTAAATTTGCGTTAGTAGGAGTTGTAAATACACTGATTGATTTTGTAGTATACGCACTTTTAACAACAATCGGTGTTAACTACATACTAGCGCAGTGGATTTCATACAGTGCGGGCATTTTAAACAGTTATGTCATGAATCGCAAATGGACGTTTGAGAGAAAAGAAAAAAGCAGTAAGCGTGAAGTGATTTCATTCGTAATCGTAAATTTGATCACTTTATCCCTAACATCTTTTCTGTTGACTGTTCTATATAATAAATGGGGTATAGCGCTGCTAATCAGTAAACTTCTGATTACAATCGTAAGTGTCGGTATCAACTTTATTGGTACTAAATTATTTGTATTTACTACTAAAAAAGAAAGAGGGATTCATATATGACGATAAAAAAAGCAGTTATTCCAGTAGGCGGTTTAGGAACACGATTTTTGCCAGCGACAAAAGCGCAGCCGAAAGAAATGCTGCCAATTGTCGATAAGCCTGCTGTACAATATATTGTAGAAGAAGCAGTGAAATCAGGCATTGAAAGTATTATTTTTATTACAGGACGAAACAAAAAATCAATTGAAGACCATTTTGATAAATCAATTGAGTTAGAGCAAATGCTTGAAGAAAAGCACAAGTTTGACATGTTAAAAGAAGTACAAACGATTTCATCAATGGCCAGCATTCACTATATTCGTCAAAAAGAGCCGTTAGGACTCGGTCATGCTATTCTCTGTGCCGAGCAGTTCATTGGTGATGAGCCGTTTGCCGTTCTTCTTGGAGACGATATTATGACTTCTGAAGAACCTGCGCTCAAACAGATGATCCAAGCGTATGAAAAGACGGACCAATCAGTTATCGGCGTGAAAAAAGTGGATGCAGAAGAGGTATCAAAATACGGAATCATTCAGCCGAAAAATAAATCTGGCAGCCTTCATGAAGTGAATGACTTGATTGAAAAACCATCGATAGAACAAGCTCCGTCAACTATTGCCGTTATGGGCCGCTACATTTTAAATCCTTCTATTTTTTCTTATCTAAAAACGATTGAAAGAGGGGTAGGAAATGAATTACAATTAACAGATGCACTGCGTGTGGTATGTGAAAAAGAGCGACTGTTTGCTCTTGAACTGGAAGGGCAGCGCTTTGATATTGGAGATAAGGTAGGCTATATGAAAGCGATGGTAGAAGTGGCGTTAAAGCGCAGAGATTTACGTCAAACGTTTTTATCGTATTTGGAGGGAATTGTAGAAAAAGAACGAGCAAACAACTTCAGCTAATAAGAGTTAATCAGTTTGTTCATATTCAGTTCATATTTGAAGTATAAAATCATTGTATTATCTTATGTCGCTCTCTGTTTGGTATAAACAGAGAGCTTACTGTGCGTAAAAGCTGGACAAACTTAGGAGTAGGGAGAGACATGTATGATTCAAATATTAGTTGCAGATGATGATCAACATATTCGAGAGCTGATATCATTATATTTAGAAAATCAAGGATTTAAAATTATAAAAGCAGCAGATGGTGAAGAAGCATGGGCGAAAATGGAAGAGTTTCGAATTGATCTAGCAGTCGTTGATATCATGATGCCATTTAAAGACGGATGGGAACTAACAAAGGAAATTAAGGAGTATTTTGATATACCGGTTTTGATGGTAACAGCTAGAGGCGAATCGCATGATAAACTAAAAGGATTTGATATCGGAACAGACGACTATGTCGTGAAGCCTTTTGATCCTCAGGAAATGGTTGCTCGTGTAAAGGCCCTTTTACGCAGGTACCGAGTAGAAGCTAACAATGTAATCTATATGGGGAATATAAAATTAGACCGTACCAAATTAGAGATGAGTGCAGGAGAAACAAGCGAACAGCTGCCGTTAAAAGAGTTTGAATTACTGTTCACGTTAGTTAGTTCTCCAGGAAAGATTTTTACTCGTGATCAGCTTATTCAATTAATTTGGGGATATGATTATGAAGGTGATGAGCGCACGGTAGATGTTCACATAAAACGTCTGCGAGAGAGGCTTAATCATATGAAAAAAGTCGGTATGGAAATCAAAACAATTCGTGGACTAGGCTATAGAGCAGAAGGGTGTTAACGTGAAATCAATTTATGTAAAGCTGGTTCTGTCGTTCATCATTACGATTTTATTGAGCGTTGTGATTACCGTTGTCGTTACGACATTTCTTAGCAAGCAGAAGCTCGAAATGCGATTAGGTCAGGATATGGTGAAGATGGGAGAAGATTTTATCGATTTGTACGGAGCAGAAGACTCCGACAAAGCTGCAAGGTTTTTATCTAATTCATCATTCATTCATTTTTCGTTTATTATTATTGATGATCAGCATGAAGAAAAAGTATTAGGACAGCCAGGACCGCCTATTCCAATTACACCGGAAGAAATCGATCAAGTATTAGACGGGAAGCGTTATTCTAATTTAAACGAGGAAAAAGGTGATCGTCCACAGCCAAACGTAGTGGGTCTTCCTTTTAAAGAAAATGGACGGTCGTATGCCCTATTTATTCAGTCTCATCCACAGCGGCAATTTTCAGTTATTCAAGATGTTCAAAATATCCAGCTTATTACGATTTTATTAGTAGGTATTGTATTATTTGCATACGTTTCAACGATTATTATTAAACCGATTAAGCGCCTGAGTACAGCGATGAAAGTGGTCGGACAAGGCGAATACAATGTGCAAGTCGAGCACACAGCGAATGATGAAATCGGTCTGTTAACTAAAAACTTTAATCAAATGACTAAAGAATTAAACAAAATAGAAACGATGAGGCAAGAGTTCATTGCTAGCGTTTCGCATGAAATTCAATCACCGCTGACCTCTATTCGCGGTTTTTCAGCGGCACTTAAAGATGATATCGTCAGTGAAGATAAAAAGATACAATATTTAACGATTATTGAAAAAGAAAGTACAAGACTTTCTCAGCTTAGTTCCAATTTGCTAAAGCTTGCTTCTCTTGACTCTGAACATCAAACGCTAATGCTGCAGCAATACCGGTTAGATGAACAGATCAGGCATGTGGTCATGGCTTTAGAACCTCAGTGGACAAAAAAGAACATAGAAATTGACCTTGATTTATCCAATGTTCAAATGGAAGCAGATAAAGATTTGTTAGAACAAGTTTGGCTAAATTTAGTAACAAATGCTATTAAATATACGCCTGAAAATGGATTGGTGAAAATATCCATTCATCAAAAAAACGAAGAAATAGACGTGAAAATAAAGGATAATGGAATTGGTATTGCCGAAGAAGATCAAAAATATATTTTTGAAAGCTTTTATAAAGTAGATAAATCCAGAACGTTAAAAGGAAGCGGCCTCGGTCTAGCCATTACAAAAAAAATTGTGCGGCTGCATGAGGGCGCAATACGTGTTGAAAGCAAAAAAGAACAAGGAAGTATCTTTACGGTAACCCTGCCTACCCAAAAAAATAGGACTAAAAAAGACTCGTCTGTGTAAGTTCATCCAGATGAGTCTTTTTTATTAGGTCAAAGATATAAAAAAAATTAATAATATCTATTTATTTTTTTAATCCCTACTTGACATATAGGTAAAGTGTAAATAATATAGATAGTATAAATCTTTTGAAAAAATTGGGATGCTAAAGAAGCTGATCGGTCAACCGAAGGCTCATACTTGTTCGCTACTAGTGTGGGCCTTTTCTGTACATTGGTTGTGGTCATTAAAATCTCAATCTTCAACTGAACATATGGGGAGGATTACCATGTATTTATCTTCTGCACATTATACAAGTACTTATAGATGTTGTTCGCTTTGTTTATTCAACTGCAACTAAAATATAAATTTATCTATGAATAGGAGAATGATAAAATGGCTTCAATTACACAAGAAAAATTAGATTATATTGTTAAATTACTAACTGAAATCAACTATGGATCTGTACTAATTACTCTGCACGACGGACAAATTACTCAAGTGGACAGCACGGAAAAAAACCGCTTTTTAGCTAAAAGCAAAGTAGCAAGCCACAAATAAGCCTATTTAAATACGTATTTAGAGAAACTGAAGGGCCAGCCTAGATAGCGAACGCTTGACGGCGGGGCAAGCAAGTACTGTACTAAATATAGAAAACGTGCGTATTTGAAGAAGAATTGACTTTCTTTCCGGTCAAAGATTTAGAATTTTTCGAATTAAAATTGAGTTATAGGTTGTATGAGTATGACGATGAGAAGTGTAAAGCTGCTAAAGCAGCAGCTTTATACTTTTTAAAATTATGAAGATCTGACAGTTTCATTCCTGTGCTGATCGGATTACCGAAGGCTTCTGACCTGTGTTAGGAGTCTTTTTTTATTCTTAAATTAATATAATAGGAGGAGAAAAAATGGAAAATTTATTACGAGCAGCGGTGCGGCAAAGAAAACAATACCTCATTGAAGAGTTACTGAAAAAAGGGATTTACAAAAAAGAAAACCATCATCTTTTTGAACTCACACTCTCTGACTTAGAAAAAGAGTATCAGGCACGCAGTAAGTAAGGAAAACACGTAAAAAGAACTAAAATAAGTGTAAAAAAGATTAAAAACCTAGTTGACTAATAGGTAAAGTGTGTTTATTATAAAAACAAGAATAAATTGTCTTTTCAGAAAGTATCTTCTTTTTATTCTTACGAATAAATTTAATAAGAATAATTTAAGAGCATATACGCTGATCAGACTAACTGAAGGCTGCTTCTCTTTTTTAAGAGATAGCGGCCTTTTTGTATTTTTTTATAAAAAGGGGAGTAAAACATGAAGAAAAAAGCAGTTCAGTTTTTAATGGTGCTGACAGCACTGCTCGTGGTGCTAGCAGGTTGCGGCAATGGGAAATCTACTGAAACAGCAGGGAAAGATAGTTCTGCGAGTAAAAACGATTCAAAAAAACCAGTAGAACTTTTAAACGTTTCATATGATCCTACACGTGAGCTTTATCAGGAGTTCAATAAGAGCTTTGCGTCTTATTGGAAAGATAAAACAGGGCAAGACGTTACTATCCAGCAATCACACGGTGGCTCTGGTAAGCAAGGTCGAGCAGTTATTGACGGTTTAGAAGCTGATGTAGTAACGCTGGCGCTTGCTTACGATATTGATGAAATCGCTCAAACTCGCCAATTATTAAACAAAGACTGGGAAAAAGAATTGGCTCATAATTCTACACCATACACATCAACGATTGTTTTTTTAGTTCGTAAAGGAAATCCAAAGGGAATTAAAGATTGGGATGATTTAACGAAAAAAGGTACATCTGTTATTACGCCGAATCCAAAAACTTCTGGAGGCGCACGCTGGAATTATTTAGCGGCTTGGGCATACGCGAAGAATAAATATAACGGAGATAACAAAAAGATTGAAGACTTCATGAGTAAGCTTTATGGAAATGTCGAAGTGTTAGACTCAGGCGCACGCGGAGCTACAACTACCTTTGTAGAACGAGGCATTGGAGACGTGTTAATTGCATGGGAAAACGAAGCTTACTTATCGTTAAATGAGCTAGGAAAAGATAAATTTGAAATTGTAACACCGTCATTAAGTATTTTAGCAGAGCCGCCTGTTGCTGTAGTAGATAAAGTAGCTGAAAAGAAAGGCACGACAAAGGTAGCAAAAGCATACTTAAAATACTTATATACAGAAAAAGGTCAGGAAATCGCAGCGGAAAACTACTATCGCCCTCGAAATGAAAAAGTATTAGAGAAACACAAAGATCAATTTCCTTCTCTTAACCTAGTCACCATTAAAGATTTTGGTGGATGGAAAAAAGCTCAAGAAACGCATTTTAACGATGGAGGAACATTCGATCAGATTTATCAGCCAAAGTAATATGATTCATTAAAAAAGTAGAACGAGGAAGATACGAATGGTGATTCGTATCTTCTGTGTACATGTATCTTGAAAGCAGAAAGAGGTGTAAGACGTGAGGGTGTTACAACGACAGAAGAAAAAGAAAAGCATCTTACCTGGATTTGGGCTTTCTTTAGGTTTTACGATGTTTTATGCAAGCATCCTTGTTCTTTTTCCGTTAGCTATGATTTTTTTTAATACGGCATCTATGGGGTGGAGCGACTTTATTAAAACTGTTACAGACCCTAGAGTAGTAGCATCGTATAAATTAAGCTTTGGAGCAGCATTTGCAGCCGGTTTCATTAATGTTATTTTTGGAACCATTATTGCGTGGGTATTAGTGAGGTATCATTTTCCTGGAAAGAGGTTTATTGACGGACTTGTGGATTTGCCGTTTGCCTTACCAACGGCTGTTGCCGGCATTGCCTTGACCACTCTTTACGTTCCGAAAGGATGGATTGGTCAATTATTTACGTTTAAAATCGCATTTACGCCTATCGGAATTATTATCGCTCTTACGTTTATCGGTCTGCCGTTTGTCGTCCGAATGGTGCAGCCGGTATTGCAAAACTTTAATGCAGAGATCGAAGAAGCATCTGCTAGTTTAGGAGCTAGCCGAATGCAAACGTTTAGAAAAGTTATTTTTCCAGAGCTGGTGCCTGCTATTTTAACAGGTTTTTCTCTTTCATTCGCAAGAGCGCTTGGAGAATATGGATCGGTTGTTTTTATTGCTGGAAATATGCCGATGAAAACTGAAATTACGCCGCTTATTATTATGACAAAACTCGAGCAGTACGACTATGCGGGCGCTACTGCTATTGCATCAGTCATGCTCGTTGTATCATTTTTTCTGTTATTACTTATTAATATTATTCAATGGTGGACAAATCGTAAATTTGTACATAGTTAAGGAGGGATGACATTGGCAGGACATGTTCCAATGCAGCATGCAAAAACGACTGTTAAACTTAATCATTCTAGTTTAAAAGAGCCCAAAGTCGTCCGATGGCTGCTTACATTTATTGCGCTGGCTTTTTTAGCTCTATTCTTAGTGCTTCCGCTCATCACCATTTTTATGACAGCTTTTCAAAAAGGGTTGGAAACGTATCTAGCTGCGATTACGAATCCGGATGCTTTGGCTGCTATTAAACTAACGTTAATCGTTGTGCTTATTACCGTTCCTTTAAATGCCGTTTTTGGCGTGGTAGCTGCATGGTTAATTACAAAGTTTGATTTTAAAGGAAAGAATATTTTAATTACGCTTATTGATTTACCGTTTGCCGTTTCGCCTGTTATTGCTGGATTGGTTTTTATTTTATTATTTGGTGCACAAGGGTTATTCGGAGAATGGTTGTTTAATCAAGATATTAAAATTGTCTTTGCTATTCCCGGTATTATATTAGCTACCCTTTTTGTAACGCTTCCGTTTGTTGCCAAAGAATTGATTCCACTCATGCAAGCTCAAGGGTCAGCCGAAGAAGAAGCGTCGTTAACGTTAGGAGCCAGCGGTTTCAAAACTTTTTTTCTAGTGACGTTACCTAATATTAAATGGGGCTTATTATATGGCATTATTTTATGTAATGCGCGTGCGATTGGGGAGTTTGGAGCTGTTTCCGTTGTGTCTGGGCACATTCGAGGAATGACAAATACGATGCCTCTTCATATTGAAATTCTCTACAATGAATATCAATTTGCAGCAGCGTTTGCGGTAGCATCTTTAATGTCAGTTTTAGCTATTTTTACATTAATTGTAAAAAATATTATTGAGTGGAAAGCCAAACATATTTAAATAGGAAGGAGCTTATGAGATGAGTATCCATATTAAGCACGTATCAAAGAACTTTGGTGATTTTAAAGCGCTGGATTCTATTAACATTGATATTCAAACGGGTGAATTAGTAGCTTTACTCGGTCCGTCCGGTTCTGGAAAAACATCTTTGCTTCGCATCATTGCCGGTCTTGAACATCTTGATCAAGGAGCTATTTTATTTGATGAAAAGGAAATTACGCACGTAAATCCAAAAGAGCGGAATGTAGGGTTTGTTTTTCAACACTATGCTTTGTTCAGGCATATGACTGTGTTTGATAACATTGCGTATGGTTTAAAAGTACGACCTAAAAAAACAAGGCCTTCTAAAACAGACATTACCAAGAAAGTAACCGAGCTGCTGCAGCTTGTTAAACTAGAGCCGCTTGCAAATCGCTATCCCTCTCAATTATCGGGCGGACAGCGCCAGCGAGTAGCGCTTGCTCGAGCGTTAGCAGTAGAACCGAAAGTACTGCTACTAGATGAACCTTTTGGCGCTCTGGATGCAAAAGTTCGCAAGGATTTGCGCAGATGGCTGCGTAAATTGCATAATGATTTTCATATTACGAGTATTTTCGTTACACATGATCAAGAAGAAGCCTTAGATGTAGCTGATCGTATTGTTGTTATGAACAACGGGAAAATTGAGCAGATTGGAAGTCCTGAGGAAGTATATGATCATCCTAATGGTCCATTTGTGTACGATTTTTTGGGGAATGTCAATTTATTAAAGGGCCGCATTCATAAAGGCAGACTAAAACAAGGAAGCTTTGAAATAGATGTTCCAGAATTTAGCGGAAGAAATGAAGAAGCAGCTGTTGGATATGTACGACCTCATGATATTCACCTTGAAAAGGTAAAAACAAGTGCAGATGCTGTTTCTGCAACCGTTAGCCATATTCATGTGATAGGTCCTATTGTGCAAATTGAATTAAAAAGAGAAGATGCAGAAGAATTTTTAGAAGCTGAATTCAGCAAAGAGCACTATAAAACACTCAGCCTTCAAGTGGGAGAGCAGGTGTATGTAAAGCCCAAGCAGCTAAAAGTATTTATTCCAGAAGATTATTCTATTTAATAAAAAGCGTAAAGGGTATGCCTTTGCGCTTTTTATCTGCTAATAAATTAGTACCAGATATTAAAAGTAGATGTTATAATTAAGTATCAACTGATTTGAGGTGGAGAAATGATACAATCAAAAGCTAGAATCACAGGAATGGGGACGTATACACCAAAGCAAAAATTAACGAACGACCATTTGAAAGAAATGGTTGATACAAGTGACGAATGGATTGTGCAGCGTACGGGAATGAAAGAACGACGAATTGCTGGTGAAGGCGAATACACGTCTACGCTTGCCATTCGAGCAGTTGAAAGTTTGCTTAACCGATATACTGTAGAAATAGAAGATGTAGATGCAATTATTGTTTCGACAACAACGCCGGATCACTTTTTTCCTAGCGTAGCATGTCAGGTTCAAGAATACTTTCATATTGAGCAAGCTGCAGCATTTGACTTAAGTGCCGCATGCGCCGGGTTTACATATGGCCTTCATGTGGCCAATGGCTTAGTGACATCAGGATTGCATAAAAAGATTTTAGTTATCGGTGCCGAAGTGATGTCCAAAATCACAGATTATACGGACCGGGCAACATGCGTGCTTTTTGGTGACGGAGCGGGAGCCATGCTTGTAGAGTACGATGAGCATAATCCGAGTTTCTTAGGCTCTCATTACGGAACGGATGGAAGCGGAGGCGTAAATTTATACCGTTCTAATTTATCTAACACTCTTTCCGGAAAAGAAATTAATTTCAGTGGGAATTTAGTTCAAAACGGGCGTGAAGTATATCGCTTTGCTGTCCGAACGATTCCAAAAGGAATAGAAGAATTATTAAAGAATACTTCCATTTCTCTTTCTGATGTAAATTGGTTTATTCCGCACAGTGCAAACCTTCGAATGATTGAAGCTATTTGTGCTAAAACAGGTGTTTCAATGGATAAAACGTTAACGAGTGTGCAATACTGCGGAAATACATCTTCAGCTTCTATTCCGCTTGCTTTAAACGAAGGAATAATGACAGGAAAAGTACAGGATAATGACCTCCTTATTCTCTATGGGTTTGGAGGAGGATTAACGCACTGCGGTTTGTTAATTAAATGGACGTGTAAAGAAAAAAGCTAAAAGGCATCGCCTTTTAGCTTTTTAGATTTTCATTACAGAGCTTTTTATTGTCGTTACAAGAAAGTTTTTTCTTTTTATAACAGCAGGTTTACTGTATTTTCAGCGCAAACATATATAATAGAAAAAAACCGCTTTTTTACAGCGGGTTTTCAACTGGCCTTTGGAATGGTAAAACCTACTCCAAAGACGTCGCGCACATCGTGTACGACCACAAAAGCTTGTTCGTCGACTTTATGAATAATGCGCTTTAACTCTAGCAGTTCTTGTTTGTTCACAACTACGTACAATACGTCTTTTGCTTCTTTTGTATAGCTTCCATGAGCAGAAAAGACAGTGACTCCGCGCTGCATCTTTTTATTGACTTGTTCGGCTACTTCAGCTGAACGGTGAGAAATAATAGTGATTGCTTTGCGAGGGTTGAGTCCTTCAATGATATAATCAAGCACCTTCGTTCCGATGTAAAGAGAAATAACCGTATACATCGTCTTTTCTCCACCGATGACAAAATAAGCGCTTGCTACAACTAATAAATCAATTGCTAGCATCGTTTTGCTAATATTCCAGTCTAGATATTGATTAGCTAAGCGGGCAATAACTGCAGAGCCTCCGGAAGTTCCGCCACCTCTAAACACAAGTCCGAGTCCTACACCAGCTAAAATACCAGCAAAAATAGCCCCCAGTAGCGTATCGTCAAGAGGATTTCCCAGTCCTTCAGTTATATGTAGGAATAGAGACGTGAAAATAATACATATAATTGTGTAAACAATCACACGTTTATGAAGCAATTTGTATCCGATCAGTACCAGCAAACCGTTTAATATAAAGTTTGTGATACCGGGAGACCAGCCTAATACATAATAGGTAATCATTGTTACACCGGTTACACCGCCTTCTGCTAATTCATTTGGAATAGCAAAGTAATTAATGGCCAGTGCGAAAATGAGGCTTCCTAGAATAATGAGGATAATTTCTTTTATTTTATTAATCATGAACGTTACCTCCAATCATCAAAAACTCCGAAAACACAGTCATGACAATGTATTATACCAACTCTAGAGACCGAATTAAAGATGGGATATTATTATTTTTTAAAAAATCAGTTTCTGCTATCAACATAAAATCTTTTGACAGTTTTTATGGAGTATGAAAAAATGAATTGTTTGCTTTTATTTTGATTAAAAAGTTTTGCAATGAGAATGTTCGTTCGGTAAAATAGAAGCAAGAGTCAAGGGGGAGAATGAACGTGTATCAAGATGAATTAAAACAGTATGCGAAGTTAGTAATGCCCGAGCATTTAGAGAAAATGAAGAAAATGTACAGTCCCGAAGCGCATAAGCAGTCTTTAGGATTGAAAAAAGAAAAGATTGAGCATATTGAAAATGTCATTATGAACAGTTACTCGGAGCATCATCCAGTAACGCTTCACGTCTATGAAGCAGGACATATTCAAAGATATGAACGAGTGACGATTGATAAAGTCTCACTGCAGTCGAATACGCTGATGGTGACAGGCCCTTGTTATACATATTCGATTCGAGCGGATGCAGTAATTGAAGCAAATGTATGGAAAGATGAAAGCTACTCTAGCTAAGAGTAGCTTTTTTGTTCGTTTTGTATCTTTTTTTTAACGCTTGCATACAATACATAAAAGTATATTCTGCGAGTAGTAACTTTTAGCTACTAGGAAATTTTGATTAAAGAAGGGATATTGTATGCAAAATGAAAAAACTCAAGTAAGAGAAATTGAATTAACGCAGTTCATTAAAAAAAGGCTCGTTCGTTTTATCTCAAGTTTAGCTATTTCTTCTGCCCTTGCTTCCATATTATATATGCTTCTGTTTTTATTTAAATGATGGGTCACTTCGAGTTGTCCAAAAAGGTGGACAACTTTTTTGATGTATAGGCTCTCATTAAAACAGGACAAGCTAAACGTAATTCAGTCAGAAAAAATTCAATCGGTCAAGAAATAGTCAAAAACAGTCATAGCTAATTGAGTGAAAGAAAACCTTTACATATAATGAGAAAAGTAGACAAATTCTTGAATTACCAGCTTATTTCCTTTTATATGAACTATTATTAAACCAAATGCAAATCTAATTGTTCGTTCAAAAAACTTTATTTTGTAATTAAAAAAATGAATGTTTTTGATTTTTTATGATTGATTTTGAATGTAAACCGTGATAAAGTAAGTACATGAAATAAATGAAAACGCTTTTTTGAAAAAGGAGCTAGAACATGTTAACGCCGGAGAGACATCAACTAATCTTAAAACTTTTAAAAGAGAAAGAACTTGTAAAAGTGCAAGAGTTTATCGAAGTTACAGGCGCTTCGGAATCCACCATTAGAAGAGACTTAAGTCAACTAGAAGAAGAGCAAATGCTCAAACGTGTTCACGGTGGCGCTTCGCTTATTCGCAGTAAACGAATCGAACTGAGCGTTATCGAAAAATCTGCTAAAAATGTTCAAGATAAACGAAACATTGCAGAGTATGCGGCTTCCATTATAAATGAAGGTGACTGTATTTTTTTAGATGCAGGAACTACAACGTATGAAATGATTCCTTTTTTAAAGCAAAAAGATGTAGTTGTCGTGACAAATGGTTTAATGCATTTAAACCCGATGCTAGAACAAGGTATCACCCTCTATTTAATTGGGGGATCTGTTAAACATAAAACGGGCGCTTTAATTGGCAATGGAGCTCTTTTAAGTCTTGAGCAATATCGTTTTGATAAGTGCTTTATGGGAGCGAATGGGATTCATCATCAATATGGATATACAACTCCTGATCCAGAAGAAGCGTTGATCAAGCAAACGGCAATGAAGCTGTCTAGAGAATCTTATATTTTATCAGATTCCACTAAGTTTTTTGAAACAAGTTTTGCGAAAATAGCCGATTTACATGAAGCAAAAATTATAACAAATGACGTACCTAGCGATGTACTTATACAGTATGCAAACAAAACAGACATAAAGGTTGTGAAATCATGATTTATACATGTACGTTGAACCCATCCGTTGATTACGTAGTACATGTTTCAGCATTCGAAGAAGGCGGGCTTAACCGCACAACGAATGAAGCCAAGTTTCCAGGAGGAAAAGGCATTAACGTCTCTCGCGTTTTAAAGCGATTAGGTGTTGATAATAAAGCTCTCGGTTTTGTAGCGGGCTTTACAGGAACCTATATCGAAGACTACTTAAAAGCGGAGAATATTGAAACTGCTTTTACAAGAGTTGATGGAGATACCCGTATTAACGTAAAGTTAAAAACAGAAAAAGAAACAGAAATTAACGGTCAAGGACCTGCTATTACAGACGAAGCGCTTCAGTCTTTATTGACTCAAGTAAAGCAAATGACTGAAGGCGATATCTTCGTATTAGCGGGGAGTATACCGAAAACGCTTCCAAGTTCTGTGTATGAAACGTTAACTGAACTAGCAGCAGCGAACGGAGTAAAAGTTGTAGTAGATGCAAGTGGAAAAACCTTGCTAGACGTCGTGTCTCACAAGCCGTTTTTTATCAAACCGAATCATCATGAACTTGCAGAATTGTTTGATGTAGAAGTAAACAGTGCAGAAGATGCGCTAGTATATGGTAAGAAGCTCGTGGAACAAGGAGCGCAAAACGTCGTTGTATCCATGGCAGGCGATGGAGCACTTCTTATTAACGAAAGCGGTGTCTACAGTGCCACAGTCCCTAAAGGAACAGTGAAAAATTCTGTTGGAGCTGGAGATTCACTTGTAGCTGGATTTATTGCTTCTTATGTAAAACAAGGAGATTTATTAGAAGCCTTTCAAACAGGAGTTGCTTCAGGAAGTGCCACAGCATTCTCACTTGAATTATGTACAGCAGAAGATGTAAAGACGCTTCGTGAACAAGTGTCAATCACAAAGGTAGAGTAGGGGGAACCGAGAATGAGAATTACAGAACTATTAAAAAAAGATACAATCATTCTTGATTTAAAGAGCACATCAAAAGCTGATGTTATTGATGAATTAGTTGGGAAATTAGACGAAGCTGGTCGCTTAAGCGACCGAGCTGGCTATAAAGAAGCAATTTTAAATCGTGAATCTCAAAGTACAACGGGAATTGGGGAAGGCATTGCTATTCCACATGCAAAAACAAGCTCGGTAAAAACACCGGCCATTGCATTTGGACGCTCAACAGAAGGTATTGATTATGAATCATTAGACGGACAGCCTGCACACTTATTCTTCATGATTGCAGCGAGTGAAGGAGCGAATAATGCTCACCTAGAAACATTATCTCGTTTGTCTACGTTATTAATGGACGAATCGTTCCGAAAAACGTTGCTAACAGCATCATCAATTGATGAAGTCATTAAAGCAATTGATGATAAAGAAACTGAAAATGAAGCGCCGGAAGAAGAAGTAGATACAGCTTCAGATCAATTAGTGCTTGCTGTAACGGCTTGTCCAACAGGAATTGCCCACACATATATGGCAGCGGACAGCCTAAAAGCAAAAGCGAAAGACATGAATGTGACGCTCAAAGTTGAAACAAACGGTTCCAGCGGTGTTAAAAACGCGTTGACGAAGGAAGAAATTGAAAACGCTACCGCTATTATTGTCGCAGCGGACAAGCAAGTAGAAATGGAACGTTTTGCAGGTAAAAAAGTTATTCAAGTTCCAGTAGCTGAAGGAATTCGCAAGCCTGAAGAATTAATTAACCGCGCGTTAAAAGGAGACGCTCCTGTATACAGCGGCGGCGGTGGCAGCAAAGAAGGCGGAAAAAGTAAAGGATCAGAGCGTGCAGGGTTTTACAAACACCTAATGAGCGGTGTATCCGCAATGCTTCCGTTTGTTGTAGGTGGCGGGATCTTAATTGCTATTTCATTTATGTTTGGTATTCACTCAGCAGAACCAAAAGATCCGACGTACAATGCATTTGCAGCGGCGCTAAAAACAATTGGCGGAGATAATGCATTCTTCTTACTAGTACCGGTACTAGCAGGGTTCATTGCAATGAGTATTGCTGATCGTCCTGGTTTAGCTCCCGGTATGGTTGCAGGTCTTCTAGCAGCTTCTGGCGGAGGCGGTTTCTTAGGTGGTTTAATCGCTGGTTTCTTAGCGGGTTATGTAGTAGTGGGGTTAAAGAAATTATTCAGCGGTTTACCGCAAGCGCTTGATGGAATTAAGCCAGTTCTTCTTTATCCGCTATTTGGGATTTTTATCTCAGGATTGATTATGCTTTATGTTGTAAATGAGCCAGTTAGTGCAATTAACAAAGGATTAACGCACTGGCTAAGTGGATTTGGTACAGGTAACTTAGTATTATTAGGTATTATCTTAGGCGGTATGATGGCTATTGACATGGGTGGCCCTATTAATAAAGCAGCCTTTACATTTGGTATTGCAATGATTGATGCTGGAAACTATGCACCACACGCAGCGATTATGGCAGGCGGTATGGTTCCACCATTAGGTATGGCTATTGCGACAACTTTGTTCAAAAACAAATTTACTCGCCAAGAGCGCGAAACAGGTAAAACGTGTTATGTAATGGGTCTTTCATTTATCACAGAAGGTGCGATTCCATTCGCAGCAGCTGACCCAGGCCGTGTTATTCCCGCATCGGTTATCGGTGCTGCAGTAGCAGGTGCTTTAACAATGATGTTCCACATCGGTTTACCAGCACCACACGGCGGCGTATTCGTTATCGGAATTGTACAAGGAAATCCTCTTTTATATGCACTAGCAATTTTAATTGGTGCAATTGTAACAGCGGTCCTTGTAGGTGTATTAAAAAAGCCAAAAGCAGAATAACAAATAAAGACTGATTTTACACTGTGTAAAATCAGTCTTTTTGTGTTTTTGTGGTAGACATTTGTTCTTTATGAGAGTACAATTACGTTAGTGTTCCTTTAATTTTTAGAAAAGTTAGATAGATAAGCTTTTCTACTTGATAAAATATGGTACAATAATCGAATATTAAAAACAAGGTAAGGAAGTGTCTCAAACATGAAGGTTGCGAAGTTTGGCGGGAGTTCAGTTGCAAGCGCAGAGAAATTTAAACAGGTTGCGCATATTGTAACGTCTGATAAAGAGAGAAAGCTGGTAGTTGTATCAGCTCCGGGCAAGCGATACGGAGAAGATACAAAAATGACAGATTTGCTAATCGCACTTTCTGCCAAAATACAGCTTGGAGAAGATTACGTCGATGAGTTTGGGCAAGTAATTGATCGCTATCGTGAAATCGTTGTGGACTTGTCTATGCCAGAAACGATTATTACTGACATTATTACGAATTTACAATCACTTATTGATTTACATAAAAACGATCCATTTCGCTTATTAGACTGTCTAAAAGCAAGTGGAGAAGATAATAACGCAAAGGTAATGGCTGCTTATTTAAACCATTTAGGGTTTGAAGCTCATTATGTAAATCCAAAAGAAGCAGGTATTTTTGTTTCTGATGAACCCGGAAGAGCAAGAGTGCTTCCACTGTCTTATGAAAAACTACCGCAGCTAAGAGAGCGTTCGGGCATTTTGATAATTCCAGGATTCTTTGGCTACTCTGAAGAAGGGAACATGGTTACGTTCTCGCGCGGTGGGTCAGATATCACAGGCTCAATTGTAGCAGCGGGAGTAAAAGCTGATTTGTATGAAAACTTTACCGACGTAGATGCTATTTATAGCGTAGATCCAAGACTTGTGGAAAAGCCTCATGAAATGAAAGAAGTAACATATAGAGAAATGCGTGAACTATCCTATGCAGGTTTTTCTGTCTTCCATGATGAAGCACTAGAGCCGGTTTATAAACTAGGCATTCCTGTATGTGTAAAGAATACAAATAATCCTGAAGCAAAGGGTACATTTATTGTAGCTGAGCGTCCTCACGGAGATACGCCGGTAGTTGGAATCGCTGGGGACAAAGGTTTTTGCAACATCCACGTGAGCAAATACTTATTAAACCGTGAAATTGGTTTTGGCAGAAGATTGCTTGAAATTTTAGAGGATGAAGGTATTTCATACGAACATACCCCTTCAGGAATTGATAATATCTCTGTCATCATGCGCGAGCATCAGCTTACGCCAGATGTGGAAAAGCGTGTATTTGCTCGAATTGAAAAAGAACTTGAAGTAGATGAAATCTTTATTGAGCGTGATCTTGCTATGGTTATGGTAGTAGGAGAAGGAATGAATAGCACAGTAGGAATTGCTGCAAAAGCTACAGAAGCTTTTGCTCGTGCTGAAGTGAATCTTGAAATGATCAACCAAGGTTCTTCTGAGGTGAGCATGATGTTTGGTGTGAAAGCAGACGCTTTAGACCGTGCTGTTCAAGCTCTTTACAATACGTATTTTAACAGCATGTACAGTATTTCTTATTCTAATGTAAAATGAACAAGACGAAAAACCCCGCTTTCTTTTTAGAGAGCGGGGTTTTCTAGTGAAGGCGTATAAAAATCGAATTTGTGGACATAAAGGGAAGGAAGAGTGAAGTCAAAGGAGGAAATGCAGTGAAGAAACGACCCTTTTTCATATTCTTTTCCCTTATAGGTATTAGCGTACTTTCAGCATGCCACAATGATGATGCAGCACCGGCAAAAGAAGCTCAAAATAAACAAGGCGTGACGAATGGCGGAACGCCGATGAGCTATGATAATCAAAGTGAAAACACATCTTTTAACTTTTCAAAATTTGATTTAGAAGTAGACTATAAGGGGCTTAACAATGATTATGAAGCTGACTATGAAAATGAAAATGATGAGATAGAAGCCAAAGTGGATGATAATATTAACGATGAGCACTTGAGTGGAGACAAAGCTTTTAATAAATTATCTTCAAAATTTAAAAAGTTAAATTTTGACCAGCGCACGCCCGATGAAGATGTAAAAAAGGAAGTAATCGATGCGTTTGGTCTGAAAAAAGATTTTCAGTCGTTTGAATTAGAAGTTCGTTTTTCAAACGGAACGGAAAAAGAATACAATTTTAAACAAAAGTAAGACGTTAAAGCAAAGTATTTTAGTTGAAGGAAAATCCGAACGATGAATCGAGGTTCTTCATTAAGAATCCAACTCGTTCGGATTTTTTCATTGGTAGGGTGAACGTAGGTTTCATGTGTTTAGTTGCTTCTAGCGGTTGATTGGAGCGCAAGCGACGAGGAGGCTCACCGGCCGCCCGCGGAAAGCAAAGCCTTGCACGGAAATCAACCGCGGTGTAACAAGCAGTCTAGCTCTTTAATCCCCTTTGTTCGTTTTCAGATTGGATTGATATAGTTATGTCTTAATCTTATTTTTGATGTCTAAAAAAAGGAAAATAGTGAAAGGATGGTGATAAATAAGCAAAAGGAGGAATCACGGATGCAAAAGTGGATAATGAACGGATGTGTAGTCTTTGTTCTGTTATTGTTAGGAGCATGCAGCATGGTAAAAGAGCAAAATAACGCTCATGAAAACCACCTGAAAACAGAGGAAGCGAAAGAAACAAGCGAAGTATCGGTAGAACCTGTTAAAGTGGATTTAACGAATACATCAGGCAAAAAAGTAGGAGAGGCTACCCTGTCAGAAGCAAAGAACGGAGTGCAAATTAAATTAACTGCTCAAGGTCTTTCACCGGGAAGACATGGATTTCATATTCATGAAATAGGAAAATGTGAGGTGCCGGATTTTAAAACAGCGGGTGCCCATTTTAATCCTTTTAAACGTGAACACGGTTTTAAAAATACAAAAGGCCCGCATGCAGGTGATTTGCCCAATCTAGAAGTTGCTCCAAATGGCAAAGTAGATACAGAAATTTTTGCTTCTCTTGTCACGCTGCAAGAAGGAAAGCCGAATTCTCTTTTGGATATGGATGGGTCGGCATTAGTGATACATGATAAAGTCGACGATTACACAACGGATCCTTCAGGAAACTCAGGAGATCGGATTGTTTGTGGAGTGATTACAAAATAATCCAAAAAGCTGTGAGATCATTCACGGCTTTTTTATTTCAGTAACGAGCCGCTTCTAAATTGCGGTCAGCTTCTTTTTTTTGCACAATAGAAGAAAGAGCTAAAGAAGGTGAAAACATGCATAAGCAAGTTGTCGTAATAGGCGGAGGAATAGGTGGGTTAACAGCGGGAGCGCTTTTAGCTAAACATGACTATGAAGTGACGGTTTTAGAAGCTTCTCGAGAATGGGGAGGCTGTGCAGGGAAATTTCAGCGCCATTTGTATACGTTTCCTGTTGGAGCGACGCTTGGAATGGGATTTGAGCACGGAGGGATACATGAGCGGATCGGCACGTACCTTGGCCTAGAAATTGAAAAGGTTTCTCTTGAGAAAATCATGAAAGTTCATCTTCCTCATCGTGCACTGATTTATTATCAAGACCGGTATCAGCATATTTCCTATCTTCAAAAACAATTTCCTCATAAAGCAAAGAATATTAGGAGCTTTTATGAAAATGTTTTTAGAATTGCAAAAGAAATTCGCAAGCTTATGCAGTCTCTGCCTGTTCTTCCTCCTCTGACAGTCGGTGAGTGGAGCAGGCTGGTAAGTTCGTTGAATTTTGGTTCTGTGAAGCTGTTGCCTTATTTTCATCAATCGTTTAGTTATTTACTAAAAAAACACAGCTTGCTAGACGAAGCGGACTTTCTTCATTTTATTGATGGTCAATTAATAGACAGCATGCAGACAACGAGTGAGAACTGTTCAATGCTTATTGGATGTTTAGCGTTGGATATTTATCAAGAAGGAGCTTTTTATGTGAATGGCGGCTTATACAAAGTCGCAGAAGCGCTGCAAAAATCGATTAAAGCCAACGGAGGAAAAACGACTCTAGGAAGGAAAGTAGTAAAGATAGAGCGTGATAATGACGGGTGGATAGTGCATGATCATAGAGGTAACCATTACCGTGCATCAGACGTTGTATGCAACGCGCCGGTTCAAAGCTTAAAGTCTTTGCTGCATGATGAAGATTACCAACATGTTCATAAGCGCGCAAAAGAAAAAAGCGAGCTTCCGCAGTGGGGAACGTTTTCGATGTATTTTGCGATTGATGAAAGAAATCTGCCGCAAAAGGTAGAGTTGTTTCAGCAAGTACTTCAATCCGAACGAGGAGAAATGACGGAAGGAAATCATTTATTTATCTCAGTCTCTCATCCTGATGATCGTTTTCGTGCGCCTGAAGGCAAGCATACAATTACAGCGTCTACTCACATTGACCTTAGCAAGTGGAGTAACAAAGAAGCCTATGACCTTCAAAAACAAGTTCTTGAGAAAAAAATGATAGCAGGCATTAAAACAATTATTCCTAGCATTGAAAAAGCAGAGCATCAAATTTCAGGAGCACCTAAAGCGTGGGAGAGGTTTACTTCTCGTCCAAACGGCGGAGTGGGAGGCTTTCCGCAAACGTTAGATCATGCCTTGTTTAACAGTGTTTCGCACCGATCTGGCTTAAAAGGAATGTGGTTATGCGGAGATACAGTGTTTCCAGGAGCGGGAACTATAGGCGTATCGGTAAGCGGCTATCATGTGTTTCAAAGTATAACGTCTCATCGCCATACGTTACCTTAACATTTCTTACATACAAGCTACTATTGTTCATACCATCAAAAAACACCGGCCCTATTACCATAGGGCCGGTGTTTTCAGGAGAGGAACAGCTTCCACCACTTCCGTTTTCGCTTCATGTCAGCAGCGGCGGTTTGTCTAAAGGTTTGGACAAAATCACTAAACATCTCTTCGCGTTCAGCTACGCTTTGACGATGAAGCTTGCGTTCTTTCTCCATTTCTTTTAAATAATAGACTCGTTCCTCATTCATTGAATCAATTAAATCACGAAGCTCTTCTGTCGTATTAGTTGAAGAATTGTTTAATTTTTCAACCATAAATTTTACTTGATTCATCGCAACGGTGGAATTGCTTGAGAATCGGTCTAATAAATACTGCATTTCTTTAGAGGATTCATCCGCATTCTCCATGACATCTTTCATGAACAGGCGCATATCCTCGGTTTTCTCTTCAGCGATTGTTGAATAATCTTCAATCAAAGAAGTGACTTCATCAAACGATTTTTCATTAGAGCGGATAATTTTTTTAGACATATTTTCTACATCTCTTGCGCTGCGTTCTGACGACTCAGAGATGTATGCCCCGACCGACTCCACCATTTCTACAGTTTGAGTAGCACTTTTTTCAAGCTCTCTTTTTACTTCTCCGACAATTTCTTCGCGAACTTCATTTCGCATTCCTTCTCGCATTTCTTTTAACAAATCAGCTTTAAACGTATCAAGTACTTCAAACACATCTTCATAGCGGCGAACAGCTTCTACTAATTCCCCTTGAAGCAGTTCTTTTTCATTCACAACAAGGTCGTTTGGTTTTGGCTCTTCAATAGAAGCAGAAATAGCCTGCTTTTCTTCTTCAGTAGCTAATCGTGCTTCAGGTATAGGAGGGGTCTTCTCTTGCTTATTTTCTGAAATGCTTTCCTGCTTTTCAGCAGCTTTTTTCTTTTCTTGCTTCATTTGTTTATTGGAATGTTCTTGAAAATCAATGACGTTTTCTTTTTTAGAAGTTTTCAACTTTGCTGGTTCCTCTTCTTTTGAAACCGCTGCCTCTGATTCCATCACTAAATGCTCCTGTTCTTCTTGTTCTTTGATAAGCAGCTGAACGTATTCTTTGACTTCATCTAACGTACATTGTTCATCAAACAGCTGTTTAATATCATTAAATAATTCAATTTGTTCCTCTGTATAGACACGGGCCCCATCTACTCGTTCAATTGTTAAATAGCTGCCCAATAATTTTTCCCATTGTTTTAGCGTTTTCTTTTCTACCTCTAATTGAGCACTTACTTTTTTAATTGTATATGTCTCCATCATTTTTCATTTCCTCCCTTATCTATTTTCATCCAACTATGTAATGGATTATTTGTTGTATGTTGTATTCACCATATCTTCACTTGTTTTCCTGCTAGGTGACAAAGGTTGTCAAAACTAGACGACATTAGCCTTCTATGTAAAGAAAACGCATATTTTGTAAAAAAATGTACAGAAATGCGCAAATGGCAAAAATGGAAAATACAAAAGAAAAGGAGAGTATAGAAAACAGTTGACGGGAAAAAATGAATCCTATAAGATGAGTTTAAATGTTTAAGTTCTTGAACATATAAACATAAGGAGTGAACACGATGTCACAGCATTATGCGCTCATCACCGGTGCGTCGGGAGGAATAGGTAAAGAGTTAGCTTATCAATTCGCAAAGGATGGGCATCCTTTAATTTTAGTTGCCAGAAGCGCTGATAAACTAACAGCTATTGGAGAGAATTTAAAATCTACTTATAATATTGAAGTGATAACGGTTGTTAAGGATTTATCAAGAGAAGAAGAGATACAGTCACTATATGAAGAACTTAAAAATAAAAAAATGCACGTTGATTATTTAGTGAACAATGCTGGTTTTGGACTATACGGCAAATTTATTGAAACAGCTTTAGATGAAGAGTTAAACATGATTGATTTAAATATTCGAGCATTAACTCATTTAACAAAATTATTTTTACCGGATATGGTCAAAAGAAACCGTGGGAAAATTTTAAATATTGCGTCTGTTGCTGGGTTTATGCCAGGTCCGCTTATGACGGTATATTACGCAACGAAAGCGTACGTGTTATCTTTCACAGAGGCCCTTGAAAATGAATTAAAAGGTACCAATGTAACGGTAAGTGCTCTATGCCCGGGTCCAACTAAAACTGGTTTTAGCGACCGAGCCCAGCTAAGCAACTCCAAGCTTTTTCAAAGCGGTGCAATGGATGTAGAAACAGTAACGAAAGTTGGCTATAAAAAATTTATGAAAGGGCAGACGGTTATCGTACCAGGAGTACAGTTTCGCCTTGCTACGTTCATCCCGCGCTTCGTGCCAAGAAAGTGGCTTGCATCCGTTGTCCGAAGAACACAAGAAATTAAATAAAGGAGAATATATATGAGTGAAAAAGCAGTCGAGTTATTTCGTGCCAGCATTCCGATTTTTCAAGCACTAAGCGATTCAGCAAGACAAGATATTATTTTGCTGCTCGCCGAAAAAGAGCCTTTAACCGTTAATGAAATTGCAAACGAGTCTACTCTGTCACGACCGGCAATTTCTCATCATTTAAAAATTTTACGCGATCAAAAGCTTGTGCAAATTGAGCAAAAAGGGACGCAGAGATATTATTCATTAGCTTTAAATGAGGCAGTTGAACTATTAAAAAGCTTGCTTGCTACAGTTGAAGCCGAATGTTTATAGGGAGATGAAAGAGATGAACCACGAGCGATTCTATATCACAGATGAAACGGTCATTGAACATATTGTCTCTACACAAAAGCAGTATTTCTATGCGCAAAAGACAAAGAGTATCAACAGCCGCATTCAAGCGCTGAATAAGCTCAGAGACGCAGTCAAACAAAACGAGCAGAGAATTATGGATGCTTTAAAACAAGATTTAAATAAATCTGCAGTAGAGGCCTACACGTCGGAAATTGGGATTTTACTAGAGGAAATTCGATTTACGCTTAAACATTTAGCAAAATGGATGAAGCCTAAAAAAGTAAAAACCGCTTTAACACACCTGGGCTCTAAAGGAAAAATTGTTCCTGAACCGTATGGAGTCGCGTTAATTATTGCGCCGTGGAACTATCCGTTTCAATTAGCGCTTTCTCCTTTAGTAGGAGCGATTGCCGCTGGGAACACGGCTATTATTAAGCCTTCTGAATTAACGCCTAGCGTATCTCGTGTTATACAAGAATTACTAGCTGAGGCTTTTGATCCAGCATTTGTGACGGTGATTGAAGGCGCTGTAGACACCACAAGCCTGCTTTTAAAACAGCACCTTGATTATATTTTCTTTACGGGAAGTGTAAATGTAGGGAAAATTATTATGCAAGAAGCAGGGAAGCAGCTTATTCCAGTCACGCTTGAGCTAGGCGGGAAAAGTCCGTGCATTGTACATGAAGATGCAAACCTAGATCTTGCAGCAAAACGAATTATGTTTGGCAAAGGAATGAATGCAGGCCAAACGTGCGTTGCTCCTGATTATTTGCTCGTGCATAAAAAAGTGAAAGCGCAGCTGGTAGAGAAACTTCGCGAAGCGATTTATCAATTTTACGGAAGCAATCCGCTTGAAAGCGACCGCTACGGCCGTATTGTCAGTGAGCGCCATTTTACTAGGCTAGTTGAGTTTTTTAAAGACGGAAATGCTATAGTTGGAGGCGGGTACAATAAAAACACGCTAACAATAGAACCTACGGTGTTAAGTGAAGTAAGCTGGACATCAGATGTCATGCAGGAAGAAATCTTTGGGCCTATTCTTCCTATGATTGAATATGAAACACTAGACGAAGTCATTCATAAAGTTCAAGAAAAAGCTAAGCCGTTAGCTCTTTACTTATTTACAGAAAGTGAAGATGTGCAAAACGTCATAACGGAGCGTCTTTCATTTGGAGGAGGCTGTATAAACGATACGCTTATGCATATCGCTACGCCATATTTACCCTTTGGCGGAGTAGGAGAAAGCGGCACGGGTCAATATCACGGAAAAGACAGCTTTCAGACATTTACTCATTTTAAAAGCATGCTGTCTCAAACAACCAAGTTTGATTTGTCATTCCGCTATCCTTCGGAGAAACAAAATTTGAAAATGATCAAAAAATTATTGAAATAAAAGAGCCTCCCGATAGGAGGCTTTTTCGTTATTTTGAAAGTGAAAGCTGTGAAAGCGGCCATTTTTCTTGCGTATACGCCATTTCCCAAAATAAATACTCGAGTTCACAGCTTTTGATGAAGTGATCTTTCATACGGTTACGTTCTTCTTCAGTCGCTTGTTCGGCGAGTTCATCAAGCTTGTTACAAAACCATTGTGTTGTGCCATTCATTTCTTCATTGTTATAAAACTGAATCCATTCATAAAAAGGATGAGAAGGAGATGGATTTACTTGTTCTGTAATGCGCTGGCCAATTTCAACGTACGTCCACGGACATGGAAGAAGCACTGCAATGATTTCCGCTAAGCTGCCTGTATGCGCAACACTTGTCATATGGTTAATGTAATGGCTGGCCGTCGGTGAAAGCGTCTCAGTGTGAAGGTCTTCATAGCGTACGCCTGCTACTTCACAAAAATTATTATGAGGGTGTACTTCACTATGTAATACCGTAGAAATGCCGGCATTAAAGGCTTCCATTTCGGTACGCGTGCGGCATTTCGTTAAAGCAGCGCCGTAAATGCGGACAAATGCTGTTAAGTATTCGTAATCTTGAGAAACGTAGTGAATAAGCGCTTCTTTGGGCACGTTTCCTTCAGCAATTCCTTTAATAAAAGGATGGTTAAAAATGGCTTCGTAAATATAGTTTGCTTCTTGTCTTAATTGAGATGAAAATGACATTAAAATCCTCCTTTAATATGAGGAAGTCACAAACAAGCACATAAAGGAAATAAAAAAACACTCCGTTTATAAACGGAGTGGCAAAGGACAGTAAAAAACTGAACATTGCCACTTTCCTACGCTGGTATGAGCCAGATCAGGTTCAAAGGGATCAAGAAAACTTGTCTCAGCCGGTGGGCACCCCTAGTGGACTTCCTATTAATCTATGTTTAACTTACCATATATTCTGAAAAAAAGAAAGCGTTATGGGAAATTGTGCTCTAACCGTTTTTATCTCTTAAAGAGGTAGCTTCTTAAAGCTATTTTTACTCATTTTTGTTTAAAAATGCATATTTTTAGGGAAGAAGAGGTATTAATGAAGGGAAGAGCCGTTTTCGTCTCCGAAACATTCTCATATAAATAGAAGAAAGGAGAGAACAAAATGGCAAAATTTCGTTTGTATGCTGTATTAAATACAGTAGGCTTGGCTATTACACTACTTGTGAATTATTTAGCAAATGCCATTCCAATAGGAGGCAAAACAACGGGAGAGGCTTCTGCGCAAGTTCCTACGTTGTTTACACCAGCGGGCTATGCCTTTGCTATCTGGGGCGTTATCTATTTGTTATTAACCATTTGGGTTATACGCCAATTTTTTGCAAGAGAAGATCAAAAGGAAATATATGCACGTATCGGCATTTGGTTTTTTCTAAACTGTTTGTTAAATAGTGCGTGGATTTTTATTTTCCAAAACGATTACTATAAGTTATCCCTTTTAGTTATCCTCTTTATCTTAGGTACATTAATGATTGTGTATTCCATTATTCAGCATTCTCGGATGACAACATGGTTTATGCGTCTGCCGATTTCGCTTTATCTTGGATGGATTTCTGTTGCGACTATTGTCAATGTGTTTGTCGTATTTCAAGCAAATGGAATACAGCACTTGCTTGGCCTGAGCGAGTTAGCATGGACGATTATTATGCTGCTGGTAGGAGCTGCGCTGGGTATTATGTTTACATTAAAAAACCGAGACGCTGTTTATCCGCTTGTTTTTATTTGGGCTTATATCGCCATTGCAGTGAAGCAAAGTGTAAATCAGCCAATTGTCATTACTGTCATCATTTCGGTTGTTTTATTAGCAATTGCTATTATTGTCGGGCTGATTAAACGCTATAGACGTTTTTAAAAAGAAACTCTAGCTTTTGTAAGCTAGAGCTTTTTATGATGCTCTTTTGATTGTAAAAAAGCAGCTGTAAAAGCAATTAAGCTAATTAAAATACCAAAAGGAACAACAATTGGTACGAATGATAAAATAAATGTCATAAGTGTAACCTCCATGTTGCATCGGTGCATAATGAAAAATTCAACTTTTTTAAATTGAAGTTCCGCTATTATAGTATGCTAGGCTTTATGTTTGGAGCCTATATGTTTAGAAATAAACGAAAAAGGCAACATACGTTACATACAGGTTATATAGGAGGAGTTAAAATGGAAACTTATTTAGTCGCTTACACAGATAAAGATGATATGGAATATAAACAAGTGACGTGCGAGAGTTATGAAGATGCAGAGCGTACGGTCCTTCGTCTAGAGAGAGAAGGGCATATGCATATTGAAGAAATTTCAAATCAAGAAGCCTACCGTGGAGATGAATCATCGTACAGAGAATAATTTTTGAATAGAAACACCAACCTTAAAATGAAGAAGCAGCTGCTTCTTCATTTTTTCTATTCTATATAGATATCGTCTTATAGAAAAAAGTAAAACGGGAATGATTTTCTTCTGCATTTATGGTACAGTACTAATCAGGTGAGTTTTGAGTTTAGAAGAGGAGAGAGTAACATTATATGAGTAAAGGAAATCAGTGGTCTTCACGCCTCGGTTTTATTTTAGCATCTGCTGGGGCAGCAATTGGTCTAGGCGCGATATGGAAATTTCCATACGTAACGGGAACCAGTGGCGGTGGAGCATTTTTTGCGTTGTTTATTTTATTTACAATTTTTATTGGATTGCCGCTTCTGTTGGCAGAATTTATCATTGGAAGATATACGGGAAAAGAAGCGATTAGTGCTTATAAGGCAATTGCCCCAAAGTCCGCTTGGGTATGGATTGGCAGGCTGGGAGTACTCAGCTGTGTCGTTTTGCTTTCCTTTTACAGCGTCGTTGGCGGCTGGGTGATTTTATATACGATTATGAGCGTAACCGGTATGCTAAGCGGAAAAGAGTACGGCCCGTTGTTCAACGCCGTCATTAGTCAACCATATGTAGTATTAGGTGCACAGGCGCTGTTTTTATTAATTACAGTGTTTGTTATTTCAAAAGGCGTACAAAAAGGAATAGAGCGTGCTAATAAATACATGATGCCGCTGTTATTTACCTGTTTTATCATTATCGTGGTGCGTTCTTTAACATTAGACGGAGCAATGGACGGAGTAAAGTTCTTTTTGAAACCAGATTTTTCAGCCATTACAGGATCATCTATTCTCTATGCGCTTGGTCAGTCGTTTTTCTCGCTTTGCGTGGGGTTATCCTGCATGGTGACATATAGCTCTTATTTAGGGAAAAAAGTAAGCTTGACGCGTTCAGCTGGCACCATTGCTATTTTGAACTTGTTTGTTTCGCTGCTGGCGGGCTTAGCTATTTTTCCAGCTGTTTTTTCGTTTGGATTAAAGCCAACTGAAGGACCTGGACTTTTATTTGTGGTCTTGCCAACAGTATTTGAGAAAATGCCGTTTGGCACCGTCTTTTTAGCACTGTTTTTAATTTTATTTCTATTTGCTACGCTTACGTCTGCTTTTTCACTGCTGGAAATTATGGTAGCTGCTTTAAGCAAAGACGATCAGACAAAACGAACTCGCTACGCTTCTTTATCAGGGATTCTTGTGTTTGTAGTAGGTATCCCATCAGCGCTTTCGTTTGGTGTACTAAAACATGTCTCACTTTTTGGCAGAAGTATATTTGACGTAGCTGACTTTTTTGTGAGCAACTTAATGCTGCCTCTTGGAAGTTTAGCCATTGCGATTTTTGTGACATTTAAAATGAAAAAAGAAGCCGTGTATGAAGAGTTTATTTCAGGAAGTACAAAAGGCGCTAAATTATTTAACGCATGGTTCTTTCTAGTTAAATACGTATTGCCTATTATTATTATAGCTGTTCTATTAAGCTTACTTGTTGCATATTAAATAGGCTGAGACAATAGTATATTAGTTGAAGAAAGCTCCGAACGATTCATCGTTCGGAGCTTTTTATTGGGATGGTGAAGGTAAGTTTAATCGATTTAATTGCTTCTAGCTGTTGATTGGGGCGTAAGACGAAGACTCCTGCGGGAAAAGCGGAACAGGTGAGACCCCGCAGGAGCGTAAGCAACGAGGAGGCTCACCGGCCGCCCGCGGAAAGCGAAGACTTGCACGGAAATCAACAGCGGTGTCACAAGCAACCCATACGAGTTCCTTTACGCCATTTGCTCGCCTTTAGATTGGAGCAATTTCTTATGTCTCAATCTTTTGTTTATTTTGCAAAAACGTGATGTCCGATCGTGATCGTAACCTGTTTTTGGCGAAGCCATTGATCGCTTGTTTTGTCAGGATTAAAGAAAAATAATGAACCTTTTCCTTGACCTCTAAAAGCTAGAGCTTCATTTACAGCTTTTTTTGCTTCAGCATCCGCTGCTTTATTAATTTCACCGTTTTGTACAGGTGTAAACTGTGTACCTTGATAAATGACATCATGAATAGAGTTTGGGAAAGAATTGCTATCTACGCGGTTTAAGACAACTGTTGCTACAGCCACTTTGCCAGCGTAAGGTTCGCCTTTTGCTTCAGCTTGTACAAGGCGAGCTAACAGATCTTTATCACTTTCGCTAATAGAGTTAGGGATTGTTAATGTTTCATTTGCATTAATAGAGTCGGTAGATTTGTGATTCGCTTCTTTTAACTGCTTAACCGTAACGCCGTATTCAACGCCAATCTTGTAAAGAGTCTCTCCGGATTTTACGCGATGGGTTGTTTCAGCGGCATTTGCCCCGTGACTCATGCCGAACATAGGAACTGCTAGTGCTCCAATAATTGCTAGTTTCTTAAACATAAAGTAAGTACCTCCTGAAATCCTTTTGAACGCCCCTTTTATCACAGATCGGTGCGTGCTGTGCACCGAACTTTATATGTACGTTTCAAAGATTAACAGGTGTCAATACATCTTGTCATTGCTTAAAACATACCAATCTAGGAAGATATTATAATAGTTAACAGATAATTTGAAAAATACGTTGACTGATAATAAAGGAGTGAATTATAATGAACGAGTAAATAGTTAACCGTTTAACTGGAGAGATTTTATGGGAGAAAAGATAACGATTCGTGATGTAGCAAAGCATGCAGGGGTGTCTGCAGCTTCAGTATCTTACGTCTTAAACGGAATTAACAAAGTATCCGATGAAACAAAAGAGCGAATTTTAACAGCGGTAAAAGAATTAAACTACGAACCAAATTTAACCGCCGTTAGTCTTTCGAAACAAAAGTCGAATATGATTGGCGTTATGTTCCCGCTTACAGATGATTCACTTTCTACTATATTTAAAGATAACCATTATTACAGCGAAATGATTAGTGGAATTGAATATGTAATCCGTAAGCATGGTTATGATCTAGTCATATCTGGAGCGAGTAGCCCAGCTGATTGCCTAAAATGGATTCGAACGAGAAATATTGATGGTCTTCTGTTTTTAGGAGCCTTCCCGCATCGATTGTATGAGGAAATGAAAGCGTTATCGAATCCGATTGTGCTAGTAGATACATACGAAAGGTACGAACGTGATTATCATCATATTTCTGTAGACGATGAGTATGGAGGATATCTAGCTACAACACATTTAGTGAATTTGGGGCACAAAGAAATTGCCTTTGTTGCTCATCACCTCGTCAATAGTCCAGTGGATAAAAAGAGGTATATAGGCTACGAGAAAGCATTAAAAGAAGCGGGTATTACACCATCAAAGACGTTTGTTTTTGAAGTGAACGAAAGTTCGTTTGATAACGGTTACAATTTAGGGAACAAGCTGCTGCAAGATCATAAGGATATTCGGGCGGTTTTTGCATCCTCTGATACGCTGGCGCTTGGAATTATGAAAGCACTGCAAGAAAAGGGGAAAAAAATTCCACAGGATTACTCAATCGTAGGGTTTGATGACATAACATTTAGTAGCTATGCATCTCCAAGTCTAACAACAATTCGTCAAGATGTATTTAACAAAGGAGTCGTCGCCGCGACGTCTGTTATTCAAGCAATTGAACACCGTTTCAGCACGCTGCAGCATGTAAAATTATCGGTTGAACTTATTATTCGAGATTCTACTGCTAAGCGCGGGTGAATCACAGTAAGTTAACCGGTTAACAAAAGTTTAGCATTTATAAAAAAAGGGGATATAAGTTAGCATTCACAAAAAAAGGGGATATGAAAATGATTAATGTTACAGTATGGAATGAAAATCGTCATGAACAGAAAAATCCGGTTGTAAGAGAAATTTACCCTGAAGGCATCCACGGTGCCATCGCTTCTTTTTTAGAAGAAGGAGGGTTTCGTACGCATACCGCAACATTAGACGAAGTAGAACACGGATTGACTGAAGAAGTATTAAATCAAACGGATGTTTTAGTATGGTGGGGTCATTTAGCACATGACGAAGTAAAAGATGACATCGTTGAGAAAGTAAAGCAGCGCGTGCTAGACGGTATGGGGCTTATTGTCTTACACTCAGGTCACTTTTCTAAGATTTTTAAAACGTTAATGGGCACAAGCTGCGACTTAAAATGGCGTGAAGCAGATGAAAAAGAGCGCTTGTGGGTAGTAGAACCGAGCCATCCGATTGTGGAAGGTATTGGTGAATTTATCGAGCTTGAGCGCGAAGAAATGTATGGAGAGCACTTTGATATTCCAGCACCTGATGAACTGATTTTCACGAGCTGGTTTGAAGGCGGAGAAATTTTCAGAAGCGGCTGCACGTACAAACGCGGAAACGGAAAAGTATTTTATTTCAGACCTGGACATGAAACATATCCAACATACCATAACAAAGACATTCAGCGTGTCATTATGAATGCTATTAAATGGGCGAAGCCAGCAGAGAGAAAACGTCCTGTTTACGGCAATGCGCAACCGCTTGAATCAATCGCTGTTAAAAACTAATTAATAATGCTTAAGCAAAGGGGATAGGAAAGATGGCAAAAGTAAAAATTGGCGTTATTGGGTGCGGAAGCATTGCGCAACACCGTCACTTACCAGAATATAAGATGAATGAACAAGTAGAATTAGTAGCCGTTTGCGATATAAACACAGAACGTGCAAACAGCGTAGCACAGCAGTACGGTGTAAAAGCTTACACAAACTATGAAGAACTTTTAGCAAGCGGTACAGTGGAAGCAGTGAGCGTATGTACGCCCAATTATCTTCATGCGCCTATTTCGGTTGCAGCGTTAAACAGCGGAGTTCATGTCCTGTGTGAAAAGCCGATGGCAACATCAGAAGAAGAAGCGAAAGCAATGATTGAAGCAGCAAAAACAAACGGTAAAAAACTAATGATTGGACATAATCAGCGCTTTGTAGCTTCTCATCAAAAAGCTCGTGAACTTATTGAAAAAGGGGAAATCGGTAAAATTTATAGTTTCCGTACGGCTTTTGGCCACGGTGGTCCTGAAGGTTGGAGCGTGGACGGAAAAGACAGCTGGTTCTTCAAAAAAGACGAAGCGTTTATTGGTGCTATGGGGGATTTAGGCGTTCATAAAACCGATATGCTCCGCTACATATTGAATGAAGAAATTGTAGAAGTGGGTGCATTTGTGGAAAGCAATGCAAAAGACTTTGCAAATGTAGACGACAATGCTGTGTGCGTATTAAAAACGGAAAGCGGGATTATCGGGACGCTTGCGGCAAGCTGGGCTTACAATGGAAAAGAAGATAATTCCACGATTGTTTACGGAGAGAAAGGGATTCTTCGTTTAGAGGACGATCCGACGTATTCATTAGTTGCACAATATGCAACGGGTGAAGTGGTGAACTATGAATTAGGAAAAATCCAGTCGAACGATGAAGGCGGACAAAGTAATTCTCACGTCATTGAACAATTCGTAGATGCAGTTGCAGAAGATAAAGAATCTCCTGTTCCTGGTGAAGAAGGATTAAAATCACTTGCTGTTATTTTAGCAGCTTTAAAATCAAGTCAAACGAAACAAATTACGCGCGTGTAAGAGGTGAAAAACGTGAGAATTGGCATAATCGGAGCAGGAGGGATTGCTGTAAGCAGGCATATCCCAGCATTCAAACAACTGGGTGATGAATGTGTGATTTGGGGGCTTAGCGATATTAATAGTGAAAGAGCCACAGAGGTAGCCAATGAGCATAATATCCCTCACGTATTTGTTGATTATAAAGATATGTTCAAAGAAGTGGATGCGGTGTGCATTTGTACACCCAATAAATTTCACGCCGAGTTTGCAGTAGCAGCGTTAAAAGCAGGCGTTCACGTCCTATGTGAAAAGCCAATGGCGATGTCTAAAGAACAAGGTGAAGAAATGCTTGCTGCCGCTAGAGAATCAGGTAAGCAGTTAGCGATTGCGTATCATTACCGGTTCATGAAAGAAGCGCAGGCGGCGAAAAAAATGATGACAGAGGTAGGACGCCCATTAGTGGCACGTGTCAGAGCAATGCGTCGCCGAAAGGTTCCCGGGTGGGGGGTATTTACGAACAAAGATCTTCAAGGAGGAGGCAGCTTAATTGATTACGGCTGCCATTTGCTTGATTTAACGCTTTGGCTAATGGGAAACCCAAAGCATACTGAAGTACTGGGAAGTACATATAATGACCTGAGTAAAACGCCTAACCAATTAAATCAATGGGGAACATTTGACCATGAAACATTCAGCGTGGATGATCATGTAACGGCCTATATTAAATTTGAAAATGGAGCGTCGCTTCTTTTAGAAACTTCTTGGGCTGCTAATATTGAAGATGATGAAGAGCACGTAAGCATATCAGGGGTAGAAGGCGGTTTAAGCGTGTTTCCGTTTGAACTATACACGTCTAAAAACGGTATGCTCATGAACAGTACGTCACCTTGGATAGATGGAGAAGATGATTACAGCTTAAGTCAGGCTAAAAATTTCGTTGAAGCGTGTAAAGGAAATGCTGAATTAGTGGTAAAGCCACAAGAAGCGCTTCAAGTCTCAGCTATTATTGACGAAATATATCGCACAGGGGGAAATTAAAATGAAACTTGGAGTATTCACGGTCTTATTTGCGGATCTTTCTTTTGAAGAGATGTTGGATAAAGTAAAAGCAGCAGGTCTTCATGCTGTTGAAATCGGAACGGGCGGCTATCCGGGAAACAGTCATTGTCCGCTAGATGAGCTGCTTGAAGATGAAGAAAAACGAGAAGCATATATGAAGCAGATAAAAGACCGCGGACTTGCAATCAGCGCATTTAGCTGCCACGGCAATCCTATTTCACCTGAGGCAAGTTTTGCAAAAGAATCTGACGAAACGCTTCGCAAGACCATCCAACTAGCATCATTAGTAGACGTTCCAGTGGTTAACTGCTTCTCTGGAACAGCAGGAGATCACGAAGAAGCGAAGTACCCAAACTGGCCTGTTACTCCTTGGCCTAACGAGTATGGAGACGTATTGAATTGGCAGTGGGAAAATAAGCTTGTTCCTTATTGGAAAGAAATTGGAGAACTAGCGGAGGAGCATAATGTAAAAATTGGTTTAGAACTTCACGGTGGATTTTTAGTTCATACTCCGTATACGCTCCTTAAGCTTCGCGAAAAAACAAGTCCAGCGATTGGCGCTAATCTTGATCCAAGTCATTTATGGTGGCAAGGAATTGATCCGGTGGGAGCTATTAAAATTTTAGCAAAAGAAAATGCGATTCATCATTTCCATGCAAAGGATACGTACTTGGACCAAGATAATATTAACATGTATGGACTGACGGATATGCAGCCATACGGAGAAGTCCAAACGCGTGCATGGACGTTTAGATCCGTAGGATGCGGACATGATGTAAAAGAGTGGTCTGATATGATGAGTGCACTTCGCACATACGGATACGATTATGTAGTCAGCATTGAGCACGAAGATCCAATCATGTCGATTGAAGAAGGATTTAAACGCGCGGTTACAAACTTACAAAGTGTATTAATTGAAGAAACTCCCTCACAAATGTGGTGGGCGTAAGCAAAAAGAAGCATCTCTAAAAAGAGGTGCTTCTTTTATTTGCATCAATCCCTCAATTAGCCTATCGTTTACCTGAATTTCGATACAAACGGGTGATTGGTAACCCAAAAGCGCCAAGGGTAATCCTTCGCTTCACCAGAATTATCAATGCCAACGCGAGGTCCGGCGGAAATCTCTGAAGGAGTGAAGCCACGAGCAATATAAAGAGGAGGGCTGGTTAAATCATTACCGTACAAATCCATTGAAACCCCTAGTGCTTTTGTTAGTTTCCCAGGACCGTTTGTCCAATTTATTTCATTTTCCATCCCTCGACGTCTATTTTTCATCAAATTTTTTCCGCTAAATGGCTCAATAGCTCGAATGAGGACGCCTTCTGGACAATCGATGTCGCTGCTTACAACATTGAGTAAACAATGTGTATGCATTGTATGCGTATAGGCATGACCAGGAGGACCGAACATTACCTCCGTTCTTTTTGTGCGCCGGTTATTAAAGCTATGAGCTGCTCGGTCGAAAGGCCCTTTATAAGCCTCTGTTTCTACAATAAAACCAGATGCAGTTCCTTCTGCCGTCTCGTGAACAAGAAGACATCCTAACAGCGACTGAGCTAATTCAAGTGTAGGCTGTTGATAAAATAAAAGAGGAAGTGGTTCAATCGCTAAAAGAGAACGCGTCATTTGCTGTAGTCCATCCTTTCAAAGCAGAGTCATTCACGCTGTTATGCGCATCTTTTATTATGATGTTTTCTTTGTTATTTTGCAAAGGGAGGGACTGATTAATACAGTAATCTTTCTTATCCCACGTTCAAGTATTTATCATGATTCAACTCACTCTATGAAATTATTTTATTTTAAAGAATGGTTTCGTTTTGCACGTGTAGGGGGAATATTTTACTACAATGCTTCGCTTTTGCTGCTGGTATGATATACACAGTTCATCCATATTTTACATGCTTTTAGTTTTAAAAAATAGTGATCCGTCTTTTCTTTATTTTCGTTCTACACATGAAAGCAAAATAAAAAGATTGAATTGTAGAAAGTTCTTTATAAATGGAAATAAAGAAAAAATATCCTTCAAAGAGTATTTAAGGGATTTTAGAACATATTAAAAATAAAATTTATACACTGTGAGGAATAGCTATGAACATCCACTTTGATACATTAATGAACTTATCAATTAAACATATTTTTGGGCCTGCATCTCAAACGATCCACGATCTAACATATCATTCAAAGCAGGTTCAAGACGGATCAGTATTTTTTAGTATAAAAGGTGAAAATGAAGATGGACATCAATATATTAAAGAAGCTATAGCTAGAGGAGCCGTAGCAGTCTTTGGGACAAGCATTGAGGAGCTTCGTCTTTTGAGCACTCAGTATTCTCACTGTACGTTTTTAGCTGTTGACGACGTTCGCAAAGTAATGGCGTCTTTTTCTAAAATGTATTTTGATTATACGGATGAAAAAATTGAGACAATTGGCGTTACAGGTACAAATGGTAAAACAACCGTAGCAGCTTACGTAAGGTCGCTTTTAACTCTTTTAAAATTGCCGACAGGATCGATTGGAACGACCGGCATTTGGTCATCAAAGAAGAAGTTAGTTTATAAAAAAAGTACGCCTACAACACCTGAATCGGTAGACTTGCATAAAATCTTTTATGATTTGTATACAAGAGGCGATGAAGCAGCAGTGATGGAAGTATCTTCAATTGCTATTGATCAGCAGCGAGTAGAAGATATTTACTTTGATGTAGCCATTCACACAAATCTGTCAGAAGAGCACTTAGAGTATCATAAAACGTTTGAGCACTATAAAAAATGCAAGATGAAATTATTTCAGCAGGCCAAACATGCCGTTATTAATATAGATGATCAGGACATGGGTAAAAACTTAAGTGGGCTATTTGAAGGGCCTAAAGTCACGTATAGCTTATTAAATAATGCGGAGGCAACTCTGCAAGCAAAAAACATTACCGTCAAAGAAGGGGGCTCTTTCTTTGATTTACTTTATAAAGGACAGTCATACAAAGTAGCAGTGCCTGTATATGGCGATTACAACATTGCTAACGTGCTCGCAGCCGTCGGTACAGCTCTTCACTTTGAATACCACATTGAGGATATTATTAGCGTGCTTCCTCAATTGGAAAGTCCAGAAGGTCGCTTTCAAGTGATAGAAGGTCCTAATAACCAAAAAGTGATTTTAGACTATGCCCATACGCCTGTTGCCCTTACGCGTTTAGTAGAAGAAGTAAAAAAGATGGAGTATAACCAGCTAATTGTCATGATTGCAGGGATCGGCATTCGAGATTTTAATAAAATGCCTAAAATGGCGCGTACCATTGAAGGAAAAGCTGATGAAATTGTCGTAACGGTTGATCATCCAGGTCATCATGATCCGAACGTAATTGTAGATCAAGTAATGACGGGTTTTTCAAATCCAAGCGCAAGTAATATTCACCGTTCCCCTACCCGAACAGAAGGAGTATTAAAGTCGCTTTCTTTAGGAAAGTCGAATGACATTATTTTACTTACAAGCGGCTGTATTAACGGCGCTCAGCTTGTAAAAGGAAACGAAATTCCGCATTCAGATGAAGAAATTATTGCCTCTTATTATGCATCGTTAAGCAATATTTCCTAATACTCTTCTTCATTTATCGAACGAACGTGGAGAAATTGAAACAGCATACGAAAGAAGGTCTCTTACTATTTTTAGAGACCTTCTTTTTGCATCAAAACTATAGGCTGTTTTCTCGCTGTGTTTTTGGTTCTTCAATTTTTACATCATGTTCTTTAGCCAGCTTTTTAATAGCTGCATTGTAATCGCGTATGCCTTTTCGTGCTTCATCAAGCATAGCGTTTGCCTCAGCAATAAGGTTGCGGTCCTGCTTTTCTAAAGCGCTGACAATTTTAATGAAAGCATTATACTGGGTATTGGCAGCCTTTATATAGCCTTCATGAACCTTTCGAAGATCGTCGGTTTCTACATCGATGTTTTCCAGTTCGTCAACAAATTTACGATAGGTGGGAATGACTTCACTCGTCATCATATCGTACATCACCGCGTCACTTGTGTAATTAGCGCCTGTAACAGAATCGTATGCGTCAATCGCTTCTTTTTCAAGCTGAGCGGCTTTTTTTAAATCTTGATTGTTATAGTCGATTAAATCATCTTGAACAGGATCACTAAAGCAGGCGGATAATAAAAACAAAAGAGGGACAAGACAAAATAAAACCTTCTTCAACGAATTTCACCTCCGTTTAACAATGTATGAAACATCTGCTTGGCAAAGTCTGTTTTAATAACTAGAGAAAAAGAAGGGAGTGTATAAAAGGGTTTTTAAAGGTCGACAGTGAATTTATTCATAAGTCGGTTTGTAGTTGACCACGCCTTAGTAGCAGGAAGGAAGAGAAGATGATTAAAATAAAAAGAGACCGCTTAACTAACAATGAAGTTATTGAACTAGTAAGTTCTCACCTTCAAGGAATGAACTTACATTCACCCCCTGAAAGTATTCATGCTCTAAATATTGAAAGCTTAAAACAACGTGATATTACGTTTTGGAGCGTGTGGGAAGACAGTCAGCTAGCAGGGTGCGGGGCTGTAAAAGAGTTAGATGAGCACCACGGAGAAATTAAATCGATGCGAACAGCTACCGCCCATTTGCGGAAAGGAATTGCTAGAGAGCTGCTGCAGTACATAATAAATGAAGCGAAAAAACGAGGGTACCGGCGCTTAAGCTTAGAAACAGGATCCGCACCCGCTTTTGAACCGGCTAGAAAGCTATACGCCAGTTTTGGATTTTACGAGTGCGAACCGTTTTCTACCTACAAAGAAGATCCATACAGTGTATTTATGACAAAGAAATTGAATGATTGATTAAAAGAGGCTGGAACAAAAGTATTTTAGTTAAAGAAGATCCGAACGATGAATCAAGATTCTTGATTAAGAATCCAACTCGTTCGGATTTTTTCATGGTTATGGTGAACGTAGGTTTCATATATGTAGTGGTTTCTAGCTGTTGATTGGAGGGCAAGGCGAAGACTCCGGCAGGAGCAGAAGCGACGAGGAGGCTCAGCGGCCGCCCGCGGAAAGGGAAGTCTTGCACGGAAATCGACAGCGGTGTAACAAGTGATTCATACCCGATCATTTATCCCGTTTGTGTGTCTTTAGATTGGATTGATTTAGTTATGTCTCAACCTCTTTGTTTTTTGTTTTGTCATAATTCATATAAAAAGGTATAAACTAGGTTTTCTCACTAGACAAAAAGGTTTTTCCTATGTAGTATAGGTGTCAGATAATACAAAACGAATGTTCAGTATAAATAATAAATGTGCGGGGCGGTGGAAATAGCTTGAATAAAAAAAAGCTTCAAAGTGAACAAACCAAAAGAAAAGTGGCAGATGCCGCTAAAGCATTGTTTTCACAAAAAGGCTATAAAGCTACATCTATTGAGGAAATTGTAGAAGCTACGGGAAGCAGTAAAGGGAATATTTATTATCACTTTAAAAGTAAAGAAGGGCTTTTTCTTTATTTAATAGACGAATGGGACCTCGAGTGGGAACGAAACTGGAAAGAAAGAGAGTCTCTTTACAAAACAACAAGAGATAAGCTTTTTGGAATTGCGGAGCAAATTATTTTAGATGATTTGAATCACCCTCTTACGAAAGCCGCCGATGAGTTTTTTAACAACGAGGAAAAGGGCAGCGATATCGAAGAGCGAATTGATGAGATGGTGAAACGACACGTGGAGTTTAACCGCGAGCTTTTGCAAAAAGGCATTGATGAAGGAGAGTTTTCTCATAAAAATGCAGAACAGCTTGCAGTAGTTTTAGAAGGACTGTTTGTTGGAATGAGCCGCATGTCTCGAAAAACGAACACGGAAAATGCCCTGCAGCTTTACCATTCAGCAATTGATGTATTTTTAAACGGAATTATAGCAAGGTCTTCTTAAATAATCGGGGATGCTTATTGCGGTAATGAGTAATCCCTCATTATTTTGGATTTTTATAGACCGAACGTTCAGTATTTTTGTAATCAGGAGGTTTATATGTCATTATTGTTAAGAAATCGAGCGGCGATTTTGCTGCTCATGCTAAATATTTTTATTATCTTTACGGGAATCGGTCTCGTTATTCCAATTATGCCAACATATATGACGGAGCTTCATATCAACGGCAGCGTGATGGGACTTTTAGTAGCGGTGTTTTCACTAACTCAATTTCTGTTTTCACCTTTAGCGGGGCGGTTATCAGATTCGTTAGGGAGAAAGAAAATTATTGTAGCGGGAATGATTGTTTTTGCCCTGTCTGAATGGTTTTTTGGTTCAGTGAGTACACCTCTTTTATTATTTGTATCGAGAATGCTAGGCGGGGTCGGAGCCGCGCTTATTATGCCTGCTGTTATGGCCTATACAGCGGACGTGACGTCTGCTAAAGAACGCGCTAAAGGAATGGGCTACGTGACGGCGGCGATTACAACAGGATTTATTATTGGGCCCGGCATCGGAGGCTTTTTAGCTGAATACGGCATGCGCGTACCGTTTTATATGGCCGCAGTAGCAGGGGGCTTGGCAGCAGTGATTACGTTAATTGTTTTGCCAGAGTCTCGTCCTGTACAAAATCATGCTGTTTCAAACAATGAGAATCCAAAAGAAGATCGGCTGCTACTGCAGCTTATGAATTCCTATAAAGAACCTTATTTTTTAAGTTTAATTATTGTTTTTGTGACATCGTTTGGATTATCCAATTATGAAACGATTTTTTCACTATTTGTTGATCATAAATTTAGCTTTACGCCAAAAGATATTGCGTTTGTTATTACGTTTGGCTCTATTGCGGGGGCTGTAGTGCAGGTTACGATTTTTGGCTGGATTTTAAATAAGTTTGGTGAAAAAAGAGTGATTTCGTTTTGCTTGATGATGACGGGACTTTTTATTTTACTTACGCTATTTGTGCACACGTACTGGCTTATTATTGTTGTGACATTCATCGTCTTTTTAGCAACAGATATTTTACGTCCGGCAATCAGCACGCAAATGTCGATGATGGCACAAGACGACCAAGGGTATGTAGCCGGACTAAATTCTGCTTATACAAGTCTTGGGAATATTATTGGACCCGTTGTAGCAGGCTTTCTCTTTGATATAAACATTAATTATCCGTACGTATCAGCTGCACTTGTACTGCTGCTTTGTTTTCTTTTATCTTTAAGAGCAGGGAAGGACAGAAAAACAGCTGTGAGAAATCAAGCGGTTCAAGAGAAATAACCATAAGGAAAAAATGATAGAATTATTAGGGAATAGAAGACCTCTAGTAGCTTACTGGAGGTCTTTTGATTATTCTTTTAGTAAAGGTGTAAGGTTTACAACGCCACTCAGCCTATAGAGAAGCTTTATTTTATCGGCAAAACCGTGAAATGGTTGCAAATAAAAAAGGTTAATAGTAAACTTTAAACGTAACAAGAATAGTATGGGAGCTTGCGCGGGGCAGGCTGAGAGTACAGGGACGCCTGTTGACCATTTGAACCTGTTGGATAATGCCAGCGCAGGGAATGTGAGTACATACCAAAGCACTTTGCGCATGCAAGGTGCTTTTTTGTCTTTTTTTTGCAGTGTTAAAACTAAATGAAAAGAGTGAGAGAATATGGATATTAGTAAAATTTCAGCTCAATTAGAAAAAGTAAGAGATACAAGTCCGCTTGTTCATAATATTACGAATGTTGTGGTAACCAATTTTACAGCAAATGGACTGCTTGCACTAGGAGCTTCACCTGTTATGGCTTATGCGAAGGAAGAAGTGGCTGACATGGCACGAATCGCCGGAGCGCTTGTCTTAAATATGGGTACACTGACGGCTCAAGAAGTAGAAGCGATGAGAATAGCAGGAAAATCAGCAAATGAAAATGGCGTGCCGGTTATTTTTGACCCTGTAGGAGCCGGAGCGACACCGTTTCGTACAGAAGTGGCACGTCAGCTTGTAGAAGAATTAAATATTGCAGTTATTCGTGGTAACGCTGCTGAAGTTGCGAATGTAGTAGGCGAGTCATGGCTCATTAAAGGCGTTGATTCATTAGAAGGGCAAGGAGACGTCATTGAACTTGCTGAGAAAGCAGCGAACAAATTAGATACAGTGATTGTTATCACGGGTAAACAAGATGTAATCACAGATGGAAACACAACGTATACAGTAGACAACGGTCACCCGTTATTTACGAAAGTGACGGGTACAGGATGTCTGCTGACATCAATTATAGGAGCTTTCGCCGCTGTAGAAAAAGAATATGTCGAGGCAAGCGTTGCTGCTTTAAGTTTTTACGGAGTGGCAGGTGAAATCGCCGCAGCGAAAAAAGGTGAAGAAGGGCCGGGAAGCTTTCAAATTGAGCTGTTAAATCAGCTTCATCTTTTATCTGGGCAGGATATTGAATCATATGCAAGAGTACATCAACGTTAAAAGGAGCCGGAAAATGACAAACGAAGAAATCAAAAAGCTGCTGCAAGTTTATTTTATAATGGGCAGCAATAACTGTACAAAAGATCCGAAAGAAGTGTTGAAAGAAGCAATTGAAGGCGGCGTTACCGTGTTTCAATTTCGCGAAAAAGGCGAAGGTGCCCTAACAGGAGAAGTGAAATATCAGCTGGCGAAGGAACTTCAGCAAATTTGTCAGCAGCACAACGTTCCTTTTGTGGTGAATGATGATCTGGACTTAGCGATCCGCTTACAAGCAGATGGCGTTCATATTGGACAAGAAGATGAAAAAGCTCATATTGTTCGAGAGAAAATAGGAAAAGGAATTGTGGGCGTCTCTGTTCATAATATACAAGAGCTGCAGCAAGCGATAAAAGACGGGGCGGATTATGTAGGAATGGGACCTGTTTTTCCTACTTCTACAAAAAAAGACGCAAAGGCAGTGCAAGGTACAAAATTAATTGAAGAAGTGCGAAACCAGAATATTGACTTTCCAATTGTAGGAATCGGTGGCATCACGCCTGAAAATGCCAAACAAGTAGTAGAAGCAGGTGCAGATGGCGTTTCTATTATTACCGCTATTAGCTTAGCAGCGTCTCCAAAAGAAAAAGCAGCTCAATTGAGAGAAGCGGTAGGAAAATAAAAAAAGCGCACAGTGTGCGCTTTTTTATTATAGCTGAACAGTTTGAGGAGTTTCTTCGCCTTCATTCATAAAGCGAATTTCGTTCGGCGTAATTTCAAGAACAACATACTCAGGGTCATTTGGACCGTCAAACCATTCTTTCATGTGATCGTTCCATATACGCCCTTTTAATTGATCACCAGTACGAAGAACAGCTGTACCAGATAATTCTAAGTATTGATCGCCATATCCTTCGCCGCTGTAGCCCAATAGTACGTGCACGTTCGGATTGGCTTCGATTTCTTCTGCCTTATGTGTATTGATATTTGTTGGTGTGTAAAGAGCGATACCATCTTCATCGCTAAAGAATGTCATATAGCGAGAGTGGGGTTTGTTGTTTACAACTGTGGCTAATGTTCCTACACGATTTCCTTCTAATACTTCATTTACTTTTTTAGCAATTTTTTGTTCATTCATTTTATCCATCTCCTTTGTTACTTTTTATGTTCCTCAATCGAAGATAAATAAAACATACATGTCTAAAAAAATATAAGTTAACAATAAAATAATTATGTAAACTAATAAATTAAAAAATAAAAAAAGCTAGCTACAGCTAACTAAAAAATAAGCCCGCACTGCCGTAACCCTAAGTGTCTTAAATACCCAGATCTACTAGGTGGGTGCCCTCATAGCCGGGTTTAGCGTCCCAAGAAAGGCGTGCTATCTGCAGCTAAATTTTGAGCTCCCTTTTAACACTCAAAGGTTTAAGACAACATGAGTATACGCACAGCGCAGGTATGTATAACAAATGTAAATAAAATGCCGATATATAAATGTTTTCTAATTAATCAACTTTCATCGTACAAGAAATGATTATAACGGAATAATGAATGGAACGCAAGACTTTTATTTAAAGTTTTTCTTCTCTAACATCTTGGCGGGGAAGCAGTAACAAAATAAGAAAAGGGCCCGCAACTGGAATGAAACATAAAAGAAGGTAAGGCCGGGACGCTATCCTTTCTTTTGTCATAACGCAGTAAGAAAGCCACGTTAAAACAAAAAAATCAGCGGTCATCACGCTAACAAGCTGTGACTGCATAAAAGCATCTCCATAAGCTTTTATTGAACCTACGGATAATCCGTATACGTAACCTGCAATCGTGAGCGCTAAGCATAGTCCAATCCATAGACGAGAAGAAATGATGGCAATGAAGCGTGAAGGAATACGCGAACGTGTTCGAACTTTTTGTCCTTTCCACTGATAATAGAACAAAAGAGAAAAAGCTCCAAGTGCAAATGATAGAAGAGAAAATGGCCATCCAGGCAGTTTGTATGTATCTTTTTTACAGATCATTACCATAAACAATAATGGGAAAAGTCCTAAAAAAGAGAATACCATAACCACGAGCGGATCTACCTGTTGAAAATTTCCTGTGATAAGGTTTTTAAACAGCAAATCATTAGCGACGCTTGCTCCCGGAGCTAGCAGCAAGGCGTATAGTACAAGCATAGCCCATACAATGATATACATATTCTCAACTCCTTTTAATTGTTTTAGTGTACAAAAACCATTTCAGTATATTTCCCCGTCTTGTGACGAAGGGAAACGCTTGAAACTCTTCTTTAATTAGGTGTAATATTACACTAAAGAAATGTGCGTGTATAGAAAGAAAGGGCTGTGAAAATGAATAAACAAGAAGTGATTAAATCAGTATCGGATAAAATAAGATTAATTCGTTTAGAAAGAAACTATTCACAAGACAGAATGGCTGAAGTCATTGGCATTTCCAAAAAAACATTGGTTCAAATTGAAAAAGGGCGCACGGAAGCAGGGTGGACGACCACTGTTGCAGTATGCGGTTTGTTTGGTGACAGTGAAATCCTTCAATCGGTTTTAGGAGACGTTCCTTTAGAAGTAGTAGAAATCATTGCTCATAACGGCGTATCTTCTCCAAAAGATAAAACGCTCGGAGGAAGAGTATGGTGGAAAGAAATTCAAAAAGAAGGCTCTTTTCGTCTGCAGCAAAATATGATTAGTCAGCACTATCGCATTTTAGATGACCAAGACTATCGATGGTTTAGTTCATTTGATAAAAGCGAAGCGGTAAAAAGGTTTGAAGAATTAACGAATGAATAAAAAAGAGGCCGGGACATAACGAAATCACTTCAATCTAAAGACGAACAAATGGGATAAAGGAGCTGAATCGCTTGTCACACAGCTGTTGATTTCCGTTCAAGACTTCGCTTTCCGCATGCGGCTGATGAGCCTCCTCGTCGCTTCCGCTCCTGCGGGGTCTTGCTTTTCCCGCAGGAGTCTTTGCCTTGCCCTCCAATCAACCGCTAGAAGCACCCACATATACGAAACCTACGTTCACCCTATCCATAAAAAAATCCGAACGAATTTGATTCTCCATCAAGAGTCTTGATTCATCGTTCGGATTTTTCTTCCACTACTATACTTTTGTCTCAGCCTCTACTGATTCATTAACGTACCGGATGAAGGACGGCTGAACCAATTCCATAGCTCTACATCTCCAAGTGACGCATATGTGATCGACGGATCATTTTTTAATTTCAGAAGCTTTTTTGTAGGCCCTGTAATCACAACGCCGTACACACCGACTCCATGTTTTTTTACATAAGAATATCGCTGCTTTAGCAACAGATCGGAATGGTCTAGCTCACGAACTTTTTGGACCGTTTCTTCATTATCGGCTAATAGTTTCATCATATTTAAAACGTTCGACTTGCTAGTAGAGTGGGTTTGATTTCCTTTGTGATCGTAAGGTAAGTCTAAAAACTCTGGAAAGCCAAATGTTGATGTTAAGTCAATTAATGGCTCATCTTTTGTGCTTGTTTTTTGTTCGTGCCCTGTATTAAGCGCGTACCAAGAGGTAGAAAAATCACGGCTGTCGATGGCGTTCATCTTTTGCTGAACTTCTTTTAGCGAATACGTACCATCAAAAGAAATAGCCACTTCGCTTACCGTGCCTTTTGGTAGATTTTCTAATGCTTTCCATGTTTCATTCGTCCATTCCTTATACTCTTGTGCATGCTGCTTTAGTTTTTTTTGATCAGGATAGACAAAGGAAAGGTTAAGATCGTATTTACCGCCGGAAAATTCTTTTTCTACACCGCTCGTTTTATCAAACAGCTGATGAAATGTAAACGTCCCAATGGCCTGCTCTTCACGTCCAATTTGCTTATAAGCTTCCATTTGCGACTGCATTCGGAAAAAGGACTGTGTATCAGAAGTGGTTTCACGTATATGAACGTTCGGAAAAGCAGATTCGATAGCCGCTTGATTCACGCTGTTTATGTATTCGGTTTTTGATTGATGATAATATACAATAGATAAAAAGCTGCCGATTATCCATAGCAGAACGACAGAGCTAATGACAGTTGTCACATTTGAAAGGCGCTGCTTCCATTTGGCGATATAAATAGACTTTTTAACTTTTTTATTATCCAACATCGTATCGTCACTTAGTGAAGTAGTTGATGGAGTTGGCGATAACGGTTCATCTTCGGTTAGCAAGTGCTCCAAATGAGCTGAGCATGCTTCACAATTTTCCGTATGTTCTTCAAGTGTTTCTGCTTCTTTGTCTGTCAAAGTGCCGTTTTTATATTTTTCCCATTGATGCTTCATATCTTGACAGCTCATCCGTCCTCTTCCTTTCTTTTTTTCAATTGTTGACGACCACGATACAAGTCCATTTTCACTTTTGACAGAGTAAAGCCAGTCATTTCTGCAATCTCTTCATATGTGAAGCCATGATAATCTCGTAACAGTACAATATTCTGCTTAGCCGGAGGCAAGGCAGATACATCAGAAAGCCAGCCGTCGATTTCACTTTGAATCATCACTTGTTCTTCAGCACTTGGCTGAGGAGTAAAGTGCCATTCTTCTATTTCGACAGTAGGGCGTTTTTTTTCTTTTCGATACCAGTCAATAAAGGCGTGATAAGCAATTTTGAACAGCCAAGGCTTCACTTCCTCGCCTTTATATGTTTCTAAGTGTAAAAGTGCCCGGTAAAAGGTCTCCTGCATTAAATCTTCCGCTGATTCTTTTCTGCGAGTAAGAGAGAGAAGATAGCGCAGCAAATCATGCATGTGCTGTTTATAAATGTATTCAAAGTTATGCTGTTGTGCCATTTTCTCCCCCTTTCATTTAATCAACGCAATTTGTGGATAAAAGTTTCGGTTTTTTTATCAAAAATCGTATGTAATAGATAAAAGATGCTTAAAATACGATATATAGCTTATCATACTAAAAAGAAAATCATATGAAATTCGACATAATTCCGTGTAATTTGTCATTTTTTTAAAAAACTAAAGGGTAATTGGTGTTCGAAGGAAACAGAAAATGTTATGATAGAACAAGGATGTGCTCTTACAAAAAACAGCTACATACATAATAAAAAATACAGCGTTTGTTTGCAAAATAAAAATGGGCAAACACATGGTGTTTAACCATGGATGTTTGTGGGAAAATAAACTAAGTATTTTCAACAAAAAGTAAATTAAATTGTGTTTTCACTTATAAAAAACACGGTAAATTGGAAAAGGTGGGGTCATGATGGACGTAGAAAATACACAAGGTACAGAAGAACAAGCACCTAAAGTCAAAGCAGCTAAAGTTGGCGATACGATTCAGCCTAAAAAAGGCGACTATAAAGGATTTAAAGGAATTGTTATGGTAGTGCGAGACAATTCGGTTATCGTAGATTTTGGGAAAGATGCTGAAACGGGCGAATCCATGAAAACAGTCGTTAATCATAAAAACTATAAAATCGTAAAAAAGTAGGTGAATAACCTACTTTTTTTTACTGAATATATGTTTAAAGACTGCGATTTTTCTATCGGAAACCTTAGAGAAAAGCGTAGGTAAAGCAATTCTTTGAGAAGAAGAATGTTTTTTAGTAAACTATAGAAAGTATGCAGAAAGAAAGGATTTTTGTTATGTCAATTCAACTATCACAATTATCATTACCACAAGAGGTTCTTTCGCTTTTAGCGAATCGTAAATATGAAAATTTGTCCGATGCTGATCAGCTATTAATTGGAAAAGGCGGCTATACAGCAGAAGAAGCAGATATTTTAGAAGATGCCATTATTGCCTTGTCACTAGGGAAAAACGTACTTTTAAAAGGGCCAACAGGTTCAGGTAAAACAAAGCTTGCTGAAACGCTGTCGCATTTATTTTCTCAGCCGATGCATAGCGTTAACTGCTCGGTTGACTTAGATGCAGAAGCGCTGCTTGGCTTTAAAACAATTGCTGAACAAGAAGGGAAAACAGGTATTGAGTTTGTGGAAGGACCTGTTATTCAAGCAATGAAAAAAGGCCATTTATTATATATTGATGAAATTAACATGGCTAAACCTGAAACGCTTCCTATTTTAAACGGGGTCCTTGACTATCGGAAAATGATTACGAACCCATTCACTGGAGATGTAGTACGCGGTCAGCAAACGTTCGGCGTAGTAGCGGCTATTAATGAGGGGTATGTTGGTACTGTTCCATTAAACGAAGCGTTAAAAAATCGTTTTGTTGTTATTGAAGTGCCGTATATTCAAGGAGGCAGCTTAAAGCAAGTTCTGATGTCTCAGTCTCAGTTAAAAGACGAAAAATTAATTGATAAATTTGTCACGCTCTCTGCAGATTTAATTACTCAAGTTCAAAGCGGCCATGTATCAGAAGAAGCTGCGTCTATTCGTGCGCTTATCGATACGTGTGATTTAGCTCTTTATATGCCGCCTCTTCGCGCGATTAAACGCGGTATTATTGAAAAGCTAGAAGATGAAAGGGAAAAAGCCGCCATTCAAAATATTGCTGAAACATTATTTGAGTAGGGAGTGGCGCTATGCGATTTATTAAATTTAACGACAAAAATGTAGATTCCTTTCTCTATATGGAGCTGGCAGATTTAACGAAAACATTAACAAAAAATGATGAAATTGAAGTAGAGTATCGCGTTTCTTCTTATTATGATCCTGTACACGGCATTATTTATCTCAGTCACTTTTGGGATAACCGTCCAGAAGAAGACAAAGTATACGGCTTAAAAAGTGATGTATTTTTAAGAAGTATTGGAAGCTATAAGCATTCAAACTTCAAAGAAATTAATGCATATTTAAAGAAAATAAATAAAACGTCGGTACCTAGCTTAGCTAAGCAGCTGTTTATGCTGTTTGAAGATATTCGCTTAGAAGAAGTATGCAAACGCGAACGTCCTGGAACGAAAAAAGCCTTCGCAGTCAGAAGACAGCTCTACAGAAAATATTTCGCTACACAAATGAGCGCAAATTTAACAAAAAGCGTGTATACGGATGCACTTTTTAACGGCATCTACTTGCTATTGACGGCTGAAAATCCATTTGAAGAAATTCCTTCAATGAGTGAATCGATTAACTTAGCGATGCCTTTTATTCGCAGACAGCTAACAAATGCATATGAAGCTAAAACAACAAAAGATGTGTCTCGCATCTGCCTTGAACTTGTAGATGTTTTTGATGATATTATCGAAAAAGATATGCTTAATACTTATTTCTTCTTGGCTGAACTCCAGTATGATCAGTTAGAAGAAGGGTTAACATTTGAAGATTTAAAACGCAAAGATTCATTAGTGAACGATGATATTTTAGAGCATGAAAAAGACGGAGATGAAGACATTCACGAAGAGAAAATGGAAATGTGGCATCGAGAGACAAGCGAGGCGACGCAAAGTTTTCTACAGTTTGATATGGATCAAGGCTCAAAAACAGACATGCTAGGCGATGGTGTTCGTGAAGGCGATGATGGAGATCAAGCCATGGGCATGGTACAAGGGTCTTCTCAAAAAACATCGCGGAACGATTATTCTCAAATCGAAGCCATGGAGCAAACGCATCCGGAAAAAGACGGGGAAGCGGATTATGAGTATGGGAAAGAAAATAAGCATGCCTATGCTGTTTTTATAGATTCTAAACTTCCGAACGACGATCACGTTGTTCAGTATGATGAGAATAAAAAAATCATTGCATCGTATCAAAAGAAATTAAAGCAAATGATTGAAAAAACGCTTGAACATAAAAAAACGCTTCCTAGAAGCGAGCTGCACTTTGGCCGATTAAATAAAAAACTTCTAAAACTATGGACAGATGATAATCCTCGTCTGTTTTATAAAAAAGATGAAGATTCTGCGCAAATTGATGCTGTCTTTTCTCTTTTAGTTGACTGTTCCGCATCGATGTACGACAAAATGGATGAAACGAAGCTTGGGATTACGCTATTTCATGAAGCGTTAAAGTCTGTTATGGTGCCTCATCAAATTGTAGGGTTTTGGGAAGATACAAATGATGCCACCGAAACGAGCCAGCCTAACTACCTGCAGACGGTTATGGACTTTCAAGCATCGTTAAAGCGTAAAAGCGGGCCTGAAATTATGCAGCTTGAGCCTGAAGAAGACAACCGTGATGGATTTGCCATTCGCCATATGACACGCCGCTTGCTTCAGCGTTCTGAACAGCAGAAGTTTTTACTTGTGTTTTCAGACGGGGAACCAGCCGCTATGGGATATGAACAAAATGGTATTGTAGATACGCACGAAGCGGTATTAGAAGCACGCAAGCACGGAATTGAAGTCATCAATGTCTTTTTATCCAACGGGGAAATTGATGAAGGACAAAAGAAAACCATTCAAAATATGTACGGGAAATATAGTATTCTAGTACCAAACATCGAAGAACTTCCCGATGTGCTATTTCCTTTACTCAAGAAATTACTTCATAAAAGCATTTAAAAAAGTCGAAGCATATTGCTTCGACTTTTTTTGCTATTGACCGTTAAAGAGGAGCGAGGTAAGTTAAATATATATATATAAGAGAGAAGGAATGGCAAGTGGAAGGAGTTCAAACGTCATCTAAAAGAGCATGGGGGCTGCTGCTTGTAATTATTGGTGCCACAATGTGGGGAGTATCTGGCACGGTGGCTCAATATTTATTTCAGCATAAGAGTTTTAACGCAGAATGGCTGGTCGTCGTTCGTATGTTAGTATCTGGATTATTGCTTTTGGCAATAGCCTCTAAGCAGCGCAATATTTTTGCGATTTGGAAAACAAAAGAAGAGAGGACTTCGCTACTTTTGTTTGGTGTAATCGGTATGCTCGGCGTGCAGTATACATATTTTGCAGCTATTGAAGCAGGAAACGCTGCTACAGCTACAGTGCTTCAATATACGTCACCAATATTTATTATTGGCTATTTAGCTGTGCAAGCAAGAAAGTGGCCGGTGAAAGTAGAAATGATTTCTGTTGCGCTCGTCATAACGGGGACATTTTTTCTTGCAACAAGCGGAAATTTTAACGAGCTGTCTATTACAGGATGGGCGTTGTTTTGGGGGATTGGGGCAGCCGTGACGTCTGCTTTTTATACGCTTCAGCCTAAACGCCTTCTTGCGAAATGGAGCTCAATTGAAGTAGTAGGCTGGGGAATGGTGATAGGCGGCGTAAGTTTTTCATTTATTCACCCGCCGTGGCATATAGCCGGTGAGTGGTCGCTATTGTCGATGTGTGCGGTGTTATTTGTAATCATCTTCGGAACGCTCATTGCATTTTATTGCTATTTGGAAAGTTTGAAGCATATTAGCGCTTCTGAAGCCATTGTTCTTGCGTCAGCAGAGCCTTTATCAGCAGCTGCGCTCTCTGTTCTGTGGCTTCATGTGACCTTTGGATGGACGGAGTGGTTAGGTACGATTCTTATTATCGCTACGGTATTTTTGCTTTCTCAGCGAAAGCCAGAGGTGACATCATAAGTAAAAAGGACTTTCAAATGAAAGTCCTTTTTACTTTTATAGAGGTTTTAGCGTAAACGTGTTTGTATACGAGCGGTTAGCATATAGTGTGTAATCAGGATGTGTTTTAGCTCCCCAGCTGTCGTCTCCGCCAACGCCCATTTGCTTGTAGTTAACCCGCACGGTTACTGAATCGCTTGACGGCAATTTGTAAAAATGATCGTAAGCCTCCAGTTCAAAAGGTGAGTAAGGTAAAGCATTCAGCTCGACTGTTGGCAAACCTTTTAGCAAAAAGCCGCGTCCTTGATCATTTGTAATAGTGGCCCATCTAACGTCCGTTTTGTTTCCGCATTCTTGAGGGCGTAGATACGGTGTGACTTGCTCTTTTACACTGCCTTTATGAAGGCCAATCTTAGCGCCAGTTTTACGGTCCCAATAATTTTCATGAGGGCCTCTTCCGTACCATGTTAAAGAATCAAAAGTCTCATCCATCGTAAACAGCATGCCGATTTCAGGAATTTCAGGCATTGTCTCAGAAGGTGCTAAAGATTGTTCAATCTTCATTTCACCATCGTTATATAGCGTATACGTTACATAGCAAGAAGCAAGAGAGTTGTCTAAAGCTAGTTCAACCGAAATGATAACAAAGTCAATTTGCGGCTGAACACTTATTTTTTGCACATGCTGCTCTAAGCTTGCTTGACGCCACGTTTGACATCTTTCATGCAATTTATTTCCGAGGTCATTATCGGTTACTGCACGCCAAAAATTCGGACGGAAACCCGACGCAAGCAGCTCGGTGTGCTCATAGTTGTAAGAGATAAACTGTCCTTTTCGCTTATCAAAAATAGCCGTGAAGTTAGTTCCTGTAACCGTAAGCGTTTGTTCGTTTTGGTCAACGGTTAAAGCAGGATGAGCAGCTTTTACTGAAGGTACAGCGGTTTTCGCAGGCAGTACAAACTGTTCGTACGCCACTTCATATCCTGCTGAAGCCCAAGCTGTATCTTTGGACAATCTGAGAGAAAGAGTTAAAACAAATTCATCAGTTTCATTTTCTTGCTCATAAAGAGGATAAGAAAGCGTCAGTTCGTCTGTACCATCAGGAGCTACATTTAAAAGAGACGCATGTTTTTCAACGAGTTCACCGTTTTTTTCAACAGTCCAAACAAAATCATAGGCGTTCAAGTTTGTAAACAAGTGTTTGTTTTGAACGACAAATTTTCCTTTAGCAGCGTCGATTGCTGTCCACTTTACGGGCTGATAGCATTTTTTTACTTCTGCAATTTTTGGGCTAGCTGTCCCATCAGCAAAAATTAAGCCGTTTCCGCAGAAGTTGCCATCGTTTGGCGTATCACCAAAATCTCCCCCGTAAGCTAAGTAAGAAGTACCGTCTTCTGCTGTTGTTTGAAGAGCTTGATCTTTCCAGTCCCATATAAAACCGCCTTGCAAGATTGGATATTGTTCGAACAGCTCCCAGTATTTGTACAGATTTCCGCATGAATTGCCCATTGCATGACTGTATTCACATAAGATGTAAGGTTTTTTCGGATTCATTAATGCATAGCGCTCTACATCTGCTGGCTTAACGTACATCGTGCTTTCTATATCTGAAGCATCATAGTCGCGATGATGGAAAATTCCTTCGTAATGAACAAGTCTCGTGGAATCTTTTTCTTTAAAAAAGGTATACATATGCTGAAAGTTTTCTCCGCCAAATGATTCGTTTCCAAGCGACCAAATAATGATAGAAGGGTGGTTTTTGTCACGTTCGTACATCGAACGACAGCGATCCAATACGTTTTCTTTCCATTCTGGCTTGCTTCCTGGAACGGCTTTTTGCTCACCTTCTTGTAAATAAGTCCACGTTCCGTGCGTTTCTAAATTGGTTTCATCAATAACGTACAGTCCGTATTCATCACATAGTTCATACCATACTGAATCGTTAGGATAATGGGACGTACGCACCGCGTTAATATTATGCTGTTTCATCAGCAAAATGTCGTGAAGCATGTCTTCGCGCGTGATGCCTGCCCGGCCTTTTACTGAATCGAATTCGTGGCGATTCACTCCTCGAAGTACAATACGCTTGCCGTTGATTGTCATAAGACCGTTCTTTAGTTCAAACGTACGGAAGCCGACTTTACAGCTTTCTGTTTCAATAATAAAACCAGCAGAATTCTTTAAGCTGAGTACAAGCGTATACAAATTAGGACTTTCTGCGCTCCATTTTGCAGGGCTTTTAATGTGTGTACGCAAGGAGACTGTACATTGATCGCTCACACTTAAATTTGTTTGCAGCGGAGCTTGTAGTACTTCTTGGCCATCCGCGTCATACAGTATGGCTTCAAATGTTAGATCTTGAGTATCGTGCTCAAAGTAATTTAAAATATCAGCTGAAATGATAAGTTCACCATCTTGGTAGTTGTTATCAAGCGACGAACGAACGCTAAAGTCATAGATGTGAACCGGTGGAGTAGAATAGAGATACACATCTCGGAAGATGCCGCTCATTCGCCAAAAATCTTGGTCTTCAAGCCAGCTTGCATCACTCCAGCGATATACTTCTACTGCTATCGTATTTTCACCTTCTTGAAGGTAAGAAGTTATATCAAATTCAGCTGGAGTAAAGCTGTCTTCGCTGTATCCAACAAACTCACCGTTAATCCATACGTAAAAAGCAGATTCGACGCCTTGGAAGCTGACGTACACCGGCTGATCTTTCCATTCTGATTTAGGTGTAAAAGTACGGACGTACTGACCTACAGGGTTATATTTAGTCGGTGCAAAAGGAGGTTCGAGCTCTTCGTTTTCAACCCAAGGGTATGTCACGTTTGTATATTGAGGATAGTCATATCCTTGCAGCTGCCAGTGTGAAGGAACTGAAATAGAGTCCCATTTCTTATATGAAAACTCAGGAGCGAAAAAGTTTTTGACGCAGCCATCTGCATTTTCAGCAAAATGGAAGTACCAGCTGCCATTTAAGCTTTGATAGTAAACAGAAGATTTTCTATCATTTTTTAAGGCCTCTTCGACCGTTTGATAAGGCATAAGTAAAGCGTGTGCTTTCGAACGGTTCAATTGAAAAATTTCAGGGTTGTTATTCCATTCAGGGTATCCGTTTGCAGGTGCTGTATAATTAAATTTCTTGCCGGTTTTTAACATGTCGATCCCTCATTTCTAGATTACTAGGTTATTAGTTTATATGAAAATGATAACGTTTTCTGAAAACCTTATCAATCTAATTATTTTCATGATAATATAACTATATTCACATAAAAAGGGGGAAGTAATGTGGACCGTATGTACTTTCCGGCTCTTTCAGATGAAGATATGAAACTGCCATTTTATGTTACAAGCGCTGGAAGCTGGAGACATCAAACGCATATTAACCGTCAGGGAGAGTTTCCTGATTATCAATGGATTCAATGTATAAAAGGAAGAGGCGAGCTTCGTGTAAATGACGAGGTTTATATTATAAAAGAAAATGAAGGGATGTTTCTGACGCCGCACGTTCCGCATGAATACTATCCCGTTACGAGCGAATGGCAAGTATGCTGGGTTTCGTTTAACGGAAGTGTGATTGATGATATCATGCTTTCTCTTCAATTTATTAATTCGGGAAAAATCGTCCTTACAAATGCTGAAAGTCTTTACAGGATGCTTCAAGAACTAATGAATCGATTAGAAGAAAATCATACCTCTAGCACCATGCAGTGCTCTGAACTACTATATAGCGTCATTTTAAAACTTCGGCAGGACAGCGTATATATAGAAAGCAAAAGTCGCCTGCAGCAAATTACTCAGCTCAACCCAGTCCTTCGTTATATCGAGGAATATTATCATCAGCCGTTAACGCTAGAAGTACTGGCGCAGCAGCTCAACGTAACGGAGCAGTATACGTGTTTGCTTTTTCAACAATCTCTTGGCATCCGGCCATTTGAATACGTAACGCGCGTGCGGATTCAAAAAGCAAAGAAACTGCTGCTTAAAAACAACCAAATCTCTGTACAAGATATAGCAAGACAAGTAGGGTATGAACATCCAAGCTATTTTATCAAGCGCTTCAAAGAACAGGAAAACGTTACGCCAACTATTTTTCGGAAAATGTATTTTTCATAAGCTACATACATCGAGTTTTATCTAGGTCATAAGACATGATGTGGATGGTGGTTATTTCGTATGAGTTTAAAAAAAGAAATTAAATGTAGTTTTAAGTGAAAACGGGGAGGAAAAGTAGAGAGAAGAAACAAAAAGGAGGGATAAACGTGTTTGGGTTAAATGATCTTCCAAAGTTTGTGTGGTCATTCTGTCTTGTATTGCCACTTGTATCATTTATTCATCAGCTGGGGCATTCCGTCATGGCAATTATTTTCGGAGGGAAGGTCGATTTTACTATTGGGCGAGGGAAAACGATTCTTAAAATGGGGAAGTTTAAAATTAAGTCAGTCTATTTTTTAGACTCGTTTTGTAAATATGAAAATCTTAAGAATGACAGCCGCATTTCTCATGCAGTGGTGTATGCGGGTGGTGTACTGTTTAATTTGCTTACTATTTTTATAATAAATGGATTAATTATGGCTAATATTCTGCCTGAAGATATATTTTGCTATCAATTTGTTTATTTTTCAGTCTATTATGTTATTTTCTCACTGCTGCCAATTCAATATACAGAGACATCTGCAAGTGATGGACGTGCTATATATAACGTATTACGGTACGGGAAAACGTGTGATCCAGATTAAAGGGCTGTGTGTAGCAGCCTTTTTTGGTACGCTTTTTCTCGTTCATTTAAATAAAAAAAGGAAAACTTTACGAAAAGAAAATAGTAGCGGATAATAAAGATAGTAGATGATGGAATGTAAGAAAGGAGAGGATTCATACGATTATTGAGACCGAACGAATGACGCTGCGAGCCATGGCTGAAAGCGATGCAGGAAATTTACTAAAAATTTTTGAGGATGCTGAAGCAATGAAGTATTATTCTTCTACTAAAAGCGAACAAGACACACGCCGCTGGATTCAATGGATGAAGCAGCATTATCAAACATACGGCATTAGCATGTGGGTCGCTGAGGATAAACAGAAAGGAGAGTTTCTAGGGCAGTGCGGCATGGTTCTTCAAAAAGTAGACGGAAAGGTAGATCCAGAACTTGGTTATTTATTTTTACGCAGCCGCTGGGGGAAAGGCTATGCGAGTGAAGCAGCAAAAGCTTGCTTAGATTATGGACTTCATACGCTGAAATTTCAGAAGATTATATCATTAATAGATCCTGACAATTACCCATCGATTAAAGTGGCTGAAAGAATTGGCATGAAAAAAGAAAAGCAAGTTAACAAATGGGATAAATCATTATTCTTTTATAGTATATATAATGAAAAATGAGAGTATAGGAGTGTTAGCATGATCAACATTAAGAACGTTTCGGTAAAACGAGCAGAAAAAGAAATTTTAAAAAAGGTGTCGTGGCTAGTGGAAAAAGGGGAACATTGGTGTTTACTTGGGTTAAATGGTTCCGGAAAAACGACGCTTTTAAATATAATCAACGGATATATCTGGCCTACAAAAGGTCAAGTAGAAGTTCTTTCAAGGAGATTTGGAGAAACAAATCTGTCTGAGCTCAGAAAAGAAATCGGATGGGTAAGTTCTTCGCTTCAACAGCGGTTTCGAGATGACGATACGGTTTTAGAAATGATTTTAAGCGGAAAATTTGCATCTATTGGTTTATATGAACAAGTGGAGCAAAAAGATATGAACCAAGCCATAGAATTAATGCAGCTGCTAAATTGCGAAGATTTACAAAATCAGGCGTACGGAACACTTTCTCAAGGAGAGCGCCAGCGAGTGCTAATTGCCCGAGCTCTTATGGCTTCACCAAAGCTTTTAATACTTGATGAGCCATGTACAGGTCTAGACATAATAGCCCGAGAACAGCTTCTTCAGCTGATTGCAAAAATGGCAGAGCAGCCAAAAGCGCCTACGCTTATTTATGTTACTCACCATGTAGAAGAAATTTTGCCGTGCTTTACCCATACGCTTTGTATGCGCCAAGGAGAAGTGTTTTCTTCTGGAAAAACGAAAGACCAGCTCACTGAGCCGCATCTTTCTAAATTTTTTAATCACTCCGTAGAGATTCAGCAGCAGAAGGAACGCACTTGGCTGTCATTAAAAGAACCGGTAAAAAGCTGAGCTAGCGTCGAGAAACCTTCTTACATACCACGGGAAAAAGAGCGCTGCTTGCGATGGAAACAAGCTCATTGTGGAGATAATGTTTACATGCTACATAAATAGTGGTGCTGCAAATAATATCAATTAGTAAAAAAGCAGCAATGTCATGTTTATCAATGGTTACAAATACAAAAGAAGAGGAATCATAAGCTGTCATCGTTGGCTCCTTTGGTTATATCGTTATGTTACTTTATTCACAAAAGGCTTGGGCTATACGAACTTTTAAAGAAGTAAGATGAGGACAGCTGATTCTCTCCTCTACAGCTGATAATATTCTTGTTCGAGTATACTCATGATAATATCTGTCTGAAATGCTTCTTCAATAAAAGCACCTTCACGCTCTATTCCTTCTTTTACAAAACCGCATTTTTCATAACAAGCAATGGCTCTATGGTTGTATTCGAGCACTCGTAAATCGACTCTGTGCAAGTGAAGGTGTTCAAATGCGTACGCAAGTACCGATTTTGTAACTTCAGTGCCGAGCCCTTGATTCCAAACGGAAGAATCAAATAAACCAATTGCATACCGTGCGCGCCGGTCGTACTCGTTAACGGTCAGCCGGGCTTCTCCAACAAAACGCTGCTGATATTCAATACACCAATTCAGCTTTTGAGACTTTATGTACTCGACGTGCCGCTTGGCATCTTGTAATGTAAGAGGTTTTAAGTTTCGGGTATCGCCTCCGTACATGCGGATAAGTTCTTTTGTTTGTTTGCATGCTAGATAGTCATTTACATCGCTGTCTTTTGGTTTTCTTAGTATCACGTTTTTTCCTTTTAAAAGTGGTGAAACATTATTCATTTGATGCATCCTTTCTTTCCTAACATTTAAAAAGGTATTCCACTTGTTTCCTAAAAAACCTGCTTTTATGTATAAAAAGAAATTGAGACATAACTACGTCCATCGAATCTCAAGACAAACAAATGGGATCAATGCGCTAGTATGGAGTGCTTGTTACACCGCGGTTGATTCCTGTGCAAGACTTGGCTTTCCGCAGGCGGCCGATGAGCCTCCTCGTCGCAAACGCTTCTGCGGGGTCTCATCTATTCCGCTTTTCCCGCAGGAGTCTTCGCCTTGGCTTCCCATCAAACGCTGAAAGCAGCTACATACATGAAGCCTACGTTCACCCTACAAATGAAAAAATCCGAACGAGTTGGATTCTCAAGCAAGAATCTCGATTCATCGTTCGGATTTTCCTTCAGCTAAACTACTTTTGTCCCAGCCTCTTTACGAAGAATGTTTTTTTGCGTAGTGGGCAAGTGCAAGAAGAGGAAAAATATCATTGTAGCTGTGGTACTGAATATAAAATTGTCCAGGAAGACCAATTCCCGTGGGATAATGAGTTTGCTGCTCTGTAAGATTTGGATTCAGTAAAAATTTAATTCCTTTTTCAACGGCTCGATCTTTTAATGGACAGATTGTCATTAAAGCATCGAGAGCCCAAGCCGTTTGAGAAGGAGTGCTAAACGATAGTGGCACATATTTTTTTAAAGAAGCGCTATAGCATGATTCTCCGAATCCACCGTCTTCTTGTTGAATGCTTTTGAGCCAGTTGATAGCTTTGATGATACGCGGATCAGAAGCAGAAACCCCTACAGCACGGAGTCCTGTAATAGCGGCCCACGTTCCGTAAATGTAGCAAACTCCCCACCGGCCGTACCAGCTCCCGTTATCCAATTGATGATCAAACAGCCATTTTACTGCAGCTTTAATCGAAGGATGGGATTTATTCATGCCAGCAAAGTTTCCGAGGCACTCAAGCACTCGACCGGTTAAATCGGCAGTAGCCGGATCCGTCGCTGCATCTTTTGCATTTTCAAGCGGCAGATAAGTAAATAAAATAGAGTCGGTATTTTTTTCAAATGCAGCAAAACCCCCGTCTTTGTTTTGCATGGACAGCAGCCAGTTAATGCCTCTTTGCCAAGACTCCAAATAATCTGTATCGGTTTGTGCTCTTCTAGAAAGAGCTCTGATAGCAGCAGACGTATCGTCTAAGTCAGGGTTATTCGTATTGATATCGGAAAACCCCCAGCCTCCAGGTGCTGTATTTGGGTTATGAAACTGCCAATCTCCAAGCTTTGTATGCTGTCTTTTCTTTAAGTAGCGAGTCGTGCCTTTAATCATGGGATCTTGTTGCGGTACACCTGCTTCTTGTAGAGCGTAAGATAGCAGCGCGGTGTCCCAAACCGTTGACGTGGAGTTTTCTACGTGCACGTGGCCGCTGCATGTACTAAGTAGTGAACAAATACCGTCGATTGCTTTTTGGATCACAAATGAATCTTTTTTATAGCCAAGAGCCAAAAGCCCGTAAATCATAAAAAAAGTAGAGGTGGCGTAGCTGTAGAGTGTTCCATCTTTTTCAATTCTTTCCAGCATGTAACGCTCGGCTGCTTGATAACCAAGCTTGTGGATGTAAGAAGGTAAAGAAGCCAGCTGTTTTAAATGGTCGACTAAAAAAATAGAAGCGCGTGATTCTTGAGTAGTTTCATCCGATTCCTGTTTCTGTTCTCTTACATCTAAATGAGAAAGAGAAGGTGTATGCCTAGAAGTAAGTGAAAATTTTTTGTTTCCCGCTATCATCATCGGAACGAAGTGAATTCTGGCATAGGTGCTTAATTCATAAAAGTTGAGCGGTACATAGGTAGGCACGAGCAAAAGAGAAAGCGGGAGGTAAAATAGCTTTGGCCACTCGTATAAGCCGTTAACAGAAAGCATCCATCTTGTGAGAAAATGAGCGCGAGAAATGCCTCCTGAATCTATAATATATCTTTCTGCTTTTCGCAAAACCCGGTCGTTTTTTTGGTAATAGCCTGAATATAAAAGAGCTGTATAAGCTTGAATAGTGGCGGATAAGTTATGTTCTTCATCATCAAACAACGTCCAAAGACCATCTTCATTTTGAAGGGAAACGATCCGTTCGGTTAATTGTTTAATCAACACTTCTTTATCTAAATCAAAGGTGCGAAGAAGCATAATTAAAAACGCATCAGGCATAACGCCTGTTTCAAAACAGTAGCGAAATGACCCGTCATTTTTTTGTGTTGGGCGCAGATAGGCGATTCTTCGCTGAATCTCTAGCTGAACTTCCTTTAGCAATATGATCACCTCTTATGATAATGCTTTTCAATCTTTCGACCTGTTTCTTTATAACTGTATTCAAAGGAAGAGAGTTCTATGAGAGGAGAAAGTTGCAAAGAATAGAGCGCTTGCTGCACAATAAAGGTACTGGAAAATTGGAGTGATAGAAGTGAAAGAAATACAGGTAGAAGTCATTCAAGGGCGGGGCTCTTACCGAGAGCTTGGTAAAATGCAAGGGCAATTACATAAAGGAACAAAGCTGTTTGAAAATCATCAAAAAAGAAGAAAACGTTCATTACGAAGCTATCAAACGATAGCAAAAGAAGCTCGTCATTATTACGACTTATTTGCTCCCGGACTGTGGGATGAGCTAGTGGGCTTAGCAGAAGGCTTAGATTGGCCTCTTGAAGACGTTATTCATGAGTACAGCGGGTATCAGCAAGAGTGGAAGAAAACGGGATGTTCGGCTCTTATGCAGCACGGCGTGTATGTGCGAAACTACGATTATCATCCTAAAACGTACGAAGGTCGATTTTTGCTTTTTCAGCCAAATGAAGGATATGCAAGCGTCGGATTTGGAACGAGAATGATTGGGCGAATGGATGGAATGAATGAAAAAGGACTGGCAATTGGTTATCATTTTGTTAATCGCCGCCGTCAAACAAACGGATTTATTTGCTGTACGCTCGCTCGGTTTATTTTAGAAACATGTGAAACGACAGAAGAGGCTGTTGCTATTTTAGAAAGAGCACCTCATCGTCATGCGTTTAATTATTCCATTTATGACCGCAGCGGACAGGGAGCAGTAGTCGAAGCATCTGGACGAGGCGTTCATGTACAAAGAGGGACGATGATGGGGTGTACGAACCATTTTAATCAGCTAGTCGAAGAAAATCGTCATCATTTGGTAGAGTCAAAGGAAAGGCTCGATCATATTCGAGATCATATTGAAAAAAAGCTATCGCCTCTTGAAGCTTTCTCTTTATTTAATGAAGATGAATACGGTATTTTTAAAGAAGATTACCGGAATTCTGCTGGAACGCTTCATACAGTAGCATATGTACCGGAGACGCTGCAAGTCATTGTGGGGATTGGACGAAAAGCAAAACCTCTCATTTTCTCGTTTGAAGATTGGGTGAAAGGAGAACAATTAACTATAACGAAAATAAAAGGAACGGTAAATACAGATGAACCATTTCCGTTTCAGTAAGGAGCAGCACAGTGAGAATTGTAACGAATCAAGAGATGTATCAAGTAGATGATTATATGATGAATACAATTGGGATGAGTGAAGAGTCCCTTATGGAAAATGCCGGGCAGGCTGCTGCAAACGCGCTGAGTGAGCGAATCGAAAAACATGAAAACATAGGGCTGCTTATAGGAACGGGAAACAATGGAGGAGACGGCTTTGTTATTGCCCGTGCGTTGAAGTCAAAAGGCTATGAAGTTGACGTCTGGGTAGTTCCTGCACGGGAAAAAATAAAAGGCGCAGCTAAAAAAGCAATGATCATCTATGAAAATGCTGGGTTCACGTGGCAATCGGCGGGAGACAACTTCTCTGTAAAAAAGTATACGGTGATTATTGACTGTCTACTAGGGATAGGAGTAAAAGGCAGCATCAAATCTCCTTACGATGACATTATAAAAAAAATAAACGACTCTAAGGCTTACATATACAGCATCGATGTCCCAAGTGGAGTAATGGAACAGAAGCAAGAGCTTACGGTACGTGCAGATGCTACGATTACGCTTCAGCAGCCGAAAATCACGGCATTTACATACCCGAGCAAAGAAAGCTATGGTGAATTGATTGTAGTAGATATCGGTATTCCGCCGCTAGCAATTAAAAAAAGCTCATCTCCTAAAGAGGTATGGTCAACTCAGCATATTAAACAATCTTTTCCTATTCGGAATGCTTCGTCAAATAAAGGTACACACGGAAAAGGAATCGTAATAGGAGGTTCGCTTCAAACACCTGGAGCGCCGATGCTAACGTCAAAAGCAGCACTCACAAGCGGAGCAGGGCTTTTAACTCTTGCGCTTCCGAGCGATATTCATGCGATTGCAGCTGCTCACATGTTGGAAGTGATGTATAAACCATGTCCAAGCAAAGATGGCTTTTTTGCAGGCGAGATTCCTTTAGAAGAAGCGGAGTATGATGCAATTGCAGTCGGACCAGGGCTTGGGAGAACGAAAGAAACGAAGAAAGTCGTCGAACAAGTGCTTCACCAGCCGGTTTCTGTTGTGGTGGACGCCGATGGTCTTTTTCATCTTCCCCATTTAGAAAAAGAAGTAAAAGAAAGAGAACACGCAACGATTTTAACACCTCATCCGGGAGAAATGGCTAGACTCGTGGATACAACAATCTCAGAAGTAGAAGAAAATCGATTTTTAATATCTAGACAATACGCAGTGGAAAATGGTGTGTACCTTGTATTAAAAGGTCCAAACACGATTGTTACAACACCTGACGGAAAACAATACGTAAATACCACTGGAAACGCAGGGCTTGCGAAAGGCGGAACGGGTGACACGTTAACAGGGATCATCCTCGCTTTTATCATGCAGCATGATTCTCTTCAAGAAGCAATCAGTAATGCGGTATATGTTCACGGAAAAGCAGCGGATGTGCTGCTTGATCAGGGACATACAATGATGGATATGTTAGCAAGCGACGTTATTTCTGCACTTCCGGCAGTCTTAGGGCAGCTGAGTGAGAAGTAATTTCTTCTAGATTATTAAAATTTGTTGACAAAACCCTTCAAAAAGTTGTCAAAACTCTTTGTAAATGATAACGTTATTTTACGTAAGATTTTACATAGAAAGAAAGTGATTTTGTGTACTACTCAATGAGACCAAGAGGCATTCATTTAGCTGTGCCTACACTTTTCTTCCTTATTACAGTCGTGTTATTTGCGATGATGCAGTTTGGTTTTTATTTGGATTCCAGCATTCTTCGTAAAATTTGGGTCATCATTATGGCTTTATTGCCCATTGCTGGACTAATCACGGCTATTAAAGGTAGAAGAGGAAGCGCAAAGCCGTGGTTAATTATAGGGAACGTGATTCTTATTTTAACCGTTACAATAATGAGCGTACAGGCTATTATCTATTAAACAAAAAAACGTGTTCGCCAAACAGGCGGACACGTTTTTATTAGGAAAGAGAAACGATTTGCTTTGTTACATAGGCAGCTTCTCCTGCGATTACCACACCATACGTATTCTCTTTTTTTGTAATTTCTACATGAACTAAGCCATCTCTATCTATTTCCTGTCCTTGCTCAATCACAAATTGCCAGCGGTCGTTTTCTTGCTGGTCCACATATCTCGCGTAATAGGCGCCCATTACGCCAGAAGCTGTTCCAGTTACAGCGTCTTCTACCGTACCTGAAAATGGTGAAGAGAAATGTCTTCCGTGCATATGGGCTTCTGAGTGAATCGTTTCAAAACAAAAGGGATGAATAGATGCTTTTGGCATATCTGTTAAAATATGCGGGAAATCTTCTTGATTAGGCTTCATCTTTTTACAGGAATCTAAACTTTTTAAAGGTACAATAAGCGTCCAGTTCCCTGTACTTCCATATACAATAGGAAGTCTTTGATCAAGGTCATCAATATGAAGATTAAGAGCTTTTGCCAGTTTTTCTTTTGAACCTGAAAACGGATGAAACTGTGGAGAAGCTTGACTCATGGTGATAACAGGTTGTCCGTTTATGCTCTGTACAGTCATAGGCAAAATTCCAGCATTTGTTTCAACCGTAAATGTAGTTTTTGGAAGTTTGTTTTTACTATGTAAAGCATAAAGAGAAGCGATGGTAGCATGGCCACACAAATCTGCTTCTTGTCCGGGCGTAAAGTATCGAATTCGTAAATCAGCGCGGGAAGAGTCCATGATAAAAGCAGTTTCGTTAAACTGTGCTTGATAAGCAATCTTCTGCATTTCTTCAGCTGAAAAATCATCTCCGTTAAACACAATTCCTGCAGGGTTTCCTTTATTAGGGCGCGTGCTGAACGCATCGTATTGGTAAACAATCGCTTCTTTCATAGAAATTACCTCCATTTTTATATCATTGTATGAAAGCTTTAACCAGTGTTATTAAATGATCGGCTATTAAAATAGTGAAGTACCTGAACGTTATTTAGAATAAAAAAACAGCAGTTTTTACCTGCTGCTTTTCACTTCGCAAAACTATTTTTGCATCGCGGCATTTATTCCTTCTTTTCTAACTTCTAGCATATGAGTAGCTTTTTTATCAATATCTTTAGCTGTATCGGAAGAAATAACGCCTACGCTGCTTAAGTCATAGGCAAGACTTGTAACAAGCAGTTGCTCTCTTTGTGCTAGTGTGCCGTATGTAAGTGCAGCGGTTTTAGCTTGAATGCCACTCATATTTAATTCATCAGTAGAAGAAGCTGCTTCTTTTTTTGCGGCTATTACTTCTTGATAAAGAGAATCATATCCTCCAAACCCCACTTGCGCAATTAGAAAGTCATAAATGTCATCGGCTGATTTTTTAGAGGGCTGAGAAAAAGCTCTTTGAAATTTATTGCGCGGTAAAAATTTTAATGCTGCTTGCCTGCCATCTTCATAAATTTTTTCTTGTATTTCTTTAGTAGCTTTTTCTTCGCTTTTTTTCTGTGCTGCATCTAGCTGTTTGCGATATTTTTGAATAATGACTCCGTCCTGCTGATTGTTTCCCTCTTTGAAAGTAGCCGCTGCTTGTGGAACATCTGACGTTGCTAGAGTCTCAGCAGCGTTCTCTGAAGAAGAAAAGAACGTATTTTTGACAAAAATAAGTGCAAAGATCAGCAAAATAAACCATAAAAACCTGAATTTCTTAAACAAAATGTTCACCTCTGTATAATGTTTCTAAATTATGTAAAACAACATGGACCAGTATACAATAATTTTAGTGTTTTTTTACACATTTACCCAAAAATAAGAAAATAGTAAGAGGTGGTTTTATTAATCTAATAGATATATAGGTTCATTGTTAGGGTTCTAAAGAAACCATTGATCTATTTGTACTGATTCACATAATCGAATATGTTTTTGCTAATAAGGCTTAAAGTGACAAGGATAAAAAGCGTTCGGACGTACGTCACGCCTTTTGATAGAGCGACATTTGATCCGACAAAAGAACCCACGATCATCGCAAACCCCATAATTAATCCGTAAGAAAATACAACAGAATCAAAATATAAAAATACAAGCAAAGCACCTAAATTACTGCCGAAATTTAAAAATTTTGCGCTGCCTGCTGACTGCAGGAAATCAAATCCCATAAATAAAAAAGCAAATAAAATAAATGAGCCTGTGCCTGCTCCTAAAAATCCATCGTAAAAGCCAATAATAAAAATAAGTGCGGTAAAGAAAATAAGTTTCTTAATAGACAGCGGCTTATATGTGGACGTGGTGCCCCAGTTTTTTTTGAAGATTGTATAAATAGCAACTAAAACAAGGAGAATCAAAATAACCGGTTTCAAAAAAGCAGAGGATAGAAAATGAACGGTGATTGAACCTCCTAAAGAACCGATAAATACAAAAGGAAACCATTTACCTACGACGCGAAAATCGACTTTTCCGGATTTGACAAATCGAATGGTACTCGTTAATACGCCCATCGTTCCAGCTAATTTATTTGTAGCTAAGGCAGCAGCGGGAGGCAGGCCTAAAAATAAAAGGGCAGGCGTTGAAATTAAACCGCCTCCGCCAACTACAGAGTCAATGAATGCGGCTAAAAACCCAAATAGTAAAAGCAAAAGAACAATCTGTAAACTTAATTCTTCCATAAAGCACCTTCCTCATGTCATAATATATAGTGACTACTTAAATAGTAACTATATAAAAAGCGGTTGTAAATATGTAAATGATGAAAATTTCAAATAACTTAAAAAACAGGGAGGTTTCCTTTATGGAAAATATTATTCAGCAGCTGCAGTCGCTTGGATTTAATCAGTATGAATCAAAAGTATACGTGACGCTTGTCAAAAAAGGATCTTCCACTGCTTATAGCATTAGTAAACATTCAGGTGTGCCAAGAGCGCGTGTATACGATATTTTACAAACACTAGAGGAAAAAGGCATGGTGTTAAAAGAAGAGAGTAATGATGGCACCCAGTACACGTCACTGCCCGTCGATGCGTTTTTGCATTCGCTGCAAAAAAAATGGAACGAAACGTATGAAGACGTTAGCGAAACGCTTAAACGTCTTGAGGCTGCAGAGTCTATAGAAGAAAGCCGGGTTATGACGATGAAAGGAGAAAGAGCCATTCTTGCTTTTTGTGAGTCGCTATTGTTAAAAGCAAAAAATAAAATTGTCATCTCGCTTTGGCCCGATATTTATAATGAGTTGAAGCCTCTTTTATTACAGCTAAGGGAGAGTGTAACACTAAAAGGAATTGTGTTTGAACAAGATGAAGTGATGGAGGAATTTGACCGGCACCGTCATACAAGTTATACCGAAAACATTGGCAATCAAAACTGGTTTATTGTATCTGTTGACAGCAGTGAAATGATTTATGGTCATAAAGAAATGGCTTACTATACAAATAACGCAGTCAACATTAATTTACTTGAAAACTATATTTGGCATGATATCCTCGTTAACAGACTTGTAGAAAAAAGTGATCAGGAAATGGACAGGTGGATTGAAAGGGAAAGAGAAAGCTTTTTTGCGTAGAAAAACCCGCTTTATGCGGGTTTTATATTAAAAAGTTTGGGCAAGTTTTTTTGCTTCTGCTATTCCTTTTTCTTTAATTTCTTGGGCTTTATCTGGCATTGCGTTATGCCCCTCCACAAAAATGCCGTCTAACGAAGGTACTCCAAAGAAATTCATCATAATCCCAATATAACGATGCCCCATTTCCATATCAGCTGCAGGACCTTCAGAATAAATGCCTCCGCGTGCTTGAATATGAAGCGCTTTTTTATCCGTTAATAGCCCAACCGGACCCTCTGCCGTGTATTTAAATGACTTACCCGCTACGGCTACAGAGTCTAAATAGGCTTTCATAACTGGTGGAAATGAAAAGTTCCACATAGGCGTTACAAAAACATATTTGTCCGCTGCTACAAACTGTTCGCTCAATTCTGCAAGACGATTGACCTTTTCTTGTTCATGAGAAGAAAGTTCAGACCCAGCCTGAAGTTTGCCCCAGCCGCTAAATACATCCGCATCAATATGAGGAATATTCTCTTTGTAAAGGTCAATATGTACAACTTCGTCACTTGCATTATGCTCCTTGTAAGCATCAATAAACGCTTTTCCTGTTGCCATACTGAATGATTGAGACTCATCGTGAGGATGAGCTGTAATATAAAGTACTTTTGCCACGTGTTATCATCTCTTTCTTGTTTGAAATAATGTACTGTCTTATCGTTATCACTCGTATAAAAAACTATACGCACTTTGTTCAGTAAGCTGAAAAAGAGCATAGGAAAAGAATTTTTATATAGAAAATAATGGTATAATTAATATTTGAATATTTACATAACAAATGTGTATACAAAACAGAGAGTCGGTAAGAGGTGTAAACATGAAAGAAAAATGGATAATCGTCACGGGTGCAGGCTCCGGAATTGGCAAAAAAATTGTAAAAGAATTCGTGTTAAAGCGCTATTCAGTCATTGCTTGTGATATTAATGCTGAAGCTTTGAGACAACTAGCTCAAGATACAAAGGGCCATATTGAAACGTATGTAGTGGATGTTAAAAAAGGAAAGGATGTAAAAGATCTTTTTTATCAAATAAAAGATAAAAATTTGTATGGGTTAGTTAATAATGCAGGCGTGTATTTAGGGAAAAATTTATTGGATTATGAAGAAAACGAAATAGATTTTGTGATGGATATTAATATTAAAGGATATGTTTATTTCTCCAAGTACTTTGGCGAATTATTAATGAAAAAGGAAACAGAAGGAGCGATTATTAATATATCGTCCGTGTCAGGAATGGAAGGAAGCTCCGATGCTATATATGGAATGTCTAAAGCAGCAATACTAGGATTAACCAAGAGCTGTGCGATGAATTTTTCTCCTTATATCCGGGTGAATGCCGTAGCACCTACAATGGTAAATACCGATATGATGAAAAATATTCCAGAGTGGCGCAAAAATGAATACATCGCTCATCAGCTGATTCCAAGCTTTGTTACGCCTCAAGACGTGGCAGATACGGTTCTTTTTTTACTGAGCCCTCAAGCAAAACATTATACAGGAGCCACATTGGATTTGAATAGCGGATGTTATTTACGATAAATTATCTTTTGAAAGAGGCTGGGACAAAAATATTTTAGTTAAAGGTAAATTCGAATGATCAATCGATATTATTGACTGACCATTCGAATTTTTACTGTTATTATGAACGTTGGTTTCACCGCTTCTAGCTGTTAATTGAAAGGCAAGGCGAAGACTCCTGCGGGAAAAGCGGAATAGGTGAGACCCCGCAGAAGCGGAAGCGACGAGGAGGCTCACCGGCCGCCCGCGGAAAGCGAAGTCTTGCACGGAAATCAACAGCGGTGTCACGAGCAATCCATATGAGTTTATTAATCCAATTTGCTCGTCTTTAGATTGGGTTAATTCCGTTATGTCTCAACCTTTTTTGTTTTCTTAAGAATTCTTAAGAAAATTAATTAATGTTTCTTTAGTTTTTTTTTCTATTCTAGAAAGAAAGAGTAGAAAGAAGGAATAGAAAATGAATTTAGCTTTTATGTATCAATATTTTCATCAGCCGAGAACGGTAGGAGCACTTTTGCCAAGCTCTACGCACTTAGCGGAAAAAATGGTAAAAGCGATTGATTTTGAACATGCAGCCTGTATAGTAGAGTACGGGCCAGGAACCGGAGTTTTTACCCGTGAATTAATAAGAAGACGAAGCGCTTGTACAACTTTGCTTCTTATCGAATACAACCGGCAATTTTACGAAAAAGTAAAGGAACAAGTAAAGGATGAAAAAAATGTGTATGTGATACACGGCTCAGCTGAAAATGTTCAAAAGTACTTGATACAGTACGATATTCCAAAAGTAGATTACGTATTATCAGGTCTTCCTTTTGCCTCGCTGCCCTCTGAAGTGTCCGACTGTATTCTGCAAAACACGCGTAGCATATTAGCTGATGAAGGGAAATTTATTACGTTTCAGTATACGAATTTAAAAAAAGAGTTGATCCGCACGTTTTTCCCGCAGATTGAAGCGGAAAAAGAGTGGAGAAATGTTCCTCCCGCATATATTTTTACATGCGAAAAGAATGAGATATAAGGAGTTTGTAAATGAAAGACAGAATTTTAATTATAGATGACGATGAGCAAATTCGTAATTTAATTGCTATTTACTTAGAAAATGAAGGATTTGAAGCGCTGAAAGTTTCTAATGCTGTATCTGGATTAGCGCTTTTAGAGGAACAAGAAGTAGATTTAATTATATTAGATATTATGATGCCGCAGATGAATGGAATTGACGCTGCTTTTAAAATACGTGAAGAAAAAAACATGCCCATTATTATGCTGTCGGCTAAGTCAGAAGATATGGATAAGATTTCTGGCTTAACAGCAGGAGCAGATGATTACTTAACAAAACCATTTAATCCTCTCGAGCTCATCGCGCGGGTTAAATCACAAATTAGACGCTATAAAAAATACAATGAACGTGCTGAACGCGATATTATTCAAATTGGCGATTTGGAAATTAACCGCAGCACCCGCCTTGTCTTTGTGCGCGGCCAAGAGATTCGTTTAACACCAAAAGAGTTTGATATTTTAGAGCTGCTGGCACGCAACAAAGGAACGGTGATGAGTATGGGGAAAATATATGAAGCCGTGTGGCAAGAAGATGCGTTTAAATCGGATAATACCGTAATGGTTCATATTACAAAGATTCGCGAAAAAATTGAGGATAATCCGAAAAAGCCAATTTATATTAAAACCATATGGGGCGTAGGATACAGGATATGAAAAGAATAAGTGTAAAGCTTCTTTTTGCTATGATTATAAGTTTTTTGGTCGCCAATTTAACGTTTGTTTTAATTGCCAGGTTTGTTTTGAACAGCTATATACAAGAAGAGAAAATGAATGTTTCTGCATATAATCTATTGGCATTTGGGCTTATTTTTATTGCTGTAGTGATTTTTGTTTTGGTTTTTCTAGTACTTATTCGTTCCCATATCCGTTATCTTAAAGAAATCTCTAAACAAGTTCAAAAAATCTCAAATGGAGATTTAGGCGCAACCATCCATG